>CAYSWT010000044.1:0-15229 GCA_964434845.1 uncultured Atribacterota bacterium | reverse complement strand
ACACCTCAACGACTCAACACCTCAACATTTTGGTATTTCCATCCTCATATGGTGCCGAAATTCGGTATGGCGGTCTATTCTATGAAGAGTTGCCGAGTATAAATGAGAAAAAAATGTTATTATTGAACAACGAAAAGTGAGTTATCAATAAAAAACACATGAATTCCTCCGAACGAGGAAAATTGATTCACCATGGAGGTTTCTCATGACTCCTCTGCCATTTTGTCTGCTCGGTTGTGTAAATTATGAACGAGCTCGGCAATTGCAGCTACGCCTGATTGAAGAAATATACCGTCGGAATCTTCCCGGGATTTTACTGCTACTGGAACATCCTCATGTATTTACTCTGGGGAAGGCAGCTACCCGGAAGCATATTTTGGTGAGTGATGAAGTGTTGAGAAGAGAAGGGATAGAGGTTTATTCGGTTGAAAGGGGAGGGGACATCACCTATCACGGACCGGGACAAATCGTCGGTTATCCGTTGGTAAATTTGAGTTTATGGAATAAAGATGTTCATCTCTATCTGCGCAGCTTGGAAGAGGTGATTATTCAATTTTTACGACGGTTTGAGATGCTTGCCTTTCGGCTTCCGCCTCATACTGGGGTATGGATGAATAAGAAACAGCCGGAAAAGATTGCCGCTATCGGGGTGGCGGTGAAAAAATGGGTGACCTATCATGGTTTTGCCTTTAATATTGCCACCGACTTGAAGTATTTTTCGTATATCATTCCCTGTGGAATACGGGACAAGGGCGTGACTTCGCTGGAGAAAGTGTGCGAGAAAAGATTTTCACTCATAGAACGGGAGGAATTCAATCGGTCTCTCGTCGAAGATTTTTCCCGGGTATTCGGATTTCAGATGGTGGAGATGGATTCCCAATTATTGAAAAAGTGGATTGCTGGGGATGTAAATACAGTGAAGAGTGATCAGTAACGGTTAAAACTCTAATAATAATCTGTTATTGCGAGACCGGCAGCCTACGGGGTAAGACAGAATAAATTAAATAACAAAAGATAACCTTGAAAAAAGCATCCAAGGATGAGGTCGTGGCAATAAATTTTCAGGTTTGATAATTTCCTCACCTGGACATCTATTCTTGAATTTTGATTGTTAATTGTATTTACCTGTTAGTACAAATCATATAAAATGATAAATAATTGTTTTATCAGTATTTTTACTGTTATTATATTTATATAAGAAAACACCAAAATTTAACATTCAATGAATAGATTGTTTTTAGAGCATAGAAGGGAATTCATTGCATAATCAGTAAAGATCGGGGTAAGAATTTATGACCTATTTTTTATTTATTTTCTTTCTTGGCATTTTGTTTCTTTTTTTCTGGTGGATATTTCCCCTCTTTTTCCATGGGATACCTTGGCAACCGACCGACATGAAACGAGTGAAGCGAATGCTTGAAATGGCGCAACTGAAGCCCAACGAAATGGTTTATGATCTGGGATGTGGTGATGGGCGTATTCTGATCCTTGCAGCTCGAAAACATGGCGCTCGTGCAGTCGGCATTGAAATCAACCCTTGGCTATTCGCTCTGGCGTGGCTCCGGATATTTTTATTGGGTTTAAGCTCTAAAGTAAAGGTAAGATTGGCAAATATCCACGACATTTCAATCCAGGATGCCGATGTAATCACCATTTTTCTCTTTCAAAACGTGAACGACCGACTGAGAAATAAGTTCTGGCAGGAACTCAAACCGGGAGCAAGAATTGTATCCTACGTATGGATTTTGAAAGATTGGCAGCCAGATTTGGTAGACAATGAGTTTCGTTTGTATAAGTATACTCGATAGTTTATTTCATCGATAGATGTTCATGCCAGGAAAATACCCTGGCACCATCTGAACAATGAAAACCAAGGGATATCGAACCATTTCACTATCCAAACTCCACCACCCATTCTTGATCGAAAAATCAAAATTTAAACGTGGATATTTGATTTAATCGTATGTTTGAAAAGGAGGATATTTTAAATGGTCACCATAGATGAAATTGCCCGACAAGCCGGAGTATCCAAAAGCACTGTTTCCAATGTATTAAATAACCGAGATGAACGAGTAAGCCCTGAAACCAAAGCACGGGTAACGCAAGTGATTGATGAATTAGGCTATCGAACCCGACAATACAAAAAAGGGTATCCTTTTCCCAAATCCAACAGCATCGTTGCTTTGTTTCCTCATTCGATGCAACGATTTAACACTTTTCCTCTCTACCAAGAGCTTCTCAAGGGGATTACCCTTTCTTGCCAGCGTTTGAATTATCAGCTTATGATTGCCGCCTCCGTACAGGATTTTCACCCGACTATGATCTACGAGAACATGTTGAATGGTAATGTGGGAGACGGGTTTCTTATTATTGAGCTTTTAAAACGAGATAGCCGCATCAAACGATTTGCCCAGGGAATCAAGCCCTTCGTCTCAATGGGAAAACCAGAAATTCAAGATAGTCGTGGAGTGAGCTGGGTTTTTATCGATATAACGAACCTGGTAGAAAAGGCAGTTCGCAAACTTATTACTGCGGGGCACCGCCAAATGGCTTTTGTCGGATTGGAAGATAGAAGAATCATAACCGTACAAGCACAGAGAGGTTTTGAGCGGGCTTTAGAAAAAAATCGGATTTCACTTAAAGACAAAGTCGCTATTTATCTCGAGCCGAATGCCTATCGAGCCGAAACCTCTATTAAAGAGATGTTGAAAACAAATCAAAGAATTACTGCCTTGTTCACCGAGAGCCAGATTCTCGCCGAAGGGGCGATTAACGCTGCTAAGGAATTAGGAAGGAGAGTCCCGGAAGATTTGGCAATAATGAGCATGTTAGAAAATGAAATGTCCGCCAATTATGTGCCAGCACTTTCCGGAATCAATTGGAAAGCGAAAGAAATTGGTGATCAAGCTATCCAGCTCTTGGTAAAAATGATGGAAGGGCGAGAACAAGAGGTTTCGGGAAGAGTCATCACCACCGAAATCATTATTCGAGATTCATGCGGAACGAAAAAAGACAAGGCATAATATCAGCCAAATGACAGGGGGAGGTTCTCACCACCCCTGTCAGTGATTATGATGATTTTCTTTCTTTGACGAGATTCATCAATCCTCCTCGGGTAATAACATCCTGAATAAAAGGAGGGAAAGACTGGGCGCGATAGCTTTCCCTACGGGTAAGATTGATGATCGTCCCCCTTTGAATATCAATCTCGATCTCATCACCGGTTTGCAAATGAGTAGCAGCTTCTTCAGATTCCAGGATGGGAAGACCAATGTTCAAAGCGTTCCGGTAAAAGATCCGGGCAAAGGATAAAGCAATGATAGCTTTTACTCCAGACCCTTTGATTGACAATGGGGCATGCTCGCGGGAAGATCCACATCCAAAATTTTTACCCGCGACAAGAATTGTTTCCGAAGTCACCTTCTGTTTAAAATTTGGGTCCAGGTCTTCCATGCAATGCTTGGCTAATTCCATGGGGTCGGTTGCCGTCAGATAACGGGCGGGGATAATGACATCGGTATCAATATTATCTCCGTATTTCAGGGTTTTTCCCTTGATGATCATAGGTATTCACCTCCTAAGAGCTGCTTATGGACTCCCCAAAAATTCACTTCCATTTTTCCTCTATTCTGTGGTATTTTCGGGCTTGATAAATCAAGCCCCTACAAACACCATGATGATGGGAGGGGTGAAAATTCATTACGCCCGGTGTTTTCACTGTCATATGGTGCTGCCTGTAACATGGTGGTCTATGCTCCACTGTCTATTGCCAGTGTGCTGTGGGTTACAAACGATCTGGAGCGGTAATGTATCCGGCAATGGCTGAGCTGGCAGCGATGTAGGGGTTCGCCAGGTACACTTCGCTGCCAGTATGTCCCATCCGACCGACAAAGTTACGATTTGTGGTAGAAATACTTCTTTCTCCTTCAGCCAAAACCCCTAAGTGTCCACCTAAACACGGTCCACACGATGGTGGACAGAGTACGGCACCAGCTTCCAAGAAGATTTTCACCAAACCTTCCCTTTCAGCTTGTAAAAGAATGGAGGGAGTCCCGGGGAAAATATACACCCTGACGCCGGGATGAACCTGATGGTTTTTCAACACCCCTGCAGCTTGGCGTAAGTCTTCCATTCTCCCGTTGGTACACGATCCGATAACTGCCTGCTGAATCGGGGTATGGTGAAGAGAATACACCGACCGAGTGTTTTCGGGAAGATGAGGCAAAGCGACCTGCGGTTCGATGGCAGTGGTATTTACCTCGATGACGTTTTTCCATTCCGCATCTGGATCAGACTGATACACTCGCGGTTTTCGGGGAGTGGGTGTGGTTCGAACGAAAGCAAGAGTAGTGACATCAGCTTCCATAATCCCATTTTTGGCACCGGCTTCGATTGCCATGTTTGCCATTGTAAATCGTCCATCCATAGAGAGGGTGGTTATGGCTGAACCAGTAAACTCCATGGTACAATACCGAGCACCTTCAACTCCGATTTTACCGATAGTGAAAAGAATAAAATCTTTTCCGGTAACAAATCGCCCCGGTTGACCAGAATACACAAATTTTATCGATTCGGGGACTTTGAGCCAGGTTTCTCCCAATGCCCAGGCGGCTGCGATATCGGTACTTCCCATCCCGGTAGAAAATGCACCCAGCGCACCATAGGTACAGGTATGGGAATCGGCTCCGATGACTAAGTCTCCAGGTATGACTAAGCCTTTTTCGGGAAGGAGCACATGTTCGATTCCCACCGATCCACCTTCATAAAAATGATGAAGGTGATATTTTTGAGCAAACTCCCTCATCAATTTTATGTTTTGGGCGGAAGCGATATCTTTGGCAGGGGTGTTATGATCAGCGACCAACACAATTTTTTCCGGATCAAATACTGAATCGATCTCATATTTGTTTAATTCTTTGATACTCAACGGAGCCGTGATGTCATTGGCAAGCACCAGATCGATGGTTACCTGAACCAGTTCACCCGGAATCACTTTTTCTCGGCCGCTATGCACGGCGATGATTTTTTCAGTTATGGTCATTCCCATAGTCATTCTCCCGTTGTTTGATATTGGAACTTGCAAAAGCGATGGAGAAATCAAGATTCATATTGAAAATTTCTCCATCGCTTTCCATGTAGATAAACACTTTGTCTCAACCCGTTGGAGCAGCATTCCTGCTGCACATTGTATGAGAAGAATCGAATCTCTTCAGTACTCTTAAACTTGGGTTTGGGGGTTCATTTTCTTCTGCCGGGTCATCTTGTTGATGGCAGAGAGGTAAGCGATGACACTGGCTACTACGACGTCCTGGTTAGATCCTCTTCCCACATACACATTATCCTCGGTAAAGATTCTGACGACGACTTCACCCAGGGCCTCGGTTCCTCCTGATATGGATTGCAGGGTAAAATTGACCAGATCTGATGAGAGGCCCACCATTTGGCTGATTGCCTTATAAGCAGCATCGACCGGTCCGACGCCCGTTGCTACTCCCTGAAGAGTGGTACCATTTTCGTGAATGAGTCTGACGGTCGCAGTAGGAAGGATATTATTCCCACAGCAGACGTGGACAAAATCAAGCCGGTAGACTTCATCGGCTCGAGTGGCTTCATCGGCTGCAATAACATGGATATCGGCTTCGGCGATCTGTTTTTTCTGATCAGCAAGTTGTTTAAAGCGTTCGAAAGCTTGGTTGAAATCTTCTTCAGAAAGATGGTAGCCCAACTCTTCTAATTTCTTCGCAAACGCATGCCGACCCGAATGTTTTCCGAGCACCAGCACTTTTTCCTCACGGCCAATAAGCTTAGCGTCCATGATTTCGTAGGTGCTTTTTTCTTTTAATACTCCATCCTGATGAATACCCGATTCATGAGCAAAGGCATTTTGACCGACTACTGCTTTATTGGGCTGGACCAACATTCCGGTGAGTTGGCTCACCAACCGACTGGTACGGTAGATTTCCGAAAAATTGATGCCGGTTTCAGTCTGATACAAGTCTTTGCGGACATGCATTCCCATCACAATTTCTTCCAGGGAAGCATTCCCAGCACGCTCACCGATGCCATTGATGGTACATTCGATTTGAGAAGCCCCACTTTGCATGGCTGCCAAGGAATTGGCGACGGCCAAACCGAGATCGTTGTGGCAATGGATGCTGACGATGACTTTTTCGATCCCTTCGGTGTGTTGAAACAGGTATTGAATCAACGCCTTCATCTCGTCGGGAGTGGTGTAGCCTACCGTGTCTGGTACATTGATTACAGTTGCTCCGGCTTTGATGACTGCTGCGTATACCTGGCAGAGATAATCCCAGTTGGAACGAGTGGCATCTTCGGCTGAAAATTCAACTTCATTCACATAGCCCTTCGCCCGCGTTACAGCCCAGACCGCCTGTTCCAGAGCCTGTTCACGGCTTAGGCGAAGTTTGTAGGTGAGATGAATGTCGGAAGTGGCAATGAAAGTATGGATAGCCGGTTGTTCAGCATGGCGTACCGACTCCCAGGCTACGTCGATATCTTTTTCTTTGGACCGGGCCAATGAACAGATCACCAGGCCTTTGACTTCCTGGGCAATGATTTTCACCGCTTCGGCATCGCCTGGGGAAGCAATGGCAAACCCGGCTTCGATGATATCGACGTTTAAACGGGCCAGCTGTCGGGCAACTTCTAATTTTTCCTGAACGTTTAACGATACTCCCGGGGATTGTTCTCCGTCTCGCAGGGTGGTATCAAAAATCCGAACCCTTTTCACGTTTCTTTCCTCCCTGTCATTTTTTCAGCCAGGGCATCATGTCTCGCAGTTGTTTGCCAACGATTTCGATGGTGTGGTGGAAATCTTTTTCTCTCAGGGCATGATAAACTGGCCGGTTTGCCTGGTTTTCCAGGATCCATTCCCGGGCAAAGCTTCCGTCTTGAATTTCACCCAGGATCTTTTTCATTTCTTTTTTGGTTTCATGATTAATAACCCGAGGACCACGGGTCAGGTCGCCAAACTCGGCGGTATCGCTCACTACCTGACGCATTAAGCTCAACCCTCCCTCATATACCAGGTCAACGATGAGTTTCATTTCGTGAAGGCATTCAAAATAGGCCACTTCTGGTTGATACCCAGCTTCGACCAGGGTTTCGAAACCAGCTTTAATCAGGGCGGTCAGGCCACCACATAGAACTGCTTGTTCACCAAATAGGTCGGTTTCAGTTTCTTCCTGAAAAGTAGTTTCCAGCACGCCTGCTCGAGTGGCGCCGATCCCACGGGCATAGGCCAGAGCCAATTCTTTGGCTTTTCCGGAAGCGTTTTGGTTAATCGCGATTAGAGATGGAACACCTTTTCCTTCCTGGTACATTCTTCGCACCAAGTCACCCGGTCCTTTCGGAGCCACCATGATGACATCGACGGTAGGAGGCGGAACAATTTGATGGAAGTGGATATTGAAACCATGGGAAAACATCAGAGCTTTTCCCGGCGCTAAGTGTTTGGCGATAGATTGCTGATAGACTGCTGGTTGGAATTGATCCGGGGCCAACATTTGAATGATATCGCCACCTTGAGCAGCTTCGTCAGCGCTCACTGGTGAAAATTTGGCTTTTTTTGCTTTTTCGTATCCCGCAGTCCCCGGGAGTTCAGCGACGATGACTTCGATACCGCTGTCTCTTAGGTTTTGGCCTTGAGCGCTTCCTTGACTTCCAAAACCGATAATGGCGACTTTTTTCCCTTTCAAGAGTTCCAATTGAGCGTCTTGATCATAATAAATACGAGCCATGAAAATTCCTCCTTTTATCAATTATCAGCTCTCAAAGCTGAGATTTAAAAAGTCTCACTTGGTATTATAAGGATTGGCTTCCCCGGGCTAAAGCGATTTTTCCGGTACGAGTCATTTCGATAATTCCGTATTTTTTCATAAGTTGCTCCAAGGCGTCGATTTTGTCGGAGGTCCCGGTGACTTCGATCAGCAGACTTTTTTCGCTAACATCGACAATCCGAGCTCGAAAAATTCCAGCCGTTTGGACAATTTCACCCCGAAGGTTGGAGGGAGCATTGACTTTGACGAGCGCCAGCTCCCGATCGACATAGTTAGTGTCGGTGTAATCGCATACTTTAATGACTTCGATGAGTTTGTAGAGTTGTTTGGTGATTTGTTCCAAAATATCTTCGTCACCGCGAACCACCAGGGTGATGCGGGAAATGACCGGGTCTTGGGTATGGCCCACCGCGAGACTTTCGATGTTGTATCCCCGCCGGGCAAAAAGCGAAGCCACTCGTGCCAGAACCCGGGGTTTGTTCTCCACCAGAACCGAAATAATGTGTTGCATGGTCGCTCTCCTTTTCAATAGACAACCAGGTCAATTTTGAACACCATCAGACTTTTAGAAGTTTTCTCAATTTACATGAAATGGTTGTCTATTTCGAATGAATTGTTCTTTCGCTTTTCATCTTACACCGTAGGGTGTCTATTCCAGGATCATTTCATCAAGCGAGTTTCCTGGAGGAACAAATGGATAGACATTCGCTTCTTTCTCCATGTGACAATCGACAAAAACCGGATGGTCTTTGACGATCAGCGCCCGCTGGACCGCTTTCTCGAGTTCATCCGAATTTTTAACGGTAATGCCCTCCGCGCCGAAGGCTTCGGCTAATCGGGCAAGGTCGGGGTTGGGGATGGGAGTACACGAATAGCGCCCCTCAAAGAAACACTGTTGCCATTGTCTCACCATGCCCAGGTATCCATTGTTCAATACGAATATTTTCAAGGGAAGGCAGTTATTTACGGCTGTAACCAGCTCCTGAATTTTCATCATAATGCTGCCATCACCACTGAAAAGAACGACGGTTTGGTCCGGATTGCCGATCTGAGCACCAATTGCCGCCGGAAGACCATATCCCATGGTTCCCAGGCCTCCCGAGCTTGCCCACGCTCGTGGGCGGCGACAGAGAAAATAACGAGCCGCCCACATTTGATGCTGTCCAACATCGGTGACAAGAATGGCCTCGCCTTTGGTCATTTCAAATACTGTTTCAATGACGACTTGGGCAACGAGTTCATTCGTGCTTGGAGGTTTAGGGATGAATTCATTTTTCCAAACCAGGATATCATTGAGCCACGCATCATGGTTCATTTCCTCAACTTGCTTGGCGAGTTCGGTGAGTATGTTTTTTGCATCACCGACAATAGGGATGTGGATCCGAACGTTTTTCCCGATCTCGGCCGGGTCGATGTCAATATGGATGATTTTGGCATTGCGAGCAAAAGTGCTGGTTTTCCCGGTGACCCGATCATCAAAACGGGTGCCGACAGCGATCAACAGATCGCAATTCATGATGGCCTTGTTGGAGTGATACGTTCCATGCATGCCAAGCCATCCCAATGAAAGCCGATGATTTTCTGGAATCGCTCCTTTTGCCATCAGGGTATAGGTGACGGGGATATTGGTTTTTTCAGCGATGGTCAACAAGACATCGGATGCCCCGGAGGAAATCACTCCCCCCCCGACGTAGAAAAGGGGTTTTTTCGCCTCCTTGATTGCCTGGGCCGCTATATTGATTTGATTGACATGGCCGCGATAGGTGGGTTTATAACCGGGTATGTCGATTTTTTCCGGATAAGAAAATTCGATTTCGGCGATTTGAATATCTTTGGGAATATCGACCAGTACCGGCCCGGGTCTCCCGGTGGAAGCGATAAGAAACGCTTCCCGGATGATCAGCGGGAGGTCATGAATGTTTTTAATGAGGAAATTGTGTTTGGTTATGGGCATGGTAATGCCGGTGGTATCGGCTTCCTGAAAAGCATCTTTCCCAATCAGCCGGGTTGGTACCTGGCCGGTAATGGCAACTATGGGAATTGAATCCATGTAGGCGGTTGCCAGTCCGGTTACTAAGTTCGTTGCTCCCGGTCCGGATGTGGCGAGACAGACTCCTACTTTTCCGGTGGTTCGGGCGTATCCATCAGCAGCGTGGGCAGCACCTTGTTCATGCCGAACCAGGATATGTTTGATATCAGGGTTTTCAAAAAGAGCATCATAGATGTCAATGACCGAACCGCCGGGATAACCGAATACTGTGGTCACGCCTTCTTTTTTCAGTAATTCAATCAGTATCTGTGCACCTTTCATTTTCAACGTTATCACCTCACTTTTACTTCATGGCTGCTCCCTGGCTGGTTGGTAGTGCCCGTTCGATATAACGGACGAGGAGTCCATGAGTATATTTTGGGGGAGGAAGTACCAACTTTTTCCGCCGATTGTCCAGTTCACTTTCACTGACCAGGAGTTCGAGTTTACGGGAGGGAATGTCTATGACAATCTCATCGCCATCTTTAACCAGAGCAATCGGTCCCCGATCATAGGCTTCAGGAGCAATGTGGCCGATACAAGGTCCTCGGGTTCCGCCTGAAAACCGTCCGTCAGTCACCAAAGCCACGTCGTGACTGAGACCCATACCGACTACCGCAGAAGTTGGAGCCAGCATTTCTCTCATCCCCGGTCCACCCTTCGGTCCTTCAAAACGAATGACGATCACCGAGCCCCTGGTGATTTTTCCAGCGGTAATGGATTCCATGGCGGCTTCTTCACTGTCGAAACAGATAGCTTTTCCTCGGAAAAATTTCATATCGGCACTCACCCCGGATTGTTTTACCACTGCTCCATCCGGTGCGAGGGAACCGGTCAGAATTGCCAGTCCTCCTTCAAGAGAGTGCGGGTTTTCACGGGGTCGAATCACATCTCGATCGATATATTCAACCGCTGCTTGGATCTCTTTCACGCAATGACCGGATACAGTGAGATTATCTTCAAGAAGATCTCCCAGGGTATTTTGCATAGCCGGTATTCCACCCGCGAAATGAAGGTCTTCCATGAAAAGTTCTCCCGCCGGTCGTAATAAAACCAAGTGGGGGACCTTTTTCGATAATTCATCAAAGGTGTGGAGGGTAATATCACCCAAGCCCAGTTCATTTACTAAAGCCAGCAGATGAAGAACGGTATTGGTGGACCCCCCCAGGGCGAGATCCATCACAATCGCATTTTTCAGCGCTTTGGAATTTAATATCATCCGTGAGGTGATGTTTTCTTTCACCAGCTGGACGATTTGTTTGCCGCTCTCATAGCTGATACGTCTTTTTTCCGCCGAGACCGCCAGGGCGGTTCCACAACCAGGGAGACTCATTCCCATAGCTTCGGTGAGACACGCCATAGTGTTGGCGGTGTAGAGCCCCTGACAGGATCCACCTCCCGGACAGGCTTCTAATTCCAGGGCTTCCAGTTCGTTCAACCCAATCTGTCTGGCATGGTATTTTCCGACGGCTTCGAAGGTATCACGTACAAAAGAAAGTTTTCGTCCCTGATACCGACCGGAAAGCATGGGACCGGCAGTAACCAGGAGAACCGGGATATCCAAGCGGGCAGCTGCCATCAACATTCCGGGAGTGATCTTGTCGCAATTCGTCAGCATCACCAAGCCATCCAGGGAATGTCCTTTGGCGACCGCTTCAATCCCATCAGCGATCACATCACGGCTCGGGAGGGAATACCTCATTCCTTCATGACCCATGGCGATCCCATCGCACATGCCCGGGACTCCAAAGACAAAGGGATTCCCGCCGCCAGCTTCAATTCCTCTTTCAATGAATCGTTCCAGATCACGCATATGGATATGACCGGGAATCAGGTCGGAAAAGGAACTGGCAATTCCGATGAATGGGCGATCAAGCGCTTTTCGTGAAATCCCGGTAGCGAAAAGGAGTGATCGATGTGGACATCGGTCTATCCCTTTTTTTATCATGTCGCTTTTCATGTGTTTCCTCCTTTATTTTTTTGAGAAGAAAAAATGATCCCGACGGATCAGGGTAACAAAAAACCCCTCGTCCCAACAGGGACGAGGGGTTCATGAAAACTTCCCCGCGGTACCACCCACATTGCCTGATGTACAGGCCACTCTTTATAGATACTGGTGAAAACCAATATCATCCTCGTTAACGGGAGTACCCGACACAGCCTAATAGAGGGTTGCTCGTTCAGCCTGTAACTCCGGGGTGAGTTTCAGTATGTCTGAAAGTACCCGCTTTCAGCGATCTGCGGGCTCTCTGTGACCTCATCGATACCTACTGTGCCCCTTCATCGTTTTTGACAAGATCGGATTCACCGGTGAAGAATGTCCGATCCCTTAATAAAAGTAGCAAAAATATATCACACCCTTTTGTAAAATGCAAGGAAAGGAGAAAAATTTCCCACCTTTAGCAAAGGGGGGCCAGGGGGGATTTGAAAAACTCGGTAAAAAGTAAAATGTGAAATGTAAAAAGTGTAAGGATGGGAAAAAATAAAAGACGAAAAGCTCGAATCCCTCTCGATCTCCCTTTGTCCAAAGGGAGAGGTTCGGTGAATGGAATGATTGATTATCCTGAATAAAAGGAGTTTTTATTGTTTTCTGGTTACTCGTTACTGATCACTCGTCACTGTATTTTCAGGACAGACCTTTAATGCTACTTGAAGAGGGAGTATAATAAGACTATAATTGAGAATGAGAATGATTATCATTTGAATTGGTGGAGAAATGCTGAAAAAAGAGTGGGATAAAGCGTTAGGATACTACCATAAAAAAATGACCTCATCGCGGCAGGCGATCATCGAAGTCTTTGAGAAGAGCAAGAAACACCTTTCGGCGGAAGAAGTTCATGAGCAGCTGAAAAAATGTAATCAAAAAGCCGGGATTGCCACCGTATACCGCAATTTGGATTTGTTAACACGTATCGGGGTTTTACATCGGGTGAATTTTGGTGATGGCAAAGATCACTTTGAAATGACCCGCAAACCCACTCACCACCATCACTTGGTTTGCAACAAATGCGGCAGCGTGATTGATTACAGCGAACTGATGGAAGAGAGTGAGTTTATTTCTCGATTGGAGCAGGAACTCAATACCCGTTATCGCTTTAAAATCGATTCCCATCAAATTTATTTTTACGGACTCTGTGAAAAGTGTCGTTAAGGTCTATACAACAAAGGGGATGGTTCCCGTGATCAAGAAACGATGCGTATTTCATCCTTTGCTCAATTCGACGTTTTCTTTGATTGATATGCTTCCCGGTCAGACGGGAGTGGTTGTTGATATTGATAATGTCCATGGGTTAGCAAAAAAACTCTGCGTGATGGGAATTATTCCCGGGAAAAAAATTACCAAGATCAGCCAGATTCTGGCTGGCGGTCCGATCGTTATCCGGATGGACTCCCATGACCTTGCTTTAGGGCGGGGCGTTGCTCGGCGAATTAAGGTTAGGGTTGATAGATGAAGAAAGTCGTTTTGGCTGGGAACCCCAATGTTGGGAAGAGTGTTGTCTTTACCCGTTTGAGCGGTATCTATACCGTTTCATCCAACTACCCGGGTACAACCGTAGAAATTGCCCGGAGTCTTGTCAATCGTAGTGGAACTTCATTTGAGCTCATTGATGCTCCTGGAATCTATGCCTTAGAAGCTGATGCCGAGGCCGAGAAAATCGCCAGCAAGATCATCGATCAGGCCGATGTCGTGGTCAATGTGGTAGATGCTGGTAATCTCGAACGCAATCTCTATCTCACTTTCGAACTCTTGGAAAAGAAAAAACCATTGGTGATGGCACTCAACATGTGGGACGAGGTTCAGAGCCGGGGGATCCGTATCGATATTGAAAAGCTGTCCCAGCTGCTCGGCATACCGGTGATACCAGTGGTAGCGACCACCGGTGAAGGAATGAAAAAACTTGTCCAGTCACTGGATGATGCCCGGGTAGCGGCGATCGTCCCTGGTTCGCACCAGGAGCGTTGGCGGGAAATCGGTCAGGTGATCGAAGCCGTCCAAACCTTTTCATATTATAAACCCAGTTGGTTAGATCGAATAAAAGAAGCGACTCTTCTTCCGGTCAGCGGTTTTTTCATCGGTCTGGGTGTACTCTATGGAGTATTCTGGCTGGTTCGTTTTATCGGCGAAGGACTCATCACCTCTATTCTCGATCCGTTCTTTCACACCGTGTATTTTCCCTTGCTTCTCCGTTTGGATAAACTCTTGTCCTTTTCCCCCTTTTTAAAAACTGTTCTTATCGGACTTCCAGTCAACGGCACTATCGATTTTGAACAATCTCTCGGTCTCCTCTCGACAGGGGTTTATGTAGAATTGGGGGTGGTTCTCCCCTATATCGTTGCATTTTACCTGATTTTAGGCCTCCTGGAAGATACCGGCTACCTCCCGCGTTTGGCGGTTTTATTGGACGGTTTTCTGCATCGGGTGGGTTTGCATGGTTATGCGATCGTACCTACCCTTTTAGGATTGGGGTGTAATGTCCCGGGGATTTTAGCCACCCGTGTTTTAGAAAGTGAAAACGAGCGGTTTATTGTATCGGTTCTGATATCAGTGGGTATTCCGTGTGCTTCCCAGCAGGCACTCATTTTTGGAGTTTTAGGAAAATATGGGACGTGGCCGGTGACCCTGGTCTATCTGGTACTCCTGCTGGCTTGGATTATATTAGGGGTTATTTTGAAATACACCGTCAAGGGATATCGCCCTGCCCTGATTTTGGAAATTCCCCCTTATCGTTTGCCATACTGGAAAACGGTGCTCCCCAAGCTTTGGTTGAGGGTTAAAGGGTTCCTCAAGGAAGCTCTCCCCGTTGTCTCCCTGGGAATTCTGGCTATCAATCTGCTTTTCATGACAAATCTTTTCCCCCTGATAGCCAATGCTATCGGACCTGTATTGAAAACCCTATTAGGACTCCCCAAGGAAGTCTCTTTAGTCTTAGCTCTGGGATTTCTCCGTAAAGACATTGCCATGGGGCTTTTAACGCCACTGCAGCTGACGGTGAAACAACTGGTTATTTCCTCAGTCATGCTGGCCATGTTCTTTCCCTGTGTAGCGACTTTCATGGTGATTTTGAAGGAACTCGGGATCAAACGGCTCATCCAAGCTACTGGAATTATGATTGTGGCGGCAACTTTTACCGGGATAGTGTTGAATCTGGTTTTATAGGAGATACTCTCATATCCGGCAAAAATCGGACATTTTCATTTTTCTATCTCACGCCGTAGACTGATCTTCGTGTTTACAGGATGGGTGAGGTCTTCATCCGTCATTCCCGAATGTCCCTATCGAGAATCCAAAATATTTATGGACCCCTGATAGAAACATTCAGGGGTGACGAAGTGACGAGAAGATTGTTTAATCCAGCGGGAAATCCCCGCCTGTTAAGGCGGGGATGAAAGCCGTATCCTG
>CAYSWT010000043.1:0-15512 GCA_964434845.1 uncultured Atribacterota bacterium | reverse complement strand
GATTATTAAAGCTTTTTCACTTCCACAATTCCACAATTCCTCAGTTCCACAGCTCTTTAAGACTCAAGACTCACGTAATTTCCAGGATAGACCATCATATCAGGTTAATATCCTGGCAGAATTGATGATGAAAACCAAATGACCGACATGCCATGGCATGTCGCTACAATAAAATTTAGATAACGGGCGCAATACATTAGCGCCCTTACAATCATGAAGATATTGAGTAGGGGTTCGATCAATCAAACCCAATAATTGTTTTCTGGAAATCAAATGATAAATCAATCATTCTCATCTCAATTCATTACACTTTATGATTTAAATGTATTGATCCGAGAGGTAATTGGTGATAATTTCCCTGAATATCTCTGGATCGTCGCTGAAATTGCTGGTATCAGAGAGAACCAAAACGGTCATTGTTACTTGGACTTGGTCGATAAAAACGAGGAAAAAATCATCGCCCAGGCTCGGGCTAACATCTGGGCCTATAACTACCGTACCCTGATCCAAACCTTTGAAAAAGCCACCGGTGAAACCTTGAAAAAGGGGATGAAAATCCTCTTTAATGCCCAAGTACAATACCATGAAGTCTACGGTCTGAGTTTAAATATCAGAGATATTGACCCGACTTATTCGACCGGTGAAATGGCCCGGAAGAAAAAGGAAGTGATTGAACGTCTCATCCGGGAGGGTTTGATGGAAGCCAACAAAGCGCTTCTTCTTCCCCTGGTTCCCCAGCGTATCGCGATCATTTCTTCACCCACTGCAGCCGGTTATGGTGATTTTTGCACTCATCTTCAAGAAAACCCTTTCAAATACCAGTTTTCTCTCTCTCTGTTCCCAGCACTCATGCAAGGGGAAGAAGCTGCCGAATCAATGGTCATGGCTCTCCAGCAAATTCAAAGCCAATTGAATAATTTCGATTTGGTGATTATTATCCGGGGTGGAGGGTCTCAGGTTGATTTGAGCTGTTTTGACAACTATACCTTAGCAGCGGAAGTTGCTCGTTTCCCCTTACCCGTCATTACCGGAATCGGCCACGAGCGGGATGATACCGTGGTCGATATGGTTGCCCACACCAAGAAAAAAACTCCAACCGCAGTTGCAGAATTTGTCATATCCGGAGCTCGAATGTTCGAAGAAAATGTTCAAAAATTAGAGAGAACCTTGGCCCGATCCACTGAACGGCTCCTTGACAATTCCCAGCATGAAATCAAGGCGAAAATGGAGATTTTCAGCCATCTGATCCGGGAAAACCTCACTCAGGCTTATAACCGCTATCAATTGAGTACGATCAAGCTTTCCTCGGTAAGTCGATATTTTATCAATCACTCCCTTCATGAATTACATCTGCTTTTTCAAAAAGAAGCTGCGATTTTCCAGCAAAAAATCACCATTGCCACCGGGAAACATTCGCTTTTCGAACAAGCCATTCGCCATTTCGATCCAGAAAACCTGATGAAAAGGGGTTTCAGTATCGCCCGAGTGGAAGGAGTTATCCTCACCCGTGTCAATCAGGTACACCCTGGTCAAACCATGGTGACTCATCTGATCGATGGTACTATCAACAGTATTGTGGAGGAATGTCATGAACAAAAAAGATCAACTGACGTATAAGCAAGCTATTGAAGAATTGGAAAGAATCGTTTCTGAAATCGAAAATGAAGATATAGATGTCGATCTTTTAGCAGAAAAAGTAAAACGAGCAACCTTTTTAAATCATTATTGTAAAACAAAACTCAGAAAAACTGAAGAAGAGCTCAAAAAGTTATTAGAAGAAATCGAAAAAGAGAGTGAAGAATCAATCGATACACCACCTGACCCTAACTTTAACCCTTAGGCATGAATGAATTCATACTTCTTTTTTCATTTCCCCCTCTTCCATAGGAGGAAAAGGGAGAAAATTTGGAATTTTTGTTGCTTATTTTTACCTTCTTTTGTTACAATTGTCACAATTTAAAATCGGGTCAAAAGGAGTGGGGGAAATGCTTGGCTTCCATAATGTCACCATTGCTCTTGTTTATATCCTCTGTATT
Organism: uncultured Atribacterota bacterium; assembly: GCA_964434845.1. Taxonomy (GTDB): domain Bacteria; phylum Atribacterota; class Atribacteria; order Atribacterales; family Atribacteraceae; genus CAYSWT01. Next base: position 13,476 of record CAYSWT010000043.1, on the reverse strand, counting down.
GCCAGCTCATTGGTCTGTGTCGTTTATGGCATCATCAATTGGAATCGTGGCGGTGAAAAGCCAATTGAACCGACCAAAGTCATTGAATGGGAAAAGAAAGAAGAAGAGTTGGAAGAAAATCTTTAGTTGATCCATTATCATTCTAAACAAAGAGGGGGATAGGTTCAGATGAACCAAATCATATTGATATTATCGGTTTTAACCTACCTGCTTTTTACCGGTTATTTAGGCTATCTTGGCTTTCGTAAAACTCAAACTGCCACCGATTATTTACTCGCTGGACGGACCGCTCATCCATATATCATGGCGATGTCCTATGGCGCAACCTTCATCAGTACCTCGGCTATTGTGGGGTTTGGTGGTGCCGCCGGTGTCTATGGACTCAGTTTATTATGGCTCACCTTCCTCAACATTTTTGTCGGTATTTTCATTGCCTTTGCTTTCTTTGGTCATCGGACTCGGGCGATGGGGTATAATCTGGACAGCCACACCTTCCCGGAATTGTTAGGGAAAAGATACCAATCCCGATTTATCGAGGTTTTTAGTGGGATCATGATATTCCTCTTCATGCCAATCTATATAGCTGCCGTCCTCATGGGAGCTGTTCAAATCCTCATCGTTAATTTCAATATCAACTACGAAGTGGCACTTTTTATTTTCTCAGCGATAGTAGCAATTTATGTCATCATGGGTGGTATGAAGGGGGTGATGTATACCGATGCTCTGCAGGGTTCGATCATGCTATTCGGCATGATCATTTTGATCATTTTTACTTACTCCCGCCTGGGTGGAATTGTTAATGCTCATGATGCTTTGTCAAAACTAAATCCTTTAGCCATCGATATTTTTGGGAATCGAGGGCATTTAGGTTTTACCTCCATGCCTGCCCTGGGGAGCAATCTCTGGTGGACGGTGGTATCAACCATTGTTTTAGGAGTCGGCATCGGCGTGCTTGCCCAACCCCAGCTGGTGGTGCGTTTCATGACAGTGAAAAGTACCCGGGAGCTCAATCGGGCAATCATGATTGGCGGTGTATTCATTCTTTTCATGACCGGTGTCGCCTTCACGGTGGGTGGGCTATCCAACGTCTATTTCTATCAATCACAAGGCCAAATCTCCTTTTTAGCTGCCGGTAAAAATGTAGACTCTATCATTCCACTTTTTATTCAAAAAACGATGCCGGCCTGGTTTGGTATTCTGTTTTTGGTAACATTGTTTTCAGCCGCCATGTCAACCCTGAGTGGTCAATATCAGGCCATGGGAACTGCTTTAAGTCGTGATATTGTTGAGACGGTTCTTCGCCGAAAGACTTCGATGCGCTTGAGTCGGTTGGGTACGTCAATTGGAATTCTTATCAGCACCTCCATCGCCTGGGCACTCCCTCGTTTTTATGAAACCGGCTCTGCCATCATTGCTCGGGGAACGTCTCTCTTCTTTGGTCTCTGTGCCTCGACTCTCCTCCCGATGTATGTAGGCGGATTGTATTCCAGGAAAATAACCCGGCCAGGAGCCATTTCTGGTATGATTACCGGATTTACAGTGAGTATTTTCTGGTTTCTCTTCGTTCACGAAAGTGAATCCAAAGTGATTGGAGTAGCACAAGTACTATTCGGAAAACCTGCGCTTTGGGGCCATCCCTGGAATGTGGTTGACCCAATCATTATCGCCCTTCCTATTTCTACTCTGGTTACTATTCTTGTCAGCTTCGTTACCAAAAAAACTGATGAACCTCATCTCAACCAATGCTTCCAGGGAGTGGTGGAAAAAGGATGAATGAATAACGGTATTGCTCTTCAATTGTGGTATTATGACAATACAGTGAGATGTGAGAAGACATCTATAACAAGGATGAGTTATTATTTTTTCAATGTCGCCAAAGCGTTTACCTGGCATGGATGTCTTCTTTCACTATATTCAATGTCCCATTTCCCAACACCCCGATGGTGTGCGACATGTAGCGAATCACCTCCAGATCGTGTGTAATAAAAAGATATCCCAATCCGTGGGTTTGTTGAAGTTCGCGGAGCAAATTTAATATTTGGGCTTGAACCGAAATATCCAGAGCTGAGGTCGGCTCGTCCAGAATGATATACTCCGGTTTGAGAAGTAAAATCCGCGCCAAAGCCACCCGTTGGTTTTGACCTCCAGAGAGCTGAGACGGGTAGCGGGTTAAAAAATCAGCCGACAATCCCACCACCTGAAAGACATCATCAATCATTTCTCTTCGCCGATTAAAGGGAATTTTGATGAGATTCAATACATCATGCAACGAGTTCTCAATTCTTTTTTTCGGGTTGAGTGATCCTTGAGGATCCTGAAAAAGCATTTGGACTTTCCGGCGGAAGATAAGCCATTCCTGGCGATTCATATCAAAGATATTTTTCCCGTGAAAATAAACTTCCCCAGAGGATGGCTTCACCAATCCAGCCACGACTCGGCCTAAAGTCGTCTTGCCAATACCCGACCGGCCCATGAGTCCAAAAGTCTTTCCGGGAAGAAGAGAAAAGGAAACGTCGTCAAGAACCAATTGGTTCTGCTTTCTCGACCAACCGTTATGAAAAACTTTTGTGATCTTTTCAACCTCGATCATACCGAAAACACCTTACCCTCTGTCCATCAATAAGATATTCCCCTGGTTTTTCTCTTCGGCAACGATCATTCGCCCAGGAACAACGAGGATGAAACTGACAGCCGGCGATGAAATCGATCATCGAGGGGGAGTGACCAGGAATCGGATGAAATCCATTTTCAGGAAGACTTCCAAGAAGTCCCTGGGAATAGGGGTGGAGGGGTTTATGAAAAAAAACTGATGCAGAGGCTTGTTCGATGATTTCTCCGGAATACATGACCGAGATTCGGTCGGATATCTCCCGGGCAACGGTTAAATCATGGGTAATTAAGAAGAGTGACGACGCATACTTTTTCCGAGATAAATCCAATAGTGGAATAATTTCGTCGATGAGTTCGCGATCCAATCCCCGTGTCGGTTCGTCGGCGATGAGCAGCAAGGGATGAAGAGCCAGGGCGGAAGCGATCAGCACCCGTTGATTCATCCCTCCTGAAAATTCGAAGGGATACATTTTGACTGCCGAATGAGGCTTTTCAAATTTCATTTGAGCGAGGAGGGATCGTGCTTCCTGAAGTGATCGTTTTCGATCGAAATTCTGATGAATTCGGAAGGGTTCACCGACCTGCCATCCGATAGTGTAAACCGGGTTTAAAGCCAGAGAAGGATTCTGAAAAATGATGGCAATCTCCTTTCCCCGGAGAGATGCCATTTCTCTTTCATTCAACTGGAGAAGGTTGCGATTATTAAAAAGAATGGTTCCGCTTAAACGAGCATTCCCGGGAAGGAGTTGTAAAATCGCCTGGGCAACCACCGACTTGCCGCAACCGGTTTCACCGATCAACGCCATCGTTTCCTGATCATGAATCTGAAGTGAAATATTTTGTACCGCTCTGACATTCCCCGTCAAGTTTTCAAAGGTCACTTCAAGTCCTTCAATTGTTAAAAGAGACATCCTTCACTTCCTCTTTCAACTCGAATTCTCCTTCCTCAAAGGAAAAACTCAAAAAAACGATCGACATGACAAAAAAAGTGATACCGAGACCAGGAGGAATATACCACCACCACATCCCATTCAGAAATCCCCCTCTCTGGAATGCAAAATGAATCATTGTGCCCCAGCTTTTCAACGAAGGATCACCCAGTCCCAGGAAAGAAAGCGACGTTTCCGATATCATGGCGGAGGCCACCGTCAGGAGAAATTCGGGAATAACAACCATAAATATATTCGGTAAGACTTCGGAAAAAACAATATGTCGGTTGGAAAACCCCAGGCAGCGAGCGCTTTCCACAAAGCTCATCGCTCGAATCTGCATGGTCCGGGAACGGATCACTCGCGCCGTTGAAGTCCACCATAAAATACTCATCACCAGTATCAACAACCACATGTTCGGTCGTAGAAATGCCGAGAGAACAATAATCAAAGGAATGCGAGGGATCATCAGGACGACATCGGTTAAACCCATCAGAACTTCATCGAAAAAACCGCTATGAAAACCAGCAATCAGACCGATCACAACACCCAGGGAGGTCGATAGGGCTCCGGTAAACAATCCAACTAAAAGCGATACCCTTGAACCATACACAAATTCAGAAAAAATATCATTCCCAATGTCGTTCGTTCCCCAAAGATGCTTTTGGCTTGGGGAAACAAACGGCTCAAAGCGTTCGCGGGGATGATAGGGAGCGATAGAACTCGAAAAAACTGCCAGTATTATAAAAAATAGAAATAGAGCTCCCCCAAACCACCAGAGATATTTTCTCCGATTCAATACATATCGCTTCATGTTTCCTGCCTGACCCGGGGATCGATCACGCTATAGAGCCAATCGGCAAAAAAATTGGCACCAATGACCATGAGGGTAATGATCAGAAAAGCACCCTGAAGAACCGGATAATCCCGAGCGAGAACCGCCTCATAAATCAAAGTCCCCATTCCATTGAGCGAGAAAATAATCTCGATAAAGAGAGCACCGGCAAAAATAAAACCAAAATCCAAAGCAAAAAGAGTCACGATCGGCAGTGAAGCGTTTTTAAAAACATGTCGGAACAAGATATTTTTCCCAAATCGGCCCTTGGCACGGGCATACCATACATATGATTTCCCCTTTTCCTGCAGGACACTCCCACGCATCACCATAAAATTTCGGGAAGCGGAAGAAAGAGTCATAACCGAGATCGGAAGAAAGAGATGCCTCAATACGTCCCCAAAATGCCCACTGGTATAAAACCCTTTCAATGGAAAAATATCCATTTGAAATGCGAACAGGTAAAGAAAAAGAAGCGAGAGAAAAAAAGGCGGAGCACAATAGATAAATAAAAAAAGAAGAAAGGTGAGAGTACTACTCCAGGATTTTTCCCCCCACCCAACGAGAGCACCGGCATACGCTCCCAATAACGTTCCCAGCAATAAGGAGGGCATCACCAGAATAAAGGTCCACTTCAAACGAGAGAGAAGCAAGGTTGAAACCCGTGTCCGGAAATGATAGGAATACCCCAAATTGAGATGCAGGATATTCCTCCAATATCCGGTATATTGAAGAATCACTGGCCGATTCAAACCCAGCTCCTCTCGGAGCTTTTCAACCGTTTCTTTTCCGGCAACAAAATCCTCCCCCAATAAATTGATCACCGGATCTCCAGGCATCGCCCGAGGGAGAAAGAAATTCATTGTAAAAATGAAAAAAAGGGCAACACCATAACGGATTACTTTTTTGGTCGGAAGGATCATCTCTTCACCATTTCATAATGACTTCCCCTTTGGATAAAGGAGGATTCGATATTCATCGCGACCAGCTAAACCCCCCTGACCCTCCTTGTCTAAAGTGGGACCTTATACACGGATAAATGCATATTTCGCTTATTGAGAATACCCCTCTAGTGAATCATTTTTCATTCCCTCCTCCGGAGGAGTGAGGGGGGGAGGTCGCTTTTCCCCTTTTACTAAAATTCACTCGGTTACTTTCTTTAAATTGATCGAGGTATCAATGTTGTAAATACCAAAAAGGGGATCCGGCATCCAACCACTGAAATGACGGTTGAAGGGAGTAACGATCATGTTCCAGTAAAGGGGAATCGCTGGTAAATTTTCGGCGTAATAATCCTGGACGGCATAGGCGAGTTTTTGAATGGTGGTGGGATCAGTCGTAGAGAGAAGACCATCGACCAGGGCGAGATAGGCCGGGTCATCAACGATATGCAACACACCTTCCCCGGTTCTCCGGGTATCAAAATACGCCGTCGCCCAACTCCCGTAGACCATCATTCCCCAGGGAGAGGTACGGGTGACGGTTAAATCATATTGATATTGATCTTTGAGTGCAATCCAGGTGGACTCATCGACATTTTTAATGGTCACACCGATACCGACCTTCTCCAGATATTCTTTCACCAGTTCCCCACGGCGCACATAATCGGGTTCGACTAACATGGTGAGTTGAATATCTTTTCCATTCTGGCCTTCACGAATTCCGTTTTGGTCGGAGTCTGTATAACCGGCCTCTTCCAATATTTTTTTTGCTTTTTCCACATCATAGACCAGTGGTTCAGTTGTCTTAAAATGATCCATGCTCTCCGGAACAAAACCGCGGGTTGGAACCTTCCCATATCCTAAGGCATCGAGTTTGATGATCTCTTCATAATTGATCGCCGAAGCTATTGCTTCCCGGAATTCCAAATCGGACATCGGGGCACGTTTGAGATTGAGAGCCAGGAAATAGAGCCCGACATTGAGTTTCTCCACAAAGTCAAAACGCCCGGTCTTTTTCAATCGTTCAATGTTTGGGTAAGGATAGAATGAGGCATACTTGTAATAGGTATCAACATCACCTTTTTCCAGTGCCAAGGATAGTACATCAAGATTGTTATAGAGATGGATTTCAATGCGATCGAGCTGAGGTGGTTGTCCCTTCCAGTAGGGATTTTTGGCAAAGGTCAAAATACCGGCGTTTAAATCAACTTTTTGGATATAAAAGGGCCCACAGCCGACGTTCTCACCATTATTAGTATAATCCTGAGGAGATTCGATTTTTTCCCAGATATGCTTGGGAAGAAGGTTATAGCTGGAGAGGTCGCGGCTGATCTGAGTAAAGGGTTTTTTAAATTGAACCACCACTGCATTTGGTTCCTTGATGGTAATTTCCTGGAGTCCGTCTTTGAGCCATCCCGCCCAGGGAACATTATTGGCAATGAACTCGATGGTAAATTTTACGTCTTCCGGGGTCACTTGTTGCCCATCGCTCCAATAGAGGTTTTTATCCAGATAAAAAGTCCAGGTGGTGTTGTCATCAGAAACCTCAATTGATTTGGCACTCTGACCAACTACGGCACCGTCGGTATTCATTTTGGTCAGTGGTGGATTCGATATATGTGCAAAAACAGGGAGATAGTCATCAAAGACGAGATTAGCCGTGCTCACCATATTTGGCGAACCGATCTTCAATACCATTTCTTCAGCGAAGGCATTCAGATGAAAGAAGATTATTAAACTCACAACCAGTAAAATCATCCCCAAAAATAATTTCTTCCTGATATTCATGTCACTCCTCCTTGACTCGTTTCCTTCCGGTTAAGGATTATATAAGCGCTCAAAAAAAGGAAGTCAAGCCATACCCCTCAAATTAAGCAATATTTTTCCCCTCATAAAACTTACTCTTTAGGCCATCCCAACGAACACATATAGAGCACACTTTCTTCAACACCATCGACTCCGATAATCTGGTTAACCTCGTCGTCGTACAATGCCCCAATTTGGCAACTCCCTAATTCAAAAGCAGTTGCCGCCAGGGCGAGATTCTGGGCGATGTGACCGGTATCGAGATACACATACCGGTAGGCCCGTTGATGATACTTCCATTTGGAGCGTTCGAAGACCGCTGTCCAGACGAAAGTCACTGCAGCCAAACCAATCATTTCCTGGCCTAAACCTGCCCGCATAGCTTCATGGCTGAAATTCCCGGTTTTAAGCACCTCCAGCTCGTGATCCCGGACTGCATAATGATAAACCCCGGGAGTGAGATCAGTAATAGAGCTCACGATCAGATAGGTTTCAATTGGATAGAGAGCACCTGCTGAAGGGGCGGTACGAAATTCGAGCCCATTTTCCTGGCGTTGGATTCCATTTGCCGCCCATAAAAGATACGACAATTCCTCCAACGGTAGCGGTTCCGATGTGTACACCCGGATACTTTTTCGTTTCCGCAACGCTTCATCCAGCGACAGGGTAGCCCGCACCGTCGGTTTGGGAAGCTGAATACGTCGGGCATCCTTGTATATTTTATAGGTTTCTGGCTGATGAGACCAATCCAGACCCACGCCCCTCATTTCCCCACGAATATATTTCGTTTCACTCTGAAAGCGATCTCCTAACCCCTCAAGCATCGGGCGATTCCTCCTCATTGAACTGTCTTTCAATTATTATAATTCATATTCTTCTCAGATATTTCCAACAAAATGACACTTGAAATAGAATAATTTAAATATTGAATCATCGGATTGGTTATAATGGAGAAGAAACTCAAATTCGGGTTTGATAAATCAAACCCCCTACAAATACCATTCTGATTGTAGGGGCGCAAATTTATTGCGCCCGGTATCCGAATTTTATGGTAGCGACATGCCATGGCATGTCGTTCTTTTCCTTTTCATTACTCACATAGTTCTGCGAGTAGCTAGACGGTCTATTCATTGGTTTCCGAATTGGAGGGTGAAAAATCATGAAATACCGGACAGTAAAATTAGTACAAAATCGAGTGGAAGCGGAACTCATCAAAGGTTTTCTGGAAACGGAGGGTATCAATGTTGTCCTGAAACCTTCAACTCAGCCGTATGGCGGAGTTGCCTATTTTGGTGATACCGGTCCAGTTGAGGTACAAGTCAAGGAAAGCCAATTATTACAGGCCAAATCCATCATTCAAGATATGGAAATTAAACCAGATAATTGACAAATCATAATGAATATTTTCAATGTATTCATCTGATAGTTCCTCAAACTGGATTTACCGAAACGAACAGATATTTCGAGATCGGAGAAAATATGATCCATTGTGTTGAGACCGGCTGTCCCAATCGATTCCCGGTGCTTTTTATCCATGGGTTGGGAGAAAATCTTCTTACCTGGAAAAAGCTCCTTGATCGTCTTCCCCAGGACCGATATCGCTATCTGCTGATTGATCTCCCTGGTCATGGCCAATCCACTGCGGAACGGATGGGGAATTATTCGCACCGACACCTCGCTGATCAACTCATCGAATTTCTGAATGACCTTTCCATTGAAAAAACGATCGTGGTCGGTCATTCCCTGGGAGGAACCCTGGCACTTCACATGGCACTCCGTTACCCAGAAAAAGTCCAGGCTTTATTTCTCATCAGTCCGGCGGTTTTTTCGGTTCGTGGATTGCCACTTTCACGCTTCATCTTTGCTAATCCGCTGCTTCGAACCGGTATCATTTCTTTTGCCAACAAAACCCTTCGATCCCCGGAAAAGCTCAAACAAACCCTGCAGGATACCGTATACGATTCGTCAATAGTCGATGAGGACCTTTTGTACCGTATTGCTCAACCAATCCTCGAGAACCCGAAAAGTGGCCTTTCCCTGTATTATTATCTTCGAGATTCCTCTCGGAATCATGTCTTTCCCGAATTGAAAAACCTCAACTGTCACCTTTTCGTCCTCAATGGAATTGAAGATCCCTGGGTAAAAATTTCCGAAGCCCGACGCCTCGCCAAGCTGCTTCCGAACGTGGTGTTACTGGAAATCCCTCAATGCGGTCATATGCCCCAGGAGGAAAAACCAGCTTTGGTTGCCACTCAACTTCTCAAATTTATTCAAATGTATGCGAAGTAGACCGCCATACTGTTGGTTACACTATCTGAAAAATGAAAATAATAACGTCCTATCCTTTCAGTGTTAGTCTCTTTTGTATTAATATCTTACACCATAGGTTGATATAATCGAATCCCTCTCGATCTCCCTTTATCCAAAGGGAGAGGATCGATAAATGGGGGATAGGCTGCACTGCTGCCTGGCAGCACCATCTGAAAATTGACAATAACGAGCGCAATTGATTGCGCCCTTACAGAGGATTTTTGAATAATCTTCTGTAGGGGCTTGATTTATCAAGCCCGATTTCTGCTCAATAAAAATCAATATTGTTGACTTCAACTCAATATGCTATACTCAATGCGTTCATGTTTTGGGTGAATTATTCTTAATAGGGAAGGCCGGTGTAAATCCGGCGCGGTCCCGCCACTGTAACTGGAATGTACGGCTGCTTGGTACCACTGGTACATACCGGGAAGGTACAGCCCGATGACAATCCAGAAGCCAGGAGACCTGCCCGAAACTGTCCTAACCACTCTTCGCGGAAAGAGGAGGTGGGAAAGGCACCATGGTCCGCCACCAGGTTCTCGAGGATTACCCTCCCTCACCTTCCTCCTTCTTTCCTTTGTGAATTCAGGTCGATATCGAAGAGTAAATAGACATTCATGCCAGGAAAATGTCCTGGCACCATCCGAACAATGAAAACAGAAAAGGAGTTCTCCATGAAAAAAACATTAAGAACCATAATCCAGTTGATACTATTCATCTTTATTTTTCAATCCCTTTCGTATTCCCAGGAACTCACCGCCACCGATGACACCGGATTCACCCTCCACCTCCTCCAACCGCCACAACGGATTATCTCTCTCTCTCCCGGGAACACCGAAATCCTCTTTGCCCTGGGTCTCGGTGAAAAAGTGATGGGAGTCACCACTTACTGTAATGAGCCCCAAGAGGCACTCACCAAAGAGAAGATCGGCAACGTCACCGAAATTGATCTGGAAAAGATCCTCACCTTGCAGCCTGACCTGATCCTGGCAAGCTCTCTCACCCCAGATGAGGCCATTGTCCGTCTGCGTGAGCTCAACCTTTCAGTTTTTATCCTAAAATCAGAATCCATTGCTCAAGTCATCGAAGATATTCAAAAAGTGTCCATTCTCGGCGGGGTTGAATCGGCCGGTCAGGCACTGGCACAAACCCTGCAAGAAAAAATGAAGCAAATCACCGATAAAACCAATTCGTTGACCGACACCCAAAAACCGGTCGTTTTTCATATCATCTGGCATGACCCAATCTGGACTGCCGGAAACCATACCTTCATCAATGAATTCATTACTCTCGCTGGTGGGAAGAATCTGGCAGGAGATTTAAATGGGTATTCAACCGTGGATATTGAGGAAATAATAAGAAGAAATCCTGCGATCATCACCGTGATCGAAAGCCATGGTGGCAGCGACCAAAGTCAGCTTTATCAATTCGTCACCACCGATTCCCGATTTCAATCAATGGATGCCATAAAAAATCAACAGGTCTATCTGGTTGATTCCGATATCGTTTCTCGGCCCGGTCCGCGCTTGATAACCGCCTTAGAATTTTTTGCACAAATCATTCATCCGGAATTATTCGGAAAATATGAGTTCAAGAATCAGAAATAATATCGGAAAATTGAAAAAAGCCAATGTTCTCTTGCTCCTCGGCATCGTTCTTGCCCTCGGCATGATGATAGCGCTTGGAATTGGTGGTGGGCGTTTTCGTTTTTCCGAGATGATATTGGTTTTTCATTATTCTTCACTTTCCGCTTCAGAACGGACCATTCTATTCGACATTCGTCTCCCGCGCATTCTTTTATCGGTATTAGTCGGTGCCGGTCTCTCTTTAAGCGGAGCCGTTCTCCAGGGACTTTTTCAAAATCCTTTAGTCGATCCCTATGTTTTGGGGATAAGTTCTGGAGGGGCAGTGGGAGCTGTCATCGCCATCCTAAGTGGAATATCACTTGGATTTTTCACCATCCCCTTGTTTTCATTCCTTTTTGCCCTGGGTACCACTTTCCTGGTGCTCCGTCTCGGTCAAATCGGTCATAAATTCCCTTTGGAAACCATGTTGTTGGCCGGGGTTGCCATTGGTTTCTTCTTCTCGGCTCTTATTTCTTTGGGGATGTTCTTAGCCGGGGAAAATCTCCATCAGATGGTGTTCTGGATCATGGGAGGCTTGTGGAATAGCAGCTGGAAAAAGGTACTCGCCATCCTTCCCCCAATTGCCATCACCCTTCCCATTGTCTTTTCTTATTCCCGGGAATTGAACGCTTTTCTCCTGGGTGAAAAAGTGGCAGAAAGTATGGGAGTGGACGTTGAAAAAGTCAAAAAAATCCTGCTGGTGATTTCCTCCTTATCCGTTGCTGCCTGTGTCTCGGTAAGTGGTGTCATTGGGTTTGTCGGCTTAGTTGTCCCCCATGTGATACGAATTATCACCGGTGAAGATCACCGGCTTCTTCTGCCCGCCTCCCTTTTATTGGGAAGCAGTGTCCTGCTTTGGGCTGACACTCTTTCCCGCAGTCTCCTGCACCCGGTTGAATTGCCGGTGGGAGTGGTTACCAGTCTATTGGGGGCGCCCTTTTTTATTTATCTTTTACGGAGGAAGAAAAGAGAGCGGTGAATCCCCACCTATCAGTACGAAACCTCTCCTTCGCTTATTTCAACCAGGATGTGATCAGCAATATCACTTTTGATATTGATCAAGGGGAATTCGTTGGTATTCTTGGCCCGAATGGCTCGGGAAAAAGTACGCTCCTGCATCTTCTCTCTGGGCTCCTCACCCCCCGTACCGGTTCGATCAGTATCTCCGGAACCGATACCCGTCGGCTTTCACGACGGAAATGGTCACAAGAAATGGCAATCGTTTTTCAAGAAGTCAACCGAGACCTGGATCTGGATTGTTTCGACGTAGTCATGATGGGAAGGTTCCCTCATTGGCGCCGCTGGCAAAAAGAAAACGATCGGGATTACGCCGCCGTTCAAAAAGCAATGCAGGTCACCAAAACTCATTCGTTTGCCAATCGTTCTTTCCGGGAGCTTTCCGGAGGAGAAAAACAGAGGGTAATGATTGCTCGAGCATTAGCTCAGGAACCCAATCTCCTTCTCCTTGATGAGCCAACCAGCCATCTCGATATTGTGCATCAGCTCGATATCATGAATATTCTCCTTGAACTCCAAAAAAATTCCATTACCATCATCGGCGTTTTCCACGACATCAACATGGTCGCTCAATTTTGCAACGTGGTCCTCTTTATGAAAAAAGGACATATCACCCATCAAGGAATGGTCGAAACGTCTCTTCATGCCCACCTGGTGGAAGAGTTATTTGATGTCGAATTTTTAGAAGAAACCCATCCCTATACTTTTCGGCCTTTCTTTATGCCCTTATCCAAAAAGAAAACGCCGGAAGTCCCAACTGCATCCATTCATCTCATCTGCGGCGGAGGAAGCGGGTGCGTATTTATGAAAGACTTTCTCGAAGCCGGTTTTTCACTCAGCGTGGGAATCGTCAATCAATTCGATTCCGACCAGGAAATGGCTGCGAAGTTAGGGCTTCCAACCATCGTCGAAAAGCCATTTTCCCCTATCACCGATGATACGTTGAAGCAGGCTTTATTGATAGCCAATCAATCAGATTATATTTTTATCTCTCCTAATTTCTGGGGTCATGGGAACCTTAAAAATTTAGATTTAGCTCTGAATTTGCTCTATAAAGGAAAAAAAGTCTTATTCCTCCGTGAATCCCTCAGTCCGACATGGGATTATACCGGGGGAGAAGCGATCTACAAGCTTCAACAACTCCTCCACGACGGTGCCCAGGCTTTTAACACCATTTCCGAAGTCATTGCCTTTATCAGGATAGACCGCCATGCCGTATAACGGCACCAGGTGAGGATCAAAACACCAAAATGTTGAGGTGTTGAGAGGTTGAGTTGTTGAGTTGAAAAAAATAAAAAGATGAGATCCTCACGCCATACTCTTGAATTCTTTCTCCACGTGTATGCATGTTGTTTCGAATTTTTTCATCTTACGCCGTAGGCTGCCATCCTAACAGTTTA
>CAYSWT010000042.1:12880-16374 GCA_964434845.1 uncultured Atribacterota bacterium | reverse complement strand
GATTAAAAGTCTTTTCAAGGTCACTCCGCCTTTGAATTTAGAAAATAAAATAATTTCGTATATCCGGGTGAGGGTTGGGGATGATGACTTCCTTACAGAGCAACCCGTTTGCCATAATCACCCCGACTGCAGCGCGAACGGCTGCTTCTACTTCATAGATATCGCCTATCATTTTTATATATGATTTCCCGCCCATACCAGCCGCCAAACGGACTTCGTTAATCACCACATTGGCAGTTTTAGCGGCGATATCCGCCGCACTAATACTAGCGACCGCCGAGAATGATTCAATAATGGCAACCGCACCCCAGATCTCACATTCGACAGTTCCGGTAATGGCAGGTATTACTTGCGGGTGCAAATTTGGGATAAAAAGCTCGTCGACAATATACCCGCCACCGATCTCCTTGCCCTTGGAGAGCGCTGCATCCACCGCAGCAACTTCCCCGGTGATAATGATGATGAATTTCCCCGGACATATCGTCTTGGCATCAATGATTCGGATAGGTGCAGCTTTGACCATTCCATCCAATGCTTGTAAGCCCACAGCAATGCTATTGAGTTCTAAAACTCCAAGGACAATAATCCCCATAATGTTTCGTTCCCTTTATCGTTTTATAATGATTCTTTCCTCGTTCACCAAGTTAACGCGACCTTTAATACTTGAATGTATTCTTGCGCCTAATTTTCCTTCAGGTATACCTGCCAGTAAACTCCCTTCTTCTACTTCGTCTCCCACTTTAACGACTGGGGTTGACGGAGAACCAGTATGTTGTTTTAATAAAATTTCGACTTGCAACGGATTGGTTTCGATGGCTCCCAAGAGATCGCTTTGATCATACTGTTTAATGCGTAATCGATCTTTTATTCTCGAAACCGGTATTTTTCGATTGAGCAAATCATTCACTCTTTTATTTTCGTTCTTGCCGGCAAACTGGGGTCGGTAGTTAGACTCAATCAAACTATTCTTTAGAGCATGATTCACCATGCGGGGTGAAAGATCCATGGGGCAGGCGAAGACTTCACATAAGCCGCATTCGCTACACAAAAAGACATTCTCAATCACTTCAGGAGGAACATCCAAACCAAAATTGATATTTCTCATAATCTTGTGGGGATATAACTCATGTCCCAAAAGATAACGGGGACATAATTCAGTGCAATACGTGCATTGACAACAGGCAGCCTTGCTTTGTTTCACCACCCACAATAAAGGCATACTCTTTTTTCGAATAAGAGAATGGTCTTGAGGAAGGACAATCAATCCGGTCGTGGTCTTGGTAATAGGGGCATTGAGGTCTTTTTCGACGATACCCATCATGGGGCCACCAACGATGACGACCGGATCTTCAACCGTGGCACTACCACAGGCATCGATAATGTCCTGAATTGACATACCGATCCGGGCAATCACCACTGATGGGTTTTTTACTTCGCCGATGCAGGTTAAAGTTCGTTTAATAACCGGTTTCCCTAAGGAAGCATGATAAATATTTCTCAAGGTCTCGACATTACTCACCAGACAACCCACCGCGAGCGGCAATTCACCCTGGGGGATGATTTTTCCGGTCACTACATTCACTAATATCTGTTCATCACCGGCTGGATAAAAATCATCAAGCAAAGCAAGAGAAAGGTTTTTTCGATTTTCAATAATCTTCTCAATACCAAGTACGATATTCGTATTCTTTTTCTTCAGAGCAATAATTCCTTTTTTTGCGCCTGTGGCTTGAATAACCAATTCCAACCCTCGAACCACTTCCTCACCATGCTCTTTCAGAACATACTTGTCATTGAATAAGAGCGGTTCGCATTCGGTTCCATTGGCAATGACGATTTTGACTCGATTCCCAATTTTTATATGAGTCGGGAAACCAGCTCCTCCGGCGCCAACGATGCCCATCTCTTTGATAATTTCGGTCAGTTCCATTGAGTTTTCTTCCAATTTGTCATGATCATTTTTGATAGATCAAACAACCTCTTTCTTCGACCAAATCAACAATCCCAATAATCACACAATCAACCGCTTTTTGATAGGTATCCTGGGTTTGGCGGGCTGAACTCCCTTGAGAAAGAAGAACCATCTCACCGTATCCGGAACCAATTAAATCGATGGCAACGTGAAATTCATTGAGTAATTCTCCGGTTGGTTGGCATAACTGCACCAGAAGGTATCTTTTTCCATGAACATCATCACTCTTTTGGGTACTCACTACCGTTCCAACTACTTTTCCGAAAATCATTTCTGCCTCTTTTTTCTATCGGTTTTTGATTTTCCCTTAAGATTCACTCTGGTTCTTTTGATAGACATAGGAACCGTTCATTTCAATAGCATCGACAATGGCAATGATGGTCGCATCGCTCGGTTTTCCTTCGGTAATTGCCGTCATTCGTGAACTACTCCCTGAGACGAAAAAAACCACCTCACCGACACCTGCGCCAACACTGTCCATGGCGACCACATAATCTCCCTTGCCCTGCATAGTAGCCGGATTGATTTTCTCCACGAGCAAAAATTTTATGCCCTCTATTTTTGGTTCTTTTCGGGTGGAAACCACGTTTCCAATAACTTTGGCAAGTATCATTTCCCTGATATCCTTGTTAATCAACTATTTTTTTAGAACTCTTCGCCGGACCTCGCCCTAAGGGAAGCACTTCATCAACATTGGAATGAGGTCGTGGGATAATATGGACTGAGATCACTTCGCCTACTTTTTCTGAAGCTGCCTGACCGGCATCCAGGGCGGCTCGGACCGCGGCGACGTCACCACGAATAATAGCAGTCACATACCCTCCACCGATTTTTTCATAGCCGACTAATTCAACTTTGGCCGCTTTCACCATGGCATCAGAGGCTTCTACCATGGCAGTAAAACCTCGAGTTTCGATCATACCCAATGCATCGCTATAAATATCCATTTGTCTCACTTCTCCTCATTCGAAGTATTTTTTGTTGTGTTATTTTTATAACACTTAATGTTATGTATTTAACAGAATTATAATGCGAAGTCAAGACCAAAGACTGATTTTTTAAAAATTTCAATATCATAACTACCGTAGCGACCTGCTATGGCATGTCGCTACAATAAAATTTGATCTTCAATGGATTTCTTCATAGGTTTTCAATCGCATAAAAAGATAGCCAACCGATGTGGTTACAGTGGGACCAGCAATGACCGGGACTCCGATGACATCTGCCATCCATTGACACAGAGTTTGGTTCTGGGTCTTCTAACCTTTTAATATGGTATTATATTATTTAAAACAAATAACATATATTGTAAAAATATTTACAAATAAAATGGTAATATTTTATCCTTATGGCAAATAGAAAAGAACGAATCAATTATATAACCAACACTCTCTCCCTCCGGGGATTGGTGAATATTAAAGAACTATCGGAAAAATTAGAAGTATCGGAAATGACGATACGGAGGGACTTGGAGCTATTAGCCAAAGAGAATATCGCTCAGCTTATTCATGGCGGGGCGATA
>CAYSWT010000042.1:0-12780 GCA_964434845.1 uncultured Atribacterota bacterium | reverse complement strand
TGACTCAACCAAATTCGGGAAGATAAGAATATCTTATTTTGCCGATTTAAAGAATTTCGATATCATTATTACCGATACTGGGATTGCGGAAGAATATCAAAAATACATCAAGGATTTGGGAATCAAGCTATATTTGGTCTAAAAGATAAACATTCCTACTCTAAATTGGCGTGGCGTTTCATCATTTCACCATAAGCTTGATCCCGATAATCGTAAACGGTATAAAGCACGCAGGCGTCGAAAAAAAGCATGAGTGAGTGTTCAAACCGAGTTCCTCCCCCATTCGCCGAAAGCTGCACCGATTCTTTAATTTTTTCAGGGTGAAATTCAATAGTCATATCCGCGAGTTGATGCAAAGGAGTCATCGCTTTACCGATGACAGCAACCACCGCTGCTCCTAATTTTTTCGCTTTTTCGGCAAATAAAAGAACCGATCCGGTCGAACCCGAACCGGAGGCCACTATCAGAATATCGCCCGCACCAATCGAAGGACAATCAACTTCTCCCACGATATGAACTTCATAACCGGAATGCATAAGCCGCATGGCAAATCCGCGGAGGATAAGAAAGCTCCTTCCCCGTGCCCAGAAAAAGAGCCGCCGTTGAGACCAATCATTTTTAATTGCGCCGATAAATTTCAATATTTTCTCATTATCCACCGTTAAGAGCAATGACCGAGTTTCATCAATTACTTGGTGAATTATCTCGGGAAAAGATAAACTCATCGATAATCCTCCTCATTTTTTTAGCTTCTTCATCAGGATTTTGTGCTTCGGTAAGTGACGAACCGGCAACCACAATGGCGGGTTCCAGATCGTGTACGATTACCGGCAAATTAGCCATATTAATACCACCGGCGACCATCAGGGGAAGCTGACGAGAAGACACAAAAGGAAGCTGTTGGGAAAATTCCAACAATGATCCGCCCTTCTTCACTGCATCGGTGGAGAGATGGAGGCAGAGATAATCTGGTTGTAAACTATAAAGAAACGACACTTTACTGTGGTCAGTGAGAGAAAGATCAATAATGTCCACCACCATTTGAGCATTTTCACTATGAGCTGTATCACGAACTTCTTCCAAAGTATATGTCGAGGCTCCGGCCAAAACTGACACCAGGTCGGCACCGGCGGAAAGCGCTTCCTGGGTTTCCCATCGGCCAGCGTCAACAATTTTGGTGTCGGCAAAAATAATTTTCTTTCCTTCAGTCCAGAATTTCACTTTCTCTACCATGGACAAGCCATAACGGATGATCAGGGGGGTGCCAACCTCAACGATATCCACCGCCGCAAGCAGTTCCGGGGTCAAGAGCGATTTCACCTGTTCAAGAGTGAGGATATCCAGTGCAATTTGTAATAGAACTCTATTGTCAGCCATAATATTTTCTCAATCCTCTAAAAAACGGATTACTAAACCGCTCCACACCTTGGGGTAAAAATAAGTCGATTTCTGGGGCATTCTTTGAGAATGGAGTACGGCTTTTTCCACATCGTCCAGAGGGGTTGGTTTCATGATAAAGATCACCTGGTATTTATTCTCCTCCCGGGCGACCTGAACAACGTCTTTGGTCCCTCTTAGGTAATCGACAAAGTCTTTGTTCTTTTGCATTTCTTCATCGATCCCCAACACTTCCTTCAATACCAGGTCATGGAGAATGCAGGTATCGATATAACGGTTCACGTTTTCGGTACCTAATATTTCATCCATAATTGTGAGGTCTTTGAGGGTGATCATTCCCCATATATCCTCGATTTTGGAATACACTCCGATAGTCCGCAGCGGAGCATTCTGAAAGAAATCATAAAACTCCTTCTCGTCGGCAAAAAGTTTGACATAAAAATATTTGCGGGCGCGATCGAAAAACCCTTTGACTTGGGCTTCCGGAAGGCCGTGAACCAGTCGGTGGGTAGGAAGAGCAAGCAGACCGGGATTTTTGATATTAACCAGGGTCATCATTACATAGTCGGCGGGAATAGTTTCCATCGGATCATTAAGGCGTTCTCTCATTTCCTGGCGGTACATCAAGCTGGTCTCATACCGGTGGTGACCATCAGCGATAATGATTGTGCGCGGATTCATGAATAATCGAACCTGGTCAATATCCGACGGATCGGAAAGTCTCCATATTTTATGGGTGGTTCCCTGGAAATCTTCAAATTCAAAGAGAAAATTTTCACTCTTTTTATTTTTCTCTAAAATAGCGTCGATTCTTCCTGTTGAATCATTATAGACGCTGAAGATTTGTTCGAGGTTAGCGTTGGTAGCCTTTAGCAGTTCTAATCGATCCAAAGAATATTTTGGCATGGTCTTTTCATGAGGCATAATGATCTTTTTATTATAATCCTCAAGCCTTACCAGACCGATAAATCCAGTCCGTTTTTTTTGGTCAGGGTTGGAATTGATTCGATAGTCTTGCTCATAGATATATAAACTGGGAGATGGATCTTTTTCGATCTTCCCTTCATTCATCCAGGATCGTAAAAGTTGTGCGGCGTCTTGGTATCCTTTTTCGTTTCTGCCTAAAGTAATATGAACGATATTATGAGGGTCTTCTACCAGTCTTTTTTTGACTTTTTCGCTAATAACGTCGTAAGGTGGGGCAACTAATGGTCCAATCGATTTTTTATCAAAATGATTGAGTGAATAATGATATCCGGTAAACGATTTTACCACTGCCATGTGTTTATCCTCCCATAACCCGGCAGATAACCTGACTATTATGATTATCTGCTCCCATAATAGTATTTTATTCCCTTATACATTTTTTATTTATTTGATTGGAAAGTTTAGATTATTATTATATGGTTAAATGTGGTTTTGTTTAACTTTCCTCAAATATTAAGGATTCATAAAAGTAATCCTGGAAATCGCTTCGTGCCGATAATTCGACATATTTGGCTTTCCTCGCCACCCATTCCACTTTCTGTCGAAAAGCTCGAGAGAGCAAAGCTTTTTTAGCACCATACAAGGATGCATTGCCAACCGACGAAACCGCCTTCGCTCGTGGGATCAAACCCACTGTCATGGCACTCTCCGGATTAATAAAGCTCCCGAAGGCTCCCGCCAGTATAACCTGATTAATGTCGGCTTCTTCTCGTCCTGCTTCGTGGAGCAATACTTTTCTCCCGGCTTGCAAAGCGGCTTTGGCTAATTGGAGTTGCGAGATATCTTCCTGAGTAATGATTACTGACGGGTCATAACTCAAGATAAAATATTTGGTCTTTCCCTCTTCAGCAATACGGGAGGTAAAATGATGATCGTCCTTCTGTAATCTTCCATTGGGTGCCATCAAGCCTCCCTTAATCAGACAGGAGAGAGCGTCTATCAATCCGGTTCCGCACACTCCCCGGGGAGCAACGTCTCCGATAGTATAAATTTTAATTTCTTCATTTTCAATTTCCACCGAACTGATCGCTCCCAGCGTGGCTCGGGTTCCATGTTTGATCTGAGCTCCTTCAAAGGCTGGACCGGCTGCGGTTCCACAGCAATAGATATTCCCCTGATCAACCAGAACAATTTCTCCATTGGTTCCAATATCAACGTACAAAAGAGTAGTATCCTTCTTTTCGAGGTCATGTGCTGCCATGCCGGCGACGATGTCACCTCCGACATATCCTGCAACCGAAGGAAAAATGTAAACCTGGGCTTCGGGATGAGTAACCAGATGAAGATTCCGGGCAGTGGCTTGGAACGACCGACAAAAGATCGACGCAAAAGGAGCTACTCCGATCGATATCGGAGACACCCCCAAGAGAATATGTTCCATAATGGTATTCCCAGCCATGGTGACAGCAAAAATTCGGTGGGGATCTTTCCCGGTTTTTTGACATGCTTCATGAATGAGATCATTAACGGTGGATACCACCAATTCCTGGAGGGTTAAGAGAGCCCCATGGTTATCCTGAATAGCCCGTAAACGGGACAATACATCAGCCCCAAAACTGGTTTGACGGTTTAAGGCACCTGCCCGGTAGAGGGTCGATCCGGTTTCAAGATTCAGAAGTTCACAGGCAACCGTAGTCGTTCCGATATCAACCGCAACCCCTAAAAATGAAGTATCTTGAAAGTCCGAACCAGCCCAGTAAATCTGACGATCATCAAAAACGACTTCAAATAGTTGTTCATCATGATCTTCGATGCGAGCTAATCCCTGTAGGGCAGATGGTGCCCAGTTATGTGATGCTGAAGAAGCCGGTAACTGAGTCTCTAACAGATCTTGAAGAGAAATGAAGTTATCCAGAGGGGGCTTACGCAAATTCACTTTTATTTTTTGAACCGGGAGTTCTTCCAATTGAGCTTCCCCCGATTCAGTGAACACTACAATCTGACGTGAGAGAGAATAACTTACATCAATCCCGGTATCCTCAAAGAGGAGAGTCTGGCAGGCAAGTCGAAAACCCTGGGAGATCTTTTCTTTTAAATGTTTAATTTCCTGTGAGGTCGGCTGTGAGACCTTCCCTTTTAATACTTTAATCAAACATTTACCACAAGACCCAAAACCACCACAATAGGATTCGATTTCGATGCCTTCCCGTTGCAAAACATCCAGAACGTTCTCACCGGTTTTGAATTCGCACTCTCGATCCAAATTGACTATCTGTAATCGTGGCATGGTCATTTCCTTTAAACAAGAGCCATCTTTTTTCATCTTCCATTGCAGATTGAAGCCATCAAATCCCCCCTCGTCCCCTTTGTCTAAAAGGGGGTGAAATAAATAGGGGATCCCATTCCTCACCTGGTGCTACCACGCACCGTGGCAATCTATTCTCTTTTATCAATGTAATAATAATTTACCGCTGATTACTGTTCACTGTCTTTTAACAATAGAATAACTTTGTTAGTGTATCATTTTTGTCAAGGGAGGAGAAAACTATGATTGAATATTAATGAATGAAAATAAAAAAACAATAGCTTTCCCCCTGGAGGTATTAGGAGAGAAAGTATTGTTCATCCTCACTTCATATACTTCTTTTCAATTTCTCGGATCTTTTGTACTTTCGGGAGAGATCTGCCACCGCCAAAATCACTGACCAGCCAGGCGTCGACCAACATTTTTGCCAGTTCCGGACCAACGACATGACGCCCCAGTGTCATAACATTCGAATCGTTACTTTTTTTGGCTCTTTCAGCCGAATAAATGTCATGAGCACAAGCGGCATATATCCCGGTAATTTTATTAGCAGCCATCGCCATGCCGATTCCAGTTCCACAGATCAAAATTCCGTATTGATGCTTCCCTTCCTTGATGGTCATACAGGCTTTCAATGCCACATCCGGGTAATCCACCACCTCGTTTTCTGAGTTGACTCCCAAGTCTTCAAAATCAACACCCTTTTCTTTCAAATGGTCAGCAATGACTTTTTTCAGCGGATATCCAAAATGATCCGAAGCCAGAAATAACGGCATAGCGCTCATCCCCTTTACGATTCTATGTGAATCTTATCAATGCGTTTTTCCCGAATAATAAAATTCGTTATCCAATTGTCAGCGAGGTATATGACCAAAAATACTGTAAACTGTGTATCCAATTAACAGAACCGGGAACCCCCACATGAAAATATTAATGTGGAAGGGTTGGAATAAAAGGACCACTCCAAAGAGCATAATCCCCATGCCGATCATCTCGGCAGTGTTGATGAATTTTCGTTTTTTTAATTTCTTTTGCCGGGTAGTTTCTGAAATCTCGAATGTCTGAGATATCATGGTTTATACCCCCTCATTCAGTATTCGGTCAATATTCTTCCCCTCTTCGGGTTCAAAAAAATACAATTTGGATTCGGGAAGAGAAAAGAAAACCCGATCATTATGTTTGAGAACCGAAGCCTGGGAAATGAGAGCTTTAATTGCCGAATCATGGAATTTAAAATTGACGAACTTTTCCGCGCCATGATATTCCACTGTTTCCACCGTAGCCCCAATGAACTCTTCTTTCGGTTCTTTTTCAATCACGATATCTTCCGGCCATATACCGGCATATATCATATTATTCTTTAATTGAGACTTTAAGTGGAGGACTTTTTCGGGAGCAACCCGAAGCGGTATCCGTTCCTGATTGGAAAGGAAGAGGTGATCACCATTGGAAATATGGCAAGGGATAAAATTCATCGAGGGAGCGCCGATGATATTGGCAACTGTCATAGAAAGCGGTTGGGTATAGATTTCCCGCGGAGTTCCGACCTGAAGGAGGGTGCCTTCATGAATGATGCCGATTCGGGTCGCCATCGCCATTGCCGAAATGTTATCGTGGGTGGCCGAAAAGATGGTAATACCATATTCTTCATGAATTCTCTTGAATTCGGTCTGAAGCTCCTCTCTCAATTTATAATCCAAGCTACTGATTGGTTCATCCAGGACATACACGCTGGGCTTCCTGACCAGCGTTCGGCCTAATGCGACTCGTTGCTGTTCTCCACCGCTCAGGGCACTGACTTTCCTTTTGAGCAGATGGGTGATATGGAGGTCACGAGCGACCTTTCCTACTCTTTCACTGATTTCTTTTTCAGGCAAACGATAGAGTGGTGAACGAAGTGGAAAAGCCAGATTATCGTAAACATTCAATACCGGATAAAGGTTATGTGATTCAAACATAAAGGCAAAGTTTCTCACTGCCGGAGGATATTCGGTAATGTCCTCCCCGTTATAAATAACTTTTCCATCATCAGGTTTTTCAAGCCCGACAGTGATTCGTAGGGTGGTAGTTTTACCAGCACCGGTTGGACCTAAAAGAATAAAAAACTCCCCATCCTCAATAGATAAATGAAAATCACGGACGGCGACAATATCTCCAAAAACCTTGGTTAACCCTTTGAATTCAAGCATAGTCATTCCTTCCCTATATCAATATTCAGCCTACGGCGTAAGATAAAAAGATTAAAAATGAAAAGAGATAAAATCAAGTGAATAGATATCCATACCCACAATATATGCTTTAAAAAAACAAGATGAGTTTTCATTTTTTAAATGGTGCCGGATCCCTTATTGAACCATGATGTCGATTAACTTATAAGGGCTTCCTCGGTCTGTCGATCAAATATACAGATTTTATCTTCGCGAAATCTTATGTTGATTTCCTGTCCCTCATGAATACTCAAGTCCCAATTGACGCGAGCTCGAAATATCTTTTCGCCCAGAATAAAGTCAACCAGCCGAAAACGACCCGCCGGTTCAATGGTCAATACGGTAATGGTCAGATACCCATTGGTCTCGGACTTGATGTCTACTTCAATGTATTCGGGTCGGATACCGATAATAAGCGGTTTTTCTTCATAAGGCCGGAGCCTTTTCATCAGACCTTCATTTTTGAGTTGAATATTTTGATTGGTACCATCAATGTAAAAAGCTCCGTTCCGGTAAATTACATTTACAAAATTCATCCCGGGTGTTCCTAAAAAATGACCAACAAACACCGATTGCGGGTGTTCATACAATTCTTCGGGTGATCCTCGTTGAATAATCACTCCATCTTTCATCACCACGATGATGTCCCCCAATGCCATTGCTTCTCTTTGGTCATGGGTGACGTAAATGGTGGTTATGCCAATCCTTTTTTGCAAGCTCCCAAGCTCACTGCGCATCTCTTCCCGGAATTTTTCATCAAGAGCACTGAGGGGTTCATCCAACAACAAAACACTCGGGTCTCGTACGATGGCGCGAGCAAGTGCCACCCGTTGTTGATCACCGGGAGGAAGATCCCGGGCTTTTCGTTTCAATAAATTTCCCAACTGGAAGATTGAAACGACCTGTTTCAGTTTTTCTTCAATTTGAGTCCGGGGAACCTGTTGCGCCCGCAATGGAAAGGTAATATTATCCCGAACTCGCAAATGGGGATAGAGAGCATAAAACTGGAAAACCATCCCTACATTCCGATCGCTCGGAGTGAGTCGGGTGACGTTTTTCTCATTAAAAAAAATAGAACCTTTGGTCGGTGCTTCCAGACCGGCAATGCAACGGAGGGTGGTTGTTTTCCCACAACCCGATGGTCCAAGGAGAACGACCAGATCTCCATTTCTGACCTCTAAATCAATCCCATCCACCGCCTTGACATTTTCGTAATATTTTTTGAGGTTTTGTACCCGTACTCCTGACAAGCCTCAACACCTACCTTCCTGAATTTTGAGCAGCCAAGCGATTCAGGTAGCGTATAAAGACCAAGCTCAAACTGATGATAACCATAAGTAAGATAATCCCGTATGCTGATGCTTCTCCAGTATAAAAGTATTGAAACGCCCGCTTGTATAAATCGAAGGACAGAGTTTGTGTGGCACTTCCCGGTCCTCCTCCGGTAAGTGTATAAACCAGATCAAACATTTTCAAAGAATCTATGAGACGGAAGAGCAAAGCGATGATGAGAACCGGTGCTGAGAGAGGAAGGGTGATATGGCGGAATTTAAACCAGGAAGACGCTCGATCAATTTCGGCGGCTTCATATAAGTATTTGGGGATGGCAGTGAAAGCGGCCAGAGCTAAAAGAATCATAAAAGGGGTCCACATCCAGGAATCAACTAAAATAACGCTATAAACGCTGATCGATTCTTTTGCTAACCACTCAACTTTAGGAAGTCCCACCAATTGGAGAACATAATTTACGATCCCCCAATCAGTATTGAGCATGTATTTCCAAAACAAACCGACAACGACCGGACAGAGCATCATCGGCATTAGAATGAGGGTGAGGATGACGCTTCTTCCCCTGAAATTCTTTTGGAGCAAATAGGCAATTCCCACTCCTAATAAAAATTGGACAGCAACATTTATCACTACAAACTTTCCAGTAAAGAGAAATCGACCCCAGGTGGCAGCATCTTTGAGAATGAAAGAATAGTTTTTCACTCCGATAAACTTAGGAGCGGTCGCGGTCCGCAATACCGAAAAACTATAAAAACTGGAACGGATCAAGGTCGCAAATGGATATCCGATCAGAAATAACAAAATAAATAAGCTGGGTAAAATAAAAAGCAGCATAAAAGTACGATCAGAAATACCATAGTGTCGCATCATGACTTGATGTGATACATTTTTCTCTTTCATAAATTCTCACTCCCGGACCGATCTATGATTTGATAAATCTTCAAAACATCATAACCTTCATTCCATTTGAAAAAATAACGTTGATATGTCTTTTCTCCCAAAAAAGGAGTGGGAAAAACACACTCGAGAAATTCACCCTTGGGAATCTGTGCATATCCAGTCAGTATGGCATAGGTTGAATACCCATTTTTAGACGATATCTCAATTAAATAGGGCTGATCGGTACGGCGAATCATATCCTTGATAATCTGAAAGGTATTTTTCTCAGGACTTGAGTGATTTGCCTCCAAAACCTCAACTTTCACTTCCTCACCCCGAGCTTTGATAAAAGAGGCAATGATTTCAGCAATGCTTTTTGAATCGTTTTCACAACGACATTTCCTCCTCAACATCTCCACGTCATACATCATCAAGTGAAGATTCACCAAAAAATACCGTGAGTCTTCGGGATGGAGCTGAGTTTTTATCCAACCCACATGCCGCCAATAATTGGCCAGCATCAATACGCAGGTGGAAAAATCACTTAGGTAGTATTGATAAATCGGTATTTCAAAAGATACCCGTCGATAATCGAAGGGTAAGACAGGCTGATTGATTGAAACCCTTCTTTCCGAAGAAGAATCATCGTCTCCTTTAAGAGTGAATATGAATGAATTACATTTGAGGATTAGATCGTGAATGATTTTCCCCTGATAATTGTAAATCCCTTGTATGACAAACATGAGAGGATGAATCATGGTCAAATGACGATCGATAAGCTTCGCCTGATCACCATAACGGCTGGTCAAGGTTTTTTCCATCACTTCTACTGATTGAGTAAAGGCTATCGTTAAAAACCCTCCCATACCAAAGGCGGTTAATTGACCATTGGTAAAAATAAGCTCACATGGTCTCCCATCGATGGTATTGGAAACCACCTGACCGATAAGCTGGGAATTGATATCGTATAATGGAATCCCGGAAGAGCTGTTTTGGTTCAGTGTTTGATCCGTCAAAGAATTGAAAAAACGATCAGAAAGAGTTTCTTGACTCGATGCAATACTCATCCCACTTCCTACAAAAAATAAAGCTACGAAAAGAATTCGAATCAATGTATTCATATCCTTATTACCTTCGACCCAGAACACCAAAGGTCATCCCCATTAACAAATAATTTCGTATCAGTATGAACAGCACCAATATCGGAATGACAACGATAAAACCAGCAGCAGCCACCTGACCCCACTCTAATCCAGCGGCTCCTAAAGAAGTGGTAATCCGGGGAGGCAGGGTTTTGGCAAATCGCGTTGTTAAAATGGTGGCAAAAGTAAATTCATTCCAGGCAAAAATAAAGCAAAATCCTAGGGTTGCAGCTATTCCTCCTTTTACTGAGGGGATGAGAATTTTCCAGAATATCTGCCAGCGGGTGTATCCATCAACAAATCCCGCTTCTTCATATTGCCGAGGGAGTGAATCGAAAAATCCTTTCATGATCCAGATCGCCAGCCCAAGGTTGGACATGGTATAGATAAGAATCATGCCTGGTCGGGTATCGCTTAACCCGAGACGTGAAAACATGATGTAAATGGGAATAATTACTGCCACCGGGGGGAGCATCCGGGTTGAAAGGGTAAAGAAAAGATAATCATTTTTACCAAAGAAGTTAAACCGGGAACAGGCATATCCGGCCATAACCCCAAGAACGACCGCAAAGAATGTCCCTAATCCGGCTTCAATAACGCTATTGGTCAAAACGAGTCCAAAATCGGTTTGACCAATACCGCCCTCCAAAAAAGTTTTGACAAAGAGACCTCGGTAGTTTTCAAAAGTTGGATTAAAAATAAAGCGAGGTGGAAGGGCAAATATGTCGAGTCGACCTTTGAGCGATGTCAAAAAAATCCAGAGAAGAGGAAAAATGGTGAAAAATAAAAATAAAACCAAAATCACTGTCCGAATGACAGTGGTAGTTTTGCTCTGTTTTTCGATTATGCTTTCATAGGCTTCAGCCATTCCGATTTACCCCCTTTGAGATGAAAAAACGAGGCTGGTTGCCCAGCCTCGTACTGGGTAACGAACGGTCAGTTCTCAATAATTATAGTACTTTTCTAATTCAGCGCTGTATGGTTCTCCATGGGCGAGTTCATAAGGCAAATCCGGTATATTTTCGGTTCTCTTTATTTCATATCCGGCTCTTTCCAGTTCTCTTTCCTGTCTCTCCGCGCAATCCTTTAAAGCTTGTTCAACCGTTTTCTTGCCAATAATGGCGTTGTTGACTTCTTCCTGCATGATATCGAGCAGTATGGCATATTCCGGAAGATGCCAGTAGTCATTGATGTAATTCATGGCGTCTTTGAAGAGTACATTGTAAGGATTTAATTTCAACCATTCTGGATCTTCCAGAACTTGTTTGTTCCCAGTCTGGCAGACCTTAGCGTATCTCATTTGTTGGTCTTTCTGCATATACCATTCCAGGAACTTCCAGGATTCTTCAACATACTTGGAGTATTTGTTGATACCCAGACCCTGTCCGCCCATGCTGAATACTCTTCGGAACTTGCCATCTTTCCCTTCTTCACCGGGGAGAATAGCAAACCCGACTTTATCGACTATCTTAGACACCTTGGGATCGAGCATTGATCCAAAGAAATAGAACCACTGCATTGCCATGGCGACTTTTCCTTCCAACATGGCGACGTTGACTTCATCGAATCCCCAGGTTTCCGATCCAGGCGGGCAGAATTTGAAGAGGTCAACAAAGAACTGGACTCCCTCGATCGAAGCTGGGCTGTCAAGATATCCTTTAATTTCATTGGTCTTCGGATTCCAGAGCGCACCGCCAAAGCTCCATACGAAACAGTTGGACATACTGGTGCAGTAATCGTATTGCCTGCCTCCATACATGGCCAGTCCATAGAGGCCTTTATCAGGACGGTTGAAAAATTCAGCGATATCCCTCATCTGTTTGTAGGTTTTGGGGACAATCAAATCGTATCCATATTTCGCTTTAAAGGCTTCTTTTTCGGCAGGATCTTCAAAAAGATCTCTCCGGTAAATGAGACCCAGGCAATCCTGGTTAACCGGAAGAGCATACTGGTTTCCACTGTCATCTGGATACTCACCGTATCTCTTGAGTGCTGCAGGAAGGAAATTTTCGAATTTCAATTTATCGGATTTTTCAAGATAAGGATTCAAGAGAACACAGTGTCCAGCTCCGGCGAATTCCGACACCGATTGGCTATCCCAAGCAGCCAGATCGAAACCGCTTCCTTTGGCGGCAAATTCCGAGGCAATCTTATCGTGCCATTCCGGACCATAGGGAACCAATGCACCTACTACTTTAACCCCGGTTTCCGCTTCATAATCCTTAGCGATATTGAGCAAAGCTTCGGCACAGGTTCCAGCATGCCACACCACGGTAAGAGTGATTGGTTCCTGAGCAAACGAATAGATGGCTATTCCCAAAACCAATCCTAAAATCATAATCAACACAATGACTCTTTTCATTGTTTTTCTCCTCCTCTTATCATTTTGATTTATTCTTCCGACACTCACAACGATTTAAAGAACAAAGTACCCTTTACCTTGACTTATTTTTCTCTGGAACATATCACCCCCTAAAAATATGATGAGATTTATTTCAACTATCCTGAAAATACAGTAAAATGTAAAAAGTGTAAAGAGACTCAATCATCACCCTATTTGGACCTCTCCCTTTGGACAAAGGGAGATTGAGAGGGATTCGAGCTTTTCGTCTTTTATTTTTTCCCATCCTTA
>CAYSWT010000041.1:12747-16921 GCA_964434845.1 uncultured Atribacterota bacterium | reverse complement strand
GATACCCATCATAAAAATCTATTGCGTCGAAGTTTTCATTGTCATATGGTGCTGCGAAGCAGCATGGCGGTCTATCCTGGAAATACACCAGGATCTCAGCCTACGGCGTAAGACATAAAAAATAAAAAAAGCAAAAACACAGGATAGACCGCCATAGTTTCCATATCCTATGGTGCCGCTATGCGGCATGAGGGTCTATCCTGGAAATTGAAATACGGGCTTCTCGATCAAGCCCGTACAAAATACTTCAAGACTCAGTCTACAGATTCCCTTTTTCATATCACTCCATTATTCTTCCTTCTTCCGATCGGTGAACGCTCTCAATAATTCCATGGGAAGCGGAAAGATGATAGTGCTCGCGTTTTCGGCGGAGATGTCGCTAAGGGTTTGGAGGTAGCGAAGCTGGAGAGCAATCGGGCTTTTAGAAATAATTTTGGCGGCTTCGGTAAGCTTTTCAGCGGCTTGAAATTCGCCTTCGGCGTTGATAACTTTTGCCCGTCGTTCTCGTTCGGTTTCTGCCTGTCTAGCCATTGCTCTTTTCAAGTCTTCAGGGAGAACGACTTCTTTGATTTCGACCGAGGAAACTTTGATTCCCCACGGATCGGTTTTGATATCAATGATTTTTTGGAGTTCTTCATTGATCTTATCACGATGGGCCAGCAGATCGTCTAATTCACCCTGGCCGACGACACTGCGCAGTGTAGTTTGAGAAATCAGTGAGGTTGCCATGATAAAATTTTCAACTTTGGTTATCGCATCTTCGGGATTCATGACTCGAAAATAAACAACAGCGTCCACAGTTACCGGGACATTATCCTTGGTGATGAGTTCCTGTTTTGGGACATCCATAGTCACCACCCGGAGTTCAACTTTCACGAATTGATCTACGAAAGGAATAATGAAAAATAAACCAGGTCCTTTAGCCCCGATTAATCGACCCAATCGAAAGATGACACCTCGTTCGTATTCCCTTACTATTTTAATAGCAGAAGCCAGGAAAATGAGCACAATGATGATAACAATTAAAATGGAAATCATTTTTCTTGCCCTCCTTTTCGGGTAACAATAAGGTAATGTTCAACTTTCTTTAATATGATAACTTCCTCTCCTTTGAGAATTGGAGTGTCTGATCGTGCTGACCACAACTCACCATCAATCACCACGAATCCCTCGGGATTAATATCTTTTTGCACCCAACCATTTTTTCCAATAATGGATTCAACGCCCATAGTCTTTTTTTTCTTCATGGTTTTCACGACCATCGTTAGGAGAAATATGCTAAAACCGATTAAAATAAAGAGAGCGATGAGGATCATTTCGATGTTGAGATGGATTCCACTTTCTATATTATAGAGCAGAAGAGAACCGAAGAAAAGAGATATCGAACCACCAGCGGTAAGAACTCCTATTCCAGGAGTAACCCACACATCAAGAAGAATGAGAAATATTCCTAATAAAATGAGAAAAATTCCGGTGAAGTTAATGGTGAAAACGGAGAAAGCAAAAAATGCCAGCACCAGACTGATTCCTCCAAATACTCCTGGGGCGATAGACCCTGGATTGGCGAGTTCCATAATGATTCCCAACGTCCCAATGATGAGTAAAATATAAGCGATATTCGGGTTGAGAATGGTATGAAGGAAATTTTCTTTTCCAACCATCGGGATGGGAATAACCTCGGGTTCCTCAATGCCGAGAGAACGATAAATATCGTTCATTTCAGGAGCAACACCGTCGATCATCCCTTTTTGAAGAGCTTCATTTTCAGTGAGAGAAAGACTCTCCCTGACCATTTGTTCGGCAACGATGGTATTCCGGTGGTGGAGCTCCGCCAGAGTTTTGATATAAGCGGCAGCGTCGTTGACAATTTTCTCCGAGACCTGCTGACCGGATATGGTTACTGGATGGGCAGCCCCGATAGTTGTTCCCGGACTCATAAACGCCCGATGACATGCCATTACTAAAAAACTTCCGGCTGAAGCTGCTCGCGCTCCAGCTGGGGAAACATAGGCGATAATTGGTATGGGAGAATGGAGAATGCTTTGGACAAGCTCTCGCATTGATTCATCAAGTCCCCCTGGGGTATCGATGCGGAGGATGAGATATGATGTCTTTTTAGATATTGATTGTTGCAGCGCTCTCTGGAAATAACTTACTTGAACAGGATTGATAATTCCACGAATTTCAACCACGCTGATCTTTTCGCCGGCATAAATGGTTGCCGACCAAATAAAAAACGCAAAAAGTAAGAATGTTAAAACCAAAAACCGGTTCCACTTCATAGGTTTATTTTAACAGAACGGAAGGAAAATAGTGTATAATATCACTCGGGTTTTTACCTGATGAAACAAGAACCAATTTATGAAATTATCCTTTTTACCAGGTGACAATATATTTTTGTGATCAGAGATTCATTTAAATGATTTTTGATCCTCGAGGCGATTGCCCTTTTTATGCTACGCATCAATTTTTCTCCTCACTGTGGGAGATAATTTGTTCTCCGGTGCCAAAACCGGAATGAAGGAGGATTCAATTGAAAATTTTATTAATCGCGCCCAATACCATCAGAGCAACGAGGAAAAAAGCCTTCATTGTTCCTTTTCCTCAGGCCAGTTTAACCACCATCGCTGGTTTAACCCCAAGCGAACATTCAATTGAGATCATTGACGAACGATTACATGACATCAATTATGATGGAGATTACGATTTGATTGGTATTACGGTGATGACAGCCACTTCTTCCCGAGCCTACCTGATTGCAGATGAATTTCGTAATCGTAAAAAAAAGGTGGTTTTAGGCGGCATCCATCCCTCTGCTCTCCCCGAAGAAGCGATTCAACATGCCGACAGTGTAGTCATTGGGGAAGCCGAAGGTTTGTGGGAACTGGTATTGAAGGATGTTCAAGCGGGACAGCTGAAGCCATTTTATAAGCGCGAAGAATTACCCTGTTTGGCAGGACTCCCTCCAGCCCGTTTGGATTTATTGGGGAGAGGATACCTTTTAAAGAATGTGTTTCAAACCACCCGTGGGTGTCCACATAATTGTGGTTTTTGTTCGGTCTCCACTTTCAATGGAAGAAAATACCGCCATCGGCCAGTTGATGAAATCATAGCCGAAGTGAGCCGTTGTCATTCCAAAATGATTGGTTTTCTGGATGATAATATTGTCGGGAATCCGAAATATTCGAAAGAACTATTTCGAGCGCTTATTCCCCTTAAAAAAAGATGGGTGAGTCAAGGAACGGTAAAAATGGCTGAGGATGAAGAGCTGATTGATCTTGCTCAGAAATGTGGTTGCATCAGTCTTTTTGTCGGTTTTGAATCGGTAAATGAGAAAAATTTGAAGGAAATGCATAAACACTTTAATCCCATTCAAAAATACCAGAAATTAATCGAGAATTTTCATCGCCACCACATCATGGTGGTTGGTTCTTTTGTTTTTGGTTTTGATGATGACGAACCTTCAGTTTTTTCTGAAACCCTGAAATTTATTGAAGAAACCAAAATTGACTTCGCTACTTTTAATATTCTCACCCCTCTTCCGGGAACAGAAGTGTTTGAAAAATTTAAAAAAGAGGGTCGTATTTTTACCTATGATTGGTCGCTCTATGATTTTTCACACGTCGTCTATCATCCTGCAAAAATGACTCCCGAAGAACTTCAACTTGGTCACAACGAGCTCTACCGGAAATTTTATATTATTCCAAATATCTTGAAACGGAGCGTTTGGAATTGGAGATACGTGGGATATTTTCTCCCAGCCAGTTTATATTATAATTGGGTAGCGCGTCATCCCCACCAGTTGTTAGGTGTAAATGATTAAAGCTAAGCGTAGAAAAACTCATCCTTATGATAATGCTATTCGGAAGTAGGATAAGCTTTCATGGTTCGAATGGTGCCGGGGTATTTTCCTGGCATGAATGTGTATTCATCGTATTTGAATGACAGGCTTGACAGCTATGATATATTTATCGGAGGGTGTTTGGGAACCAATGAAAGCACTATTAGCACTGGAAGATGGTCGGTTTTTTTGGGGATATTCTTTTGGTTCAACTGGTGAGGCTTTTGGTGAAATTGTTTTCAATACCAGCATGACTGGTTATCAGGAAATATTGACTGATCCTTCGTACTGTGGTCAAATCGTCACCATGACCTATCCTTTAATTGGGAACTA
>CAYSWT010000041.1:0-12647 GCA_964434845.1 uncultured Atribacterota bacterium | reverse complement strand
GTTCAAAAAGCCTTACAGATACCACCAATGGTCGGTCTTGATCTCGCTAAGGAAGTCACTACCACCGAACCCTACTACTGGCAGGAAGATGGTCATTATACTATTGCGGTTATGGATTACGGTGTCAAGTATAATATTTTGAGGGAACTGTCAAGCCGTCAATGTCGGGTGAAAGTCTATCCGGCCTTATTGACTGCCGAAGAGGTCCTCAGAGATCATCCGGATGGAATCCTTCTTTCTAATGGTCCGGGTGATCCAGCTGCTCTCGATTATGCAGTGGATTTTACCCGTAACGTTATGGGAAAGCTCCCGGTTTTCGGAATTTGTTTGGGACACCAAATCATCGGTCAAGCCTTAGGAGGCAAAACCTATAAATTGAAATTTGGACACCACGGTGGGAACCACCCGGTGAAAGATCTCCATTCCGGAAAAGTAAGTATTACCACTCAAAACCATGGTTTTGTGGTGGACATGAACACTCTCCCTTCTTCAGAGTTAGAAATTACTCATGTCAACTTGAACGACAACACGTTGGAAGGGATGAGACATCGTCATATTCCGCTCTTTTCGGTGCAATTTCATCCTGAAGCTGCGCCAGGCCCGCATGATACCACATATCTTTTCGATCAGTTTGTGAAAATGGTGGAGGAGCATTGTGCCAAGAAGAAATGATATTCACCGCATATGCATTGTTGGATCTGGCCCTATCATCATCGGTCAAGCCTGTGAATTCGATTATTCCGGAACTCAAGGGTGTAAGGCATTAAAGAGTGAAGGCTATGAGATTGTTTTAGTGAACAGTAATCCCGCCACCATCATGACCGATCCGGAAATGGCCGATCGCACCTATATCGAACCACTTATTCCTGAAGTTCTGGAAAAAATTATCGCTCGAGAGAAACCCGATGCCTTTTTGCCTACCTTGGGGGGGCAAACCGCTCTCAATTTGACGATTCAACTCGATAATCAGGGGGTTTTCCAAAAGTATGGAGTCAAAGTGCTGGGAGCTTCCCCCGAAGTCATAAAAAAAGCCGAAGATCGCGATCTCTTTAAAAAATCCATGCTTAAAGTGGGTATCGACGTTCCGCGGAGTGATCGGGCGTATTCTTTGGAAGAAGCCAAAACAGTGGCCAATGAAATCGGATTTCCTCTGGTCATCCGTCCCAGTTTTACCCTGGGTGGAACTGGAGGTTCCATCGCTTACAATATCGAAGAATTCGAGAATCTGGCTCAACAAGCTTTGGATAGCAGTATCATTCGAGAAATATTGATCGAAGAATCGGTGATTGGCTGGAAAGAATTTGAGCTTGAAGTGATGCGCGATGCCAAAGACAACGTCGTCATCATATGTTCTATTGAAAATTTCGATCCAATGGGGGTTCATACCGGGGATAGCATTACGGTTGCGCCCGCTCAGACACTGACCGATCGTGAATATCAGCGCATGCGGGATTTAGCAATTCAAGCTATTCGTGAAATTGGAGTCGATACCGGAGGATGTAATATTCAGTTTGCCATAAACCCCCTCAACGGGAAAATTGTGATCATCGAAATGAATCCTCGGGTTTCCCGCAGCTCGGCTTTAGCATCCAAAGCTACCGGATTTCCAATCGCTAAAATTGCCGCCAAATTAGCGGTCGGATACACCCTGGATGAAATCCCCAATGATATCACCCGTAAAACCCCAGCTTGCTTTGAACCAGCTCTGGATTATTGTGTAGTGAAAATACCGCGTTTTACCTTTGAAAAATTTCCCGAAGCCGATCCGACTCTCGGTATTGCCATGAAAAGTGTCGGGGAAACCATGGCTATCGGACGAAATTTTAAGGAAGCGCTTCAAAAAGGGCTCCGTTCTCTTGAAATCGGGAAATGCGGACTTGAAGATATTAAAAATTGGAACACGATACTAACCGAAAAAAAACAGCTCGTTCTTCGAGACAAGCTTCAAAAACCCAATCCGGAACGATTATTTTATCTCAAAATGGCTTTAAAAGAAGGGCTCTCTTTAGAAGAAATATATACCCTGAGCCATATCGACCCCTGGTTTATCAAGCAAATTGCTGAGATCATCGAGATGGAAATGACCTTAAAAAAAACCAGTTCCTGGAAGGATATCAATCTCGATCTTTTTCGGAGAGCAAAAGAATTCGGTTTTTCCGACCGTCAGCTGGCTCATATTTGGAAAGAATCGGAATGGACGATACGGGAATTTCGTCTTCGGAATAATATTCAGGTAGTCTATAAACAAGTTGATACCTGCGCGGCCGAGTTTGAAGCCGAAACTCCTTATTATTATTCAACCTATGAAGAAGAGTGCGAAGCCAACCCCAGTTCGCGGCAAAAAGTCGTCATTTTAGGAGCAGGTCCGAACCGCATCGGGCAGGGAATTGAATTCGACTATTGCTGTGTTCATGCTACCTGGGGCTTGAGAGATTTAGGTTTTGAAACCATTATGGTCAATAGCAACCCGGAAACGGTGAGTACCGATTATGATACTTCCGACAAACTTTATTTTGAACCAGTTTACTTAGAAGATGTTCTCAACATTATTGAACGGGAAAAACCACTGGGGGTTATAGTTCAATTAGGAGGTCAGACCCCCTTAAATTTAGTCCGAGACCTGGAGAAAGCCGGGGTGCATATTTTTGGAACCTCTCCTGATAATATCGATATTGCTGAAGATCGAGATCGTTTCAAGATTTTAATCGACCGACTGGGTTTGAAGCAACCTAAAAACGGGGTGGCGGTGTCCTTTGAAGGCGCTCGCGAAGTGGCGAGTCAAATCGGTTACCCGGTCATGGTACGACCGTCATACGTTTTGGGAGGACGTGCGATGAGAGTGGTTTACAGTGAAAATGAGCTCTTTGAATTTGTCAATCAGGCGGTTGAGATTTCGCCCGGTCATCCGATATTAATTGATAAATTTTTAGAAAATGCCATCGAAGTCGATGTCGATGCCATTAGCGATGGAGCAGTAACCGTGGTAGCCGGTATCATGGAACACATCGAAGAAGCTGGGGTACACTCCGGAGATAGTGCTTGCGTGCTCCCGCCATTTTCGCTCAGCGATGAAATTGTCGAACAGATCAAGCAATTCACTTATGCCCTCGCTCGAGAATTAAACGTGGTCGGGCTCATGAATGTCCAATACGCGGTGAAGGACGACGTGGTCTACGTTTTGGAGGTCAACCCTCGCGCCTCCCGAACCATTCCTTTTGTGAGCAAAGCCACTGGTGTTCCTTTTGCCCGGCTGGCTTCTCAGGTTATGATCGGGAGGAAGCTATCAGAGATCGGTTTAAATCATGAGGTTGAGATTCGCCATTTTGCAGTGAAAGAAGCCATTTTCCCCTTTAATCGGTTCCCAGGGGTTGACCCGATATTAGGTCCGGAGATGCGCTCCACGGGAGAGGTCATGGGGATCGATGATGATTTCGGTATGGCCTTTGCCAAGTCACAGATTGGTGCTCAATCACAACTTCCTTTAACGGGAACGGTCTTTATTAGTGTGAAAAACCACGA
This sequence comes from uncultured Atribacterota bacterium, assembly GCA_964434845.1. Taxonomy (GTDB): domain Bacteria; phylum Atribacterota; class Atribacteria; order Atribacterales; family Atribacteraceae; genus CAYSWT01. Next base: position 9,128 of record CAYSWT010000041.1, on the reverse strand, counting down.
TAAGCGGGGGATCATTTTTATTGCTAAGAAACTCTCCGACCTCGGTTTTCAAATCGTTGCCACCAAAGGGACCTCAAAGGTTCTTATCAATAATGGCATTGGTGTAGAAACTGTCAATAAAGTCGGAGAAGGTCGTCCCAACGTAGTCGATTTCATCAAGAATCGGAAAATTGACCTGATCATCAATACTCCCTCCGGTGGTCGGACGCAATTGGAAAGCAGCTTTATTCGTAAGGAAGCAGTGGTAAAAAACATCCCCTATGTGACAACCCTATCCGGTGCTGAAGTCACCGTCTATGCCATCGAGCGGTTAAAAAGATCACCTATTCAGGTGAGATCAATTCAGGAATATCATCGGGAAATCTTGAAAGTGATCAAAACCTGAATGAGTCATCCACCCTCTCCTGAAACCATTCTCCTCTCGAAGGAGTTATAAACGAACCGAAATTCATGATTTAAATCTGCTCCAATTGTGGTAAACTGAATTCATCATTCTGCGGAGGTGTGGCGTGAAAAAAATTGGGATTGCCGGTACGCTTCTCCTTTTTTTGGTTTGCTATATGTCCTTCTCGGTTTCGGCGCTGTCAATTCGAGGCGATGTTTTGTGGAATGATGAACCGATGAAATTTCTCCTGGTGTTCGATGGTAACCGCTACGGCCTCAAAATTGAACGAAATCAAAGTCCAGCATTGCGAGTTTCAGCCGATATGGAAACCGGAAAGATCCTCATTATTGACGATGTGATGCAACAATATGCGACTGCTGAGTCGAAACAACTGGTCGCTCTGACTGCTTTGTTTTCTTTGGGAAAGATTTTTGGAGTTGAAGAAAGCTGGTTGCAGGGGGGACCTGTCAATTTTTTCCAAACCGGAGAAAAGAAAATTTTTGAGCCATTCGGTGAATGTTTTCAACTTCGGGTGAATGATCAGGTTTCAGGAATATACTGGTCAATGCAACCCGATAACTTGATGACGACTTTGATCAATCCTTTCCTTCAAAAAGTGATTCATGACGGAATTCGTTTTCCATTCTGGGAATCTATTATGAAAATGAAGGGTTTTGTGATTGCAAATCAAAAAGACGATCAGAGCGTCTATCGTTTAATCGAAGTTGGAAACGAATCCCTGGATTGGGAGAAAGATATGCAATATGGTGATTATGATCAGAGAGAATGGATGGATTTTTTAGCTCCGTTCAGGGTTGAACGCTGAAGTGTTGATCATTCCGATTAAGCGTACCCTTCCCCAGCGGGGCTTTCATGCCCCGCTGGGGAAGGGTACGCTTAATGGAGAGCAGTCACGCATTTTACAACCGTCACCGGAATACAGGTCTTTTTAATCACATCGACGGTCACGCTGCCCAAAAAGATGCTGGCAAAACCGGTTCTTCCATGAGTTCCCATTACTATCAAATCCACTTTATTCTGTTTGGAGAATTTCACGATTTCTTCCGCTGGTTCGCCCACAGATACTTCTAAAGTTAATTTTTCCACGTCTTTGCATTCAGAGGCATGGTTTGAATACTCTTGTTTCATATCATTTTGAATTTGCTGAATCACATTTTCCCAGGGATTTCCTGGTTCAGAGGTTAAAGCATTGACTTCTGGCAAAGTCAAGACGTGGATGAGAGTGAGCCTGGCGCCAAACACCTTGCAAAAGAAGGAAGCTTCCTGAATGGCTAAATCGGAAAATGGAGAAAAATCGGTGGGTACAAGGATGTGAGATATTTTCAAATTCTCATCACTCCCTCTTTTTTGATTACAGATTAACTTCTCGTTGTGAAAAAAGCAAGAGATTCTCTCCAAGAGCAATTCAAAAATGTGTTACAATGACTTTCAGAAAAAACCGAGATGGAGGAAGGCGGATTGAAGAATTATTGGAATATATTTCGACTCAGATTTCACCTTCATTCACTTGAGCGAGAACGTGACCGGAGTCTTTTGACCCTGGGAATGAAAGTTTTTCAGCTCATAAATAATCGGGAATTCGAACGGGAGGATCTCAAGGAGAATTATCAGGAAATCATCTCGTTCGAAGATGAAATCGATCAAACGAGAGAAGCAATTCACCAGGAGCAGGGTGGAACCCCGCATAAAAGGTGCAAGTCATGCGGAAAATACGTTGATGGGGAGGCTCGTTATTGCCCATCGTGCGGGAGTGTGCAGGAAAGGAGTAAGCAGGAATGATCGACAGATACAGCCGGCCACAAATGAAAAAAATCTGGGATGACGAACATCGGGCTGAAATCTGGCTGAAAGTTGAAATATTGGCATTAGAAGCGTGGGTGCAACTTGGATTACTGACTCAGGAAGAGTTCCAAAAAATTTCCAGTCAGGCGGTCATATGTCTTGAACGGATGAAAGAAATTGAAAAAATCACTCACCATGACGTGATCGCTTTTCTTACCAGCATCTCCGAAAAATGCGGTTCAGAATCGCGTTATCTCCATTTTGGAATGACCTCCTCCGATATGCTGGATACCGCACAAGGATACTTGATGAAAGAGGCAGCTGATCTCCTTTTGGAAGATTGTGATCGCGTCCTGGAATCGATAAAACAAAAAGCACTGGAGCACCGCTATACTTTAATGGTTGGGAGAACTCATGGTATTCACGCTGAACCGACCACCTTTGGATTAAAACTCGCCATGTGGTATACCGAGATGAAACGCAACCGCGATCGGCTGTTGCAGGCCCGAGAACGGGTTTGTGTAGGGATGATATCAGGAGCAGTGGGAAATTATGCGAATATCCCACCTTTTGTTGAACAGTATGTCTGTGAAAAATTAGGGTTGAAGCCGGTGGAAGTTTCTACCCAAATTATTCAGCGGGATCGGTACGCTGAGTTCGTTTGGGTTATAGCGATGATTGGAACCTCCCTGGAAAAATTTGCTTTAGAACTCAGGAGTTTGCAACGAACCGAAATTCGAGAGGTAGAGGAAGGTTTTACCGCGGGACAGAAGGGGTCTTCGGCAATGCCCCACAAAAAAAATCCAATCATTGGAGAACAAATCTGTGGATTAAGCCGGATTTTGAGGGGGAATCTCCTAGTGGCTTTGGAGAACGTCCCGCTCTGGCATGAAAGAGACATCTCTCATTCATCGGCAGAGCGTATTATTTTTCCTGATTGTTGCATTTTATGCGACTATCTTTTAAACACTTTCCATCGGTTAGTAGATGGATTACGGGTATTTCCGGAGAATATGAAAAAAAATCTGGATTCCAACCGTGGTTTGGTCTTTTCAGAACGTGTCCTACTGGAATTAGTCAAAAAAGGGCTTACTCGAGAAGAAGCCTATGCCTTGGTGCAACGTTCGGCGCTTGCTACCTGGGAAAACCCGGATAAGTCTTTTATGAATTTTCTTCACCAGGACCCTGAGGTAATGAAACACTTTTCAAGCGATGAAATCGAAGGCCTTTTTGATTACCATCATTACCTTCAATCGGTGGATTATATTTTTCAAAACGCCGGTCTTACCGGGGAGGGAAAGTCGTGACCGAGGAGTGGACTTACCAAAAAGCTGGGGTCAATATTGATCTGGCAAATACCACGGTAGAGAAGATCAAAATGATGGTTCAATCCACTCGACGGCCTGAAGTCGTTGCTGATGTGGGTGGTTTTTCCGGTATTTTCCGTCTCAATTCCAGGAAGGGGTCGACGTGCTTGGTGGCTGGAACTGATGGTGTCGGTACCAAGTTAAAAATCGCGACACGCCTGGGAATTCATGATACCATCGGTATTGATCTGGTAGCTATGTGTGTGAACGATGTTCTGTGTGTCGGCGCTGAACCCTTGTTTTTCCTCGATTATTTTGCATGTGGGCGCTTACAAGCGGATATATTGGAACAAGTTATCACCGGGATCGTGAAGGGATGTCAACTCTCTGGGTGCGCTCTTTTAGGAGGAGAAACCGCCGAAATGCCTGGTATGTATGGCAAGGGCGACTATGATCTGGCAGGGTTTGCTGTCGGAGCAGTAGAAGAGGAACAAATGATTGATGGGCGAACGATTCAAGCCGGCGATGGTGTCATTGCTCTTTCGTCTTCGGGTCTCCATAGTAACGGGTATTCACTGGTAAGAAAAGTTTTGGATTGGAACCATATCCAGTACGATCAGACCGTTGGAGATCTTCATTTATTCGAGGAATTATTAAAACCCACTCGGATTTATGTCAAAACCATTCTTGCTCTCCGCCAGCTGGTGTCAATCAAGGGAATTGCCAACATTACTGGAGGGGGTATCACGGATAACGTTCCACGAATTCTGCCACCCGGACAGGGTATTGTGATCTCCAAAAAGACTATTCAAACCCCGGAGATATTTTTATTCCTCCAAAGGATGGGCAACATTCCCGAATCGGAGATGTGGAAAACCTTTAATATGGGAGTCGGAATGGTGATCGTGGTCGGAAAATCTGAAGTAGACCGTACCTTACGATTCCTTGCCGAGTGTGGAGAAAAAGCTTATCTGGTAGGAGAAGTTGTTCCCGAGGTGAAAGGAGTGGTTTGGAATGAATGAGAATACCATCGTGGTTTTGGTGTCGGGAAGAGGAACCAATCTCCAGGCTCTGATTGATGCAACCCAATCCGGTTATATCCCCGGCAGAATATCATTGGTCATCAGTGACACTCCCGGAGCGTATGCCCTGGTACGAGCTCAAAAAGCATCTATTCCAACGGTGGTTCTCGATTATCATTCTTTTTCTGAAAAAAAGGAATATGAATCGAAACTTTTAGAGATTTTGGAAAAGGAACATCCGGCGGTCATTTGTCTGGCTGGCTATATGCGGATTATCGGAAAAATGATCCTGACTCGATTTCCTCAACAGATTTTGAATATTCACCCCTCGCTCCTTCCGGCATTTCCCGGGCTTGATGCCCAAAAGCAAGCGTTGGAGTATGGAGTGAAAATAAGTGGCTGTACGGTTCATTTTGTTAATGAGGGAATGGATACCGGACCGATTATACTCCAGGCGGCTGTAGCAGTGAAGGATTTTGATACGGTGGAAACTCTTTCGGAGTCAATTCTCCAGTATGAACATAAAATTTATCCCGAAGCAGTAAAATTATTTTTAGAACAAAAGCTCCAGATAATAGGAAGAACAGTCAAAATAAAGGAGTGAACGGGATGAAGGTCATGCTCATTGGTGGTGGCGGGAGAGAACATTGTCTTGCCTGGAAAATCAAGCAAAATCCAACAGTGAAAGAACTGTTCTGTGTTCCGGGAAATGGTGGCATGGGCTCGCTGGGACGCTGTGTACCGCTGAAATCGATTCAGGATATCGTTCGATTTGCATCTGAAAAAGAGATTGATCTTACTTTTGTAGGCCCGGAAGCTCCACTGGCTTCCGGTATTGTGGATCTCTTTCAAGATCAGAGAAGTCTGATCATCGGCCCAAACCAAGCGGCCGCTCGACTTGAATCGAGTAAAGTGTATGCCAAAAATTTCATGAAAAAGTATCAGATACCAACCGCTCCTTTTGAAACCTTTGATAACTCAGCGACAGCAGCAGCTTTTCTTAAAACCAGAAAAGATTTCCCTTTGGTCATAAAAGCTGATGGTTTAGCTTCCGGGAAAGGGGTTTTTATCGTAGAAGATGAGGAAGAAGCCCTTGAGGTTCTTCAAGAGGTTATGACCGATAAGATTTTTGGATCGGCTGGAAATCAAATCATCATTGAAGAATGTCTCGAGGGAGAAGAAGCCACCCTTATGTTTCTTTTCGATGGGGAATCCTATCGCCTTTTGCCTTCTTCTCAAGATCACAAACGGGTCGGTGATGGGGATGTCGGACCAAATACAGGTGGAATGGGTGCGTATTCACCAGCACCGGTAGTCAGTGAAATACTTTTACGTAAAATTGAAAAGCAAATCATTGATCCGTTTATTGAAGGAATAAAACAGGAACATTTAGATTATCGAGGGATTGTCTACCTTGGATTGATGATTACTCGCCAGCTGGAGGTTTTTGTATTGGAATTTAATGTTCGATTGGGAGACCCGGAAACCCAGGTGGTTCTTCCCCGTTTAAAAAATGATTGGATTGAGCTCTGTTTCGCTCTTTTGCATCGCTCGCTTTCTCAAGTCAGAATTGAAGTATCAACCCAACCTATGTTGGGAGTGGTTTTGGCCAGTCGTGGCTATCCAGGACATTATGATATCGGAAAAAAGATTGAAGGATTGGATTATTTTCCTAATGATCCCCATGGGAGAATATTGGTTTTTCATGCCGACACCCAGGAAAAATCTAACGGCATCTACAGTGACGGAGGGAGAGTTTTAAGCGTATGCGCCTTTGGTGAAACCTTAAAAAACGCGGCACAGAATGCCTACCAAGCGGTGGGGAAAATCTGTTTCGAGAATATGTTTTACCGCCAGGATATTGGATATCGCGCTTTTCATCGGGAGGAATGAATATGTCGGTTTATGTGATAATCGGAAGTGCTCACGACATGGATTATGCGCGGGAATGCGTGGAGATGCTGCAGTATTTTGGAATCGATTATCAGTTTTTTATTGCTTCGGCACACCGCTCTCCTGAAAAGATTGATGAAATCTTAAAACAAGCTGAAAGAGATAAGATACAAGTCATCATCGCCATGGCAGGTTATGCTGCCCATCTTCCCGGGGTGCTGGCTGCCAAAACTCTCTGTCCGGTAATTGGAGTTCCCCTCGATTCTTCCTCCCTTCTTGGTCTGGATGCGCTATTTTCTATTGTCCAAATGCCGGCGGGAATTCCCTGTGCCAGTGTCGGGATTGGCCATACCGGAGCGAAGAATGCCGCAATTTTAGCCGCCGAAATTATTGGAATCCATAATAGGGAAGTTCAAGAAAAGATCAGCGTCTACCGTTTGAAATTGAAAGAAGCGATTAACCAGGCCAATCGGGAGATGAAATTATAAAAAGCCTCTCTCGTTAAAGAGAGGCTTTTTTATTATCCTAAAGTCCCACTTTTTTAATAACTATGAGCAAAGATTTCTTAATTAGAGCCCTATTTGATGATTTTAGGTTATTATACCTTAGCTTTTTCTTTTGCCAGCTTACTAACAGGGATTTCCTGTAGTTTTTGAAGGTATTCTTTTCTTTCAGTTTTGTAGTCTTTGTAATAAATCGTTCCTTTGTAATTGCTTTCCCAGTATGCATCGGCTAATTTCTTATATGATTGGGCGTATTTATCAACATCGTCTTTGAGTTCTTTAATGAGACTATCGGCTCCTTCGTGACTCGGACGGGCATGGTATTTCTCTACCAAGTCTCGCAAGACTTCTGGTACGTCGATCAGCATGCAAGGACGCATCAAATTGTTATCATAGGGTTGATTTTCCTGAATAGCCCGGAAGAACGGAGAAGAGAAGACCTCTTTCAAACTCTTATTTTTGATATTGTCAACGGTAAAATGGCAGAAAACACAGGGTTCAACATCGCCGGAATTGTTGATATGGAAGTAACGTCGTCCCCCTGCCAAACAACCACCAACATACGGTCCGTCATTCCAGAAATCACCTATGAAAATCGGTTTGTCGTAACGGAGATGGTGGACCTGGTTACGCAGATGGAGACGTTGTTTGGGAGTCGGCATAAGATCCATATCTGGTTTTTTACCGATGGGGACATAGGTGAAATACCATCCAAAGCTGGCACCTTTGTCAATAAGGCTATCCATGAATTCATCGCTTGAAACCAGCTCGGTATTTTGACTAGTGGCAGTAATGGAGAAACCAAACAGCGCTCCTTCGTCGCGGAGAGCTTCCATGGCATTCATGATTTTTTTATAGGTCCCTTTTCCTCGGCGCGCATCAGTTTCGGCTTCATAGCCTTCGACACTGATGGCTGGATAGACGTTCCCCATTTGAGCGAGACGTTTGGCTAAATCTCGATCAATAAGGGTTCCATTCGTATAAACCTGGAATGAGATTTCGCTGTGTTTTTCCATTAAATTGATATGTTCTTTACGCAGGAAGGGTTCACCGCCGGAAATCGTCAAGAAATTCATACCTAATTCATTAGCTTCGGTAAAAATCCGGTCGAGGAGCTCGATGGGCATATCACTTTCTTTTTTGTATTCACCGGCATAACATCCATAGCAGTTTAGATTGCAGCGCATACTTGGGCTGACGACAAAAAACATGGGGACCTGGCATCCTAATTCCTTTTCAATTTTTTGGCGTTTAGGAACACCAAGGAGGATACTTTTGTTGATAAGATTTTCGATAAGTTTTTGTCTGACGTTGGGATGAGTTTCTTGAAGAACCCGCCGCGCTAATATAATCTGGGGTCTTTTTTCTTCAAACATCTGGCGAAGACCTCGGATCTGATCACGGTAGTATTCAATCGGCGTTAGTTTTTCAGCGAGGTAGGTGAGACGGATGATCGTCTCGTCAGATGCGTTACGCAATGAATTGACCATCGCTTTAACGACCTGTTCTGTGGTAAAAGCTTTTATTGAATCAAAGTAACCCATGTCAAGACCCTCCCTCAAATAGCTTGATTGTATTATAGAACATATAAAAACCACCCCTTCTGGAGTATTGTTGAATTACCTGAAAACCCAGACTATGAAGTAAGATTTAAAAAATAAAAGAAAAATCAAAAAAAGTACGCATTTTTCTCCAACTATCCTGGAAATACACCAGGATACCAGCCTATGGTGTAAGATTAAAATATGAAAGAACCAAATATGACATATGGAAAAATCATCCACGCTTGGGTCGTGGCAATCTCATCATTTACTCTTTTCCAACTCAACACCTCAACCTCTCAACAACTCAACATTTTGGTGTTTCCATACTCACCTGGTGCTGCGTAGCAGCATGGCGGTCTATCCTGGAAATACACCAGGATATCAGCCTACGGCGTAAGATTGAAAAACAGAAAAGACTAAAACTGAAAGGATAGACCCTCAAAGTTTTCATTTTCATCTGGTGCCACAACGTGGCATGAGGGTCTATCCTGTAAACTGCCACAGGATATCAGCCTACGGCGTAAGATGAATAATTGAAAAAAACAAAAACTGTAAGGATAGACCCTCGGAGTTTTCATAATTATCTGGTGCTACCAAGTAGCATGAGGGTCTATCCTGTAAACTGCCACAGGATTCGATGTTAATCGTCACCCCTGAATGTTTCTATCAGG
>CAYSWT010000040.1:0-17254 GCA_964434845.1 uncultured Atribacterota bacterium | reverse complement strand
TATTAAAACTTACCAAGAATTGTTAGATATGGGAATACCCGAAGAAGATGCTCGTTATATATTTCCTCAAGCTATAACCAGTCACCTGTTATTAACGGCCAATGCTCGAGAATTGCTTCATATTTTTCGATTAAGGCTGTGCAATCGGGCACAATGGGAGATAAGGATCTTGGCTGAACAAATGCTCAATTTGGTTAAAGAAAAAGCACCGATAGTATTTGAAAATGCCGGCCCGGCTTGTTTGACGGGAATTTGCCCGGAAGGGGATAAAGGATGTGGACAACCATGGAAAAGAAAATAAAAGAGAAAAATTGTGAGCGACATAACATAGGGGGGCAAGCCGTTATCGAAGGAGTGATGATGAGAAGCCCCTGGCGAATATCAATAGCCGTCCGAACTCCGAATGGGTCAATTGTGACCAATGTGAAAGACCAACCTTTGCTATCCAAAAAGAACTGGTTTTTTTCTCTCCCCATCGTCCGGGGAGTGGTTAGCATGGTGGATTCACTTATAGTAGGATTGAAAGCCTTGTCGCTATCGGCAACTTTAGCCATGGAAGAGGAAGGTGAAAAATTATCACCTTTCGATCTCACCCTGGCGATGCTCTTGGCATTTGGCCTTTTTGTCGGGCTGTTTATTGCCCTTCCCACTTTTTTAACCTCTCGATTGGATCGTTATGTCCAATCAGTCTTTCTTTATAATCTGATTGAAGGACTCATTCGGGTTATTATATTTATGCTTTATCTCTATATTATCTCTCGTATTAAAGATATTAAACGGATCTTCGAATATCATGGAGCCGAGCATAAAACGATTTTTGCCTTCGAGAACCAGGAAGATCTCAAGGTCGAAAACGCAAGGAAGTATACCACCCGTCATCCACGATGTGGTACCAATTGGTTGATGATCGTTATGGTTATAAGTATTTTTATCTTTTCGTTTTTAGGCCGACCTGGCATTGTCATGAGAATAATCAGTCGAATCATCGTTATTCCTATTGTTGCTGGACTCGCTTATGAAGCCATTCGTCTCCTTTCCCGCTACCAAGATCGCGGTTTGGCAGCAATTTTAGCCTATCCTGGTTTGATGCTTCAAAAAATAACCACCCAGGAGCCCGATGATTCCCAGTTGGAAGTCGCCTTGGTTGCTTTGAAAGGGAGCCTCAAGGAGGAATGTGTTCATGTGGCAAAATAAAGCCGAGGAAATTACCTCTCGTTACCATAAACTCTCGGTATTACTTTCTGACCCACAAGTTGTTCAGGATATTCAACGCTATCGACAGCTGGCGCGATCAATCTCTGAAATCGAAGATATCGCCCGGAAATACCAAGAGTATCAAAAGAACCTCAAAGAATTGGAGGAGGATCAGTTATTACTTAAAACTGAACAAGACCTCGATCTTCGAGAAATGTTAGCAAACGAAATCACCCTACTGGAAAAAAAGCTGGTTGATCTCGAGGATGAGATTAAAATTCTTCTCCTCCCTCGTGATCCGAATGACAACCGGAATACACTGGTTGAAATCCGAGCAGGGACTGGAGGAGAAGAAGCGGCTCTCTTCGTTTCCGATCTCTTTCGTATGTATTCACGTTATGCTGAAACTCAGGGATGGAAAGTAGAAATTATGAGTACGAGCCCGACGGAACTGGGTGGTTTGAAAGAAATCATTTTTGCCATCGAAGGAAAAGGTGCGTATAGCAAATTTAAATACGAAAGTGGTGTCCACCGGGTACAGCGAGTACCTATCACCGAAGCTGGAGGTCGGATTCATACTTCAACGGCTACGGTAGCGGTCCTTCCTGAAGCAGAAGAAGTCGAAGTTGACATCAACCCCGAAGAGCTCCGGGTTGATGTCTATCGATCATCCGGTCACGGAGGGCAGAGCGTAAATACCACCGATTCAGCAGTACGCATTACTCACTTACCAACCGGAATGGTTGTGACCTGTCAGGACGAAAAATCACAACATAAAAATAAAGCGAAAGCGTTGCGTATTTTACGGTCTCGTCTCCTCGAGATTGAACAACAAAAACAGAAAGATGAAATTGACCGTGATCGGAGATCTCAAATTGGAAGCGGAGAACGAAGCGAACGCATTCGCACTTACAATTATCCTCAAAATCGAGTGACTGATCACCGGATTAACCTTACCCTCTATCGGCTTGATTCGATTCTCGAAGGGGATTTGGATGAGATTGTTGAGAATCTTGCTGCTGAAGAAAGAACACGAATGTTAGAGAAAGTAGGATAATCTATGGCCAAGGTCAGAGAGATCTGGAGAGATCTGGTGATCACCCTGCGTGAACACCATCTTTCCGGACCAACAAGGGAAGCTCGGTTTTTGCTTGCCGAAGTCCTTTCCACTTCCCCATCCCGTATCTATCTTTTTTGGGACCATGAAATTGGTCGGGAGAAGATGGAAAAACTCTATCTCTTGTTACAAGACCGACTCAATGGTGTTCCGCTGCAGTACGTTCTAAGAGAATGGGAATTTTTTTCCCTCACTTTTGAAATGAAAAGGGGAGTCTTTATTCCCCGGCTCGATACAGAATCATGGGTAGAGGAAGCTCTACTGACTTTGAGAACTCGTTTTAAGACCGAAACCGGTATTGTCTGTGATCTATGCTGCGGAAGCGGGGTGATCGGGATTACGGCTGCTTATTGGGTACCCAATATCCAGGCCTATGGAGTGGATATTTCAACCGAAGCAGTTAATTTAGCCTTAAAAAATGCCCGAAAGTTAGGGGTCGATAAACAGATGGTATTCGTCCAATCCGACCTGTTTGATTTTTTTAAATCTATTGCCGTTGTTCAATTTGATATGATTTTGTGTAACCCACCATATGTCAAGGAAGATGATTGGTCGACCTTATCCCCTGAAATCACTGGTCATGAATCCAAAATTGCTTTAGTTGGCGGCCACGATGGACTTGACCTCATTCGTAGGATTATCAATGATTCTCCTCAATTTTTAAAAAAAGATGGTTTGCTCTATCTTGAACACGATCCTTCTCAGGTTGATGCTATAGCTGATTTTGCAATTTATTCATCCTTCCAACTGGACCACGTCATATCTGATTACCAACAGCAACCACGAGCGACAGTTTTTATCAAAAAATAAATCCTCATTTATTATACAAATAATCGTTCCGGTCGGGTAAATACCCGGATACCATCTCATAAATGAAATCTCAAATGCTTTCAAAAAACATCATCCTAACGAAGCATACAATTTTATTGAATTTAACTTTTTTCACTTTATCAGTGTTACGCAGTAGGCTGATAATTCAAGTATGGACAAATCAATAGTTAAAAAGGTATTATGAATAAGGAGGCCATTAAAAAGTTATGATAATTGCTATTGGAAGCGACCATGCCGGGTTTGAACTTAAGGAGGATATCAAGCAATATCTTATCGAGTTAGGACATCAAGTAATTGATTATGGAACTAATAGCTCCGAAATGATAGATTATCCCGACATTGTTTTTCGATTGGCAGAAGATGTTGTTCAAGAAAAAGCTGAACGCGGTATTGTTTGTTGCGGAACCGGGGTTGGAGTGGCTATTGCCGCCAACAAGGTTCCTGGTATCCGAGCGGCGAATTGTCATGATACTTTTTCGGCACGTTCTTCCCGTGAACACAATGATGCGAATATTCTCACTCTCGGAGGGAGAGTTATCGGCAAGGGGTTAGCTCGAGAGATCATCAAAGTCTGGTTGGAATCTCAATTCTTGGGTGGCCGTCATCAGAGACGGCTCAATAAAGTCAAGGAATACGAGAACCGATGAACGTGCGACCGGAATGGGACGAATATTTCATGGCCATTGCCGAGTTGGTCAGTTCACGCTCAACCTGTTTACGGCGGAAAGTCGGAGCAGTCTTAGTCCGGGATCGAAGAATTTTGGCTACCGGATACAACGGAGTTCCCAGCGGGTTAGTGCATTGCACGACGGAAACCTGTTTACGGGAAAAACGTAATATTCCGTCGGGTAGTCAGCAAGAACTCTGCCGCGGCCTGCATGCCGAGCAAAATGTTATTATCCAGGCAGCACTGCATGGGGTAAGCAGTAAAGGTTCAGTTTTATATTGTACGCATAAACCTTGTGTACTTTGTGCTAAAATGATAATCAATGCTGGTATTATCCGTATCGTTTATCAAAACCCGTATCCTGATCCATTGGGAGATGAATTGGTGAACCAAGCTGGCTTGGAGGTTTGCATTTTTAAAGGAAGGTGTAATTCGTGACCGTATTCTGGTTCATACCTTTTTGTATCATTGCCTTTTTAGCAGCCTTTGGATTCACACCACTGATTATGTATTTTTGCCGAAAAAAGAATTTTCTGGATATCCCTGATGGAGTCCGAAAAATTCATAAATCTCCGATTTCCCGTATGGGTGGAATGGCGGTTTTCGGATCCTTTTTTCTTACCCTGATTTTGTTTAACTTTATAACCAATATTCATCTTTCTCCTTGGTATATGGTGGGTTTGGGAATAATATTTTTAACTGGTCTGCTTGATGATTTCATTACCCTCGCTCCCTGGGGAAAATTAATGGGACAAACCATTGGTGCTCTGTGCTTGATCTACGGTGGGGTGGTCATTGAATTTATTACCCTTCCTTTGAATTCATTGCTCTATATCGGGTTTTGGGGGATCCCGATTACTTTTCTATGGATTATCGGCATAACCAATTCATTAAATCTCATCGACGGGATGGACGGATTATCAAGCGGTATTGCCGCCATCGCTTCCTGTACCCTGGGAATTATCGCTCTTCAGAATGGTCGCCTCGATTCCGCCTTCATCTCCTTTTTCTTAATGAGCTCGGTTTTGGGTTTCCTTCCCTATAATTTTCCTCCTGCCAAAATCTTTATCGGTGATAGTGGAGCGCTTTTCTTGGGCGGAGTCCTGGCAGCGGTTTCGGTAGAAGGAGCCTTAAAAAGCGCAACCACCTTTACTTTAGCTGTTCCCATTCTTATCCTTGGTGTTCCGATACTCGATACCTTTTTTGCCATTGTTCGTAGAAAAAAGAATGGGATACCAATAACTCATCCCGATCGGGGTCACCTTCACCACCGTCTTTTGGAAAAGGGGCTTTCTCATAGAGAAGTGGTTTTGGTTTTCTATGTTATCAGTGCCAGTTTTAGTATCTTTGCTATTGTAATCGATCGATTTTTATCCAATAGTACTTATTCATTGCTGATTACTCTGCTGCTTTTTTATATTTCTTGGAAATGGGGAAAGCACTTGGGCGTTACGGAGATGTCTTGTGGAAAAAAGAGTACCGGAAAAGTGTAAGGTTGTTTTTATCGCTGGAACTCGTCCCGAAATCGTTAAAATAGCTCCGGTTTACTTTTACCTCTCAGAACAAAACGATTTTTATCCTCTCCTGGTCAATACCGGTCAGCATCGGGAAATGTCTCACATGTTTTTAGAAATATTTAACATTATCCCCGAATATGACCTGGATATCATGAAACCCGGTCAAACCCTCAGTTTTATGACTGCCAGTATTCTTAATGCGTTAGAATCGGTTTTCAAGAGTGAAAAACCTGATTGGATTCTGGTTCAGGGTGATACTACCTCAGCATTTTGTGGTGCGCTATCGGCTTATTATCGCCAAATCCCAGTTGGACACATCGAAGCCGGTTTACGCACCGGAAACAAATATAGTCCCTTTCCGGAAGAAATGAATCGCAACCTCATCGGGAGAATAGCTGACCTCCATTTTGCTCCAACTCTTCAAGCTCGGCAGAATCTTTTAAACGAGGGGATCGACCAGAATTTAATTATAGTAACCGGAAACACGGTAGTGGATGCTTTACTCTGGATTCAGAGGAGAAACGCTCACTTTATCGATCCAGATTTGACTCAATTGTTTTCGTCAAGCCTCTATCGTAAAACTGTTCTTATTACTGCCCATCGCCGGGAAAGCTGGGGTGGTGGTATAGCTGACATTTCTAAAGCAATTCGTATTCTGGCGGAACACTATCCTGATATATTATTCTTTTTTTCCGTCCATCCCAATCCTGTCGTTCAAGACCAGGTTCATGCTACCCTTTCTAAAATTCCCAATGTGTTTCTTCATGACCCCATTGATTATCGGGATTTCATAAAAATATTGAGCCAAAGTGATCTTGCCATCAGTGATTCTGGTGGTGTTCAAGAAGAAGCCCCATCGCTGGGAGTTCCGGTAATCATTACTCGTACCATTACTGAGCGACCAGAAATTATCGAGGCCGGTATGGGGTTTCTGGTGGGAACTGACCACGAAGCAATCGTCACCAAAGCAAGTCAACTCTTGGAAGAGAAGGGCAGAAAATCAGCAAAAACTATTTTTGGCGATGGCGAAGCATCGCGACGCATTGCTGAGAGTCTGAACTATTATTCAGGCCGGAGTACCACCAAACCCGATGAATTTACTGGTTGAAACCTTATCCTCCGCTTTTTTGAGCCATTTCGGCTGCCCGTAAACGTGTAAGCGACCGCATGAGAGCCGCTTCAGCACGTGCAAAATCGGTCCCGGGAGTTTTTTCTTTGATTCTTTGCTGAGCTCGTTTGGCCGCTTCTTGAGCACGGCTGATGTCGATAGTATCTGCTTTTTCAGCGTTATCGGTAACAATGGTGACAATATGAGGTGTGATTTCGGCAGCACCACCACCGATCGCGACATACTTTCTCCGCTGGTCTTTATCGACATAACTGAGCACACCTATCAGTAGTTCGACTAAAAACGGAGCGTGGCCAGGAAGAACTCCTCGTTTACCATCGGGGCATTCCAGGGTAAGCGATTGAACTTCGGGGATTACCAGCGATTGTTCAGGAGTGATAACATGAAGTTCCATTGTCCTCATATTTTCATCAACTCCTTTGCCCGCACTTCAACCTGATCGATAGTACCAGTCATATAAAAAGCTTGTTCCGGCCATTCATCGCATTGACCAGAGATGATTTGGTTGACACCCTGAAGTGTTTTTTCAAGTGGCACAAAAACTCCAGGAATACCGGTATAATTTTCTGCGACAAAAAAGGGTTGGGTGAAGAAGCGTTGTAACTTTCGAGCCCGATTAACAGTTAATTTATCTTCGTCGGAGAGTTCATCGATGCCGAGAATGGCAATGATGTCTTGCAATTCCAAATAATGAGCGATGATTTTCCTGGCTTCTTGAGCCATTTGCCAGTGATTTTTCCCAACAATAAGTGGGTCAAGAGCACGAGATGTTGATTGAACCGGATCGGCCGCCGGATAAAAACCTTGTTCAAAAATTTTCCGGGAAAGAACGGTAATGGCATCTAAGTGAGAAAAAGTCGTTGCCGGTGCTGGATCAGTCAGATCATCAGCTGGTACATAGACGGCTTGGACCGAAGTGATCGATCCATTGGTGGTTGATGCGATCCGTTCCTCGACCATCCCAACTTCTTCGGCCAGTGTTGGTTGATAACCGACAGCGGAGGGGAGCCTTCCCAATAAAGCTGAGACTTCCGAGCCCGCCTGTATATATCGGAAAATGTTATCAATAAATAGTAAGACGTCCTGTGAGAGCACATCCCGGAAATATTCCGCCATGGTCAGCGCAGTGAGGGCCACTCGAAAGCGAGCTCCAGGAGGTTCATTCATCTGACCGAAAACTAAGACAGTATGACTGAGTACACCACTGCTCTGCATCTGTAAATAGAGTTCATTCCCTTCACGAACCCGTTCACCGACGCCGGCAAAAACTGATACTCCGCGGTGAGCAGTTGCCGTTCGGTGGATGAGTTCCATGATAAGAACCGTTTTTCCCACTCCGGCTCCTCCGAACAAGCCGGTTTTTCCGCCAGTGATATAAGGACATAAAAGATCGATCACTTTAATGCCGGTTTCGAAAATCTTGGTTGAAGCGGTTCGTTCGGTGAGTGGGGGGGCGGTTCGATGAATTGACATTTTCTGTCGGACTTTGACCGGTGGCTTTCCATCGGATGGTTCCCCCAAAACGTTAAACATTCTCCCTAAAGTTTCCTTGCCAACCGGAACCTGGATAGGACCTTCGGTATCGATTGCTTTGACTCCACGCTGGAGGCCGTTGGTGTCCTGAATGGAGATACAGCGAACCAAGCCATTTTCCAGGTGGCTCTGTACCTCGAGCGAAAGTGGAGGTGTGGATTCATTCCGATTCCTTTTTTCTATAATCAAAGCGTTATGTATAGATGGAGTTTCGCGTGATGAAAATCTCACATCAACAACTTGCCCAATAACCTGCTCAACTATACCGGTATTCATATTTTTCCCTCTTTACTTTTTACATGAAAATATCTCAAACAATTGATCATGTTTTTATTATATTGTCCCCAAAACCTGGGAGGCATTGGTAACCTCGTTTATTTCTTGAGTGATTTTTTCCTGTCGTTTCTTTTGATATAACACCCGCATAGAGTTAATCATTTCATCTGAATGGCTGGTAGCGGCATCCATGATCTTGAAACGGGTCGCCTGTTCGCTGATAAAAGATTCGATTAAAAAGACATATACCTGGCTGGCGATGAATTCAAAAGATAAACGTTTTTCCAGGGAAGGAGAGGGACTCATAATATCTATACTTTCACGCAAAGTATCACGATGTTCCGGAGTAATATAGACATTTTGGATGGGAACCGGAATGATTCTTTGAATGACCGGTTGATATTTGGAAACCGAGAGATACTGATTGTAAGCAATAAAGAGATGTGAAAAATATTTTTCTTCGTGAAACATTCGGATACGATAGATGAGATCTCTTACATCTTGATAATGGGGAACCTGATGGATAGGTAGGGGGTGCGTCAAGAGAATATCGGGTGCTTTCTTTTTAAAAAGTGATATTCCCTGAGTTCCCAATATAATTATATGGCTTTTATTTCCCTCATGTTCCTGATTATCAATAAAAGTATTGATTTTACTCGCTAAAACCGAATTAAAACCCCCGACCAAACCTTTATCGGAAAAAATACCAATAACGGCGAACCCTCGGGGCGGATGAGGACGGAGAAGGTGAGTGGGAAGATGAAGATGGATCATTTCATTCAAATGGAGGAGATATTCTGAAAAACGTCGCGCTTCATCAAGTGTTCGCTTCCCCATCCGCCACCGGACGGCGGAAATGATTTTCATGGTTCTGGTAACGTGCTGAATCTGTTTGATTAAATCAATTTGCTTTTTTATATATTGTAGTTTCGCCATTACTTTTCACCAATTTCAGTAGAAGTGATCTGGTTATCCTTCGGAATTGGAAAGAAGGTGCTTCTTTAAAAATTGATCAGTGAAAGAATTAATAAAATTCTTCATATCCTGTTCCAATTTGGAATCTAAATCTTTATCTTGTCTCAACTCGGTCAAAAGATCCTTTTTGTTTTCCTCAGCAAACACGTAGAGGCCGGCTTCCCATTTTTTTATAAGGTCGAGCGGGATATGGTCGATGAGACCTTGGGTGGCAGCATAAACTGTTAGGATTTCAAAGGCAATATCGATGGGTTGGAACTGGCTCTGGGTCGTCAGTTGAAGAACGCGTTTTCCGTGTTCCAGCTGACGGGTGGTGATTTCATCCAGCTCTGAACTAAAACGGGCAAAATCTTCTAATTCGGAATATTGGGCGAGATCGAGACGGAGCCGGCGGGCTACCTTTTTCATAATTGGAGTCTGAGCTCCTCCGCCAACTCTCGACACCGAAAGACCGATGTTGATGGGGGGGAGAAACCCTTTAGCGAAAAGACTACTCTCGAGGTAAATCTGACCATCGGTGATGGAAATGATATTGGTTGGAATATAGGCGGCAATGTCGCCTTCTTGAGTCTCGACGATTGGGAGCGCTGATATCGAACCTCCCCCTAAATCATCAGAGAGTTGTGCGCTTCGTTCCAAAAGACGGGAGTGAAGATAAAAAACATCACCCGGGTACGATTCCCGACCTGGGGATCGTCGCATAAGCAGGGAGAGCGAACGATAGGCGACAGCGTGCTTGGATAAATCATCATAAACAATCAACACATCGAAGCCATTATACATGAAATATTCAGCAATAGTACAGCCGCTATAGGGAGCGAGATAGAGGAGAGCCGGGGACTCTTCAGCCGAGGTAGAAACAATGATAGTATAATTCAAAGCCCCAAAACGCTTTAAAATATCAACAATTTCCGTAATCGCTGATAAGCGTTGTCCAATAGCGACATAGATGCAGATTACATTCTTATTTTTCTGATGAATGATGGTATCTAAGGCAATGGTCGTCTTCCCGGTACGGCGGTCACCGATAATGAGCTCCCGCTGTCCTTTCCCGAGCGGGATCATGGCATCGATAGCTTTGATTCCAGTAAAAAGTGGTCGCTGAACCGGACGGCGCTGGATCACTTCCGGTGCCCGGTTGATAACCGGTCTTTTATGTCGACAATCAGGAGATGCCCCTCCGTCTAAGAGGTTTCCTAACGGATCAATAATCCGGCCTAACAATTCTTCACCGACTGGAATTTCTAATACTCGATTGGTTCGGAAGACCCGGTCTCCTTCATGGAGAAGAGAATAGTCTCCAAAAAGAATACAACTGATGCGGTTTCGCTCGAGATTAAAGACTTGACCGGAAAGCTCCTTTTGAAATACTACCATTTCACCCATCATGGCTTCTTTCAGCCCTTTGATGATGGCTATTCCGTCCATTACTTCAATCACTTCACCAACTTCGTTGATTTCCGGTTCCGGAACAAAATCTTTTATCGTCTCCCTTGCCTTAAGCAGGGTGTCAGTTAAAATCGACATTATTTCTCTCCTGAAAAGTCAACTTACGTCGTAAGATTGGAATATTGAAAAGAGTAAAAATAAGCAGATGAAACTTCATACTGCGAAGCTGCATGGCGTCTATCCTTCTTTTAAAATGCTTTCCCGAATCTTCAGAAGTTGAGTCTTGAGGCTACAGTCGATATATTTTTCTCCACAGATAATGATGATGCCACCGATCAGCGTTGGATCAACTTCTTCCTGGAATACTGCGTTTGTGACATCGGTAATTCGGGAGAGATGGTGACGCACAGTTGTCCGTTGATGATCGGTCATCGGGAATGGAACGATCATCTTGATGATTTCTTTTTTACTGGTCATATTTGACATCCAATTTCACTTCAATCTGAGATACCGCTTTCTCAAGAAGATGATCAATTAATTCATCCTGTACGGTTACGTCAATATGTTCTTTCAAAATTTTTTCAGCAATTTCGGTAGAGATGCCGACAATATCCATCTTGAGCTCGGTAAAGAATTTCTCGATTTCCAAACGAGCTTTTTCTTCGTAGGTTTTTTTAATTCTCTCGCCTTCCTGATAGGCTTCGTCTATGATTTTAGATTTAATTTTAGCAGCATCTTGGTTGGCCAGTTCTAAGATCTCTTGGTATTTTTCATGGATTTTTTTGCTTTCTTCTTCATAATTTTTCCTGACTTCTTCTGCCTCAGATTTTGTTTTCTCTATTTTTGCCAATTCATCCTGGATATGGTTGGATCTCTTATCGAGTGCTTGAACAACCGGCTTGAAAAGAAAACGAAACAGTAGCATAACCAGGACAATAAAGTTGGTGATCTGGAAAATGATACTGCGATCAATACTTATCATTGGTCAAAAATACCTCATTTGAAAACATATTTTAAAAGCGGGTTAGCAAATAGAAGTATCAATGAAACCACCAGGACATAAATTGCTAAAGATTCAAGCAGGGCAAGCCCGACAAAAAGTGTCCTGCTGATTGCTCCAGTTGCTTCCGGCTGTCGTGCAATTCCCTCCAGGGCTTTCGCACATGCTCTTCCCTGTCCCAACGCCGGAAAAATAACTCCAATGGCGATGGCAAATCCAGCAGTGGCCACCGTTACACATAAAAATAAAATTTCTCCCTGCACAATCAGTCACCTCTTTTGGTAAATTTTGTGGATTTTATCACTTTGTGTTAAGCATTTCAAATTATGTATTATAACACTTAGGAGCTGAAATGATTTCATCTCACTTATGAGGAATATCGATATTTTTTATGCCTCCATCATAAAGGTAAAAGTTTAAAAATCTTGCCGCATCATTTTTCCAAAATTAAAAAAGCGATTTTGGTACTACATGAAGTTTCAAGGCTGGTTAAAAATATTGTGAGAAAATTATTACCTGCGGATTAGCTCTCTTTTTCAACCGCTGCA
This sequence comes from uncultured Atribacterota bacterium, assembly GCA_964434845.1. Taxonomy (GTDB): domain Bacteria; phylum Atribacterota; class Atribacteria; order Atribacterales; family Atribacteraceae; genus CAYSWT01. The sequence goes on along the minus strand of CAYSWT010000040.1, from coordinate 5,078 downwards.
CTTAAATAGACGATAGTCAGAATCGAAAAAATATAGGCTTGTATGACACCGGTAAAAATTGCAAACAGCATCATCGGTACTGGTACAAACAGAGGGGAAAGAAGGAATAATATCGCAATGATGATCTCTTCCCCCAATATGTTCCCAAAAAGACGAAGTGCCAGCGAAAAGGTACGGGTGATCTCTTCTAAGATATGGAAAGGGAGCAATATCGGTGAAGGTTGAATAAAAGTTTTGAGATACTCTTTCCAACCCTGGATTTTTATTCCGTAATAAGGGACGGCACAGAAAACGACCAACGCTAACGCCAGAGTCGTATTTAAGTCACTGGTGGGAGCTTTTAGACCAGGAACAAGCCCGGTAAGATTGGCGGTACCGATGAAAAGAGCTAAGGTTCCGACCAGAGGGAGAAAAAGCCTACCATTATGAGGTGACATATCCTCGATCATGTTGAGTATGGCTTCCACGAACATTTCGAGAAGATTTTGAAATCGTCCGGGAATAAATTCCAACTTTCGGGTAACCAGAATGGATATTATAACCAAAAAACCCATCACTATCCAGGTAGCAGTAACGGTAGGGGTTACCGGAAGGGGTCCGATAAAAAAAAGCACACGTGTTGTTAAGATTTCCACATTCCATCACCTTTAAAGCATTTTATACTCATAATCCAAACTGTCAAGAAGTAAGCGATAAAAAAACCAAGAAAAAAAGGTAAAATATCTGGTTTGAGATATTTAAATATCAAGATGACCAGTAGTCCAGACACGGCTAAACGCCCGGCAAGATTTGATATATTTTGAGGTTTTTTAAACAGAATTGTTTTTTTGACACTCCAGGCCAGCAACCAGACCACCAATATTGAGAGACCTGATCCAGCAAGGAGACTAATGAGGGGTTTTATCATCATGTTTTTCTTCGTCTTTTTTTTCGTATTGCTTGATCTCTTTCATAAAAAACTGATAGAGATTGTAAAAACCAAAAAAAGCTCCAAGAACCAGCATCGAAAGTGTCCAGGAAAAGCCTATGGGATATTTTCGATCAAGATACTGACCTAAGAAGAGACCCAGAACAATTGGAGCGATCGTTATCCAGGCAATATCCCAAATCTGACCGAAATTTTTCCAAATATTTTCATCAACACCACGGCGTGATTTCCTCATATACAGATTATAATCAAGAAATTCCCTTTTGGGGTACTTCAAGTACAGTGAATGGTGAATGTTTAATAACCTTGATATAAAAATAATAAGATCGAATCATCGTACCCCAAAATAATTCCTCTCCACCGGTGGAATGTTATTGAACAACATCATAGAAGACTGTTTCATGAAAAACCAGAGACTCTTATACATTAATACTTGAAAAAAATAAGAATAAACGGTAATATAATAAACACAGGAGCGGAAATAGCTCAGCAGGTAGAGCATCGGCTTCCCAAGCCGAGGGTCGCGGGTTCAAATCCCGTTTTCCGCTCCATCGCTTTATAGAGCGGTTTCTTCTCATCGCCCCCCTTGAAAATCTGCTCATTTTCACCGAGTCCGGCGCTCTTAAAAAGCCTTCCTCGTACTAAACGAGGTGAGCGAAGTTGACTAAAGTTGTCCCTATTCGCCGTCATTTTAGCTTTGAAGACCACCTCCAATGCTTCATTTTAGAAAAAAGGGCGCAAGGCATATCACAGCGGACTGAGAAAGATTACTGGTATTTTTTATCCTTTTTCTTCCGGAAGTATCCTGATGCCCTCATGCTCTTTATGCTCGACACCGGAATTCGCCCTGGCGAAGCCCTGCAGCTGATGAAAAGCGACTTTGATTTCCGATCGCTTGAAGTCACCATCCGGAGCGAGGTATCAAAAACCAGGCAAAAGCGGACTCTCCCTATCTCACCTGAGGTATCCAATATCATTCAAAAACTGTTGGCAGTCCGCCCCTCGGGCTGGTTCAATTCTCCGTTTTTTCCAAAAATTTTCTTTCACTACCATATTTCCAGATTAATTATTTACAATATTTCCTCACAAGAGTATCATAAGAAAGTAAAAAAATTTTTTAATAAAAGGGTGGGGAGAAAATGAAAAATATTAATCGCCATTTCTTCTTTATTACATGTCTTTTTTTCCTCTTTTTTAGCATTACTGCAGGAGCCGCTGAGAGCCTCTATGACATTGGTTATCAGACTTATATCTATGCCTACCCGATGGTTTTAACCAAAGTAACCCAGCTCACTCAGAATATTCCTGACAATCATTTTGCCCACTTTCGAAAACCTACCTCACCCAGTGACCGTAACATCGTTCGACCGAATCGTGACACACTGTATTCAGTAGCTTGGCTCAACCTTAACCAAGGTCCAATTCTCCTTACTATCCCTCAAATCGGGGATCGTTACTATCTTTTTCATATGATGGATATGTGGACTGATACCTTTGCCGGTCCCAGTTCCCGGACTATCGGTTCCGAAGGTGGGCAATTCCTCATTGTTGGTCCCAACTGGAATGGTCAGCTCCCAGCCAATTCCTCACCGGAAGTCAAGGAGTTGGTTCATGATTTCCGATTGATCAAATCACCAACCAATCAGGTCTGGATATTGGCCCGGCTTGAAGTTGGAAGCGAAGCAGAGTATTCCACTATCCATGCAATCCAAGACGGGTATCAACTGAAGCAGATTGGAAATCCAGAAGATCAATCCAGTGAAACCGTCTCGAGCCCACGAAAAGACCCTCGATTTCTCAAAATAATCAAAGCTATCGAAGAGGGCGGTATGACTCCTCCTCAAGTGATTGAGCAGATGGATGCAGCCACCTTTTTTGAAACCTTTGCTGAACTGATGATTGAAAACCCACCCCACATCCAGGATTGGCCTATCGTTGCGCTCATGAGCCAAATAGGGATCATACCGGGCAAGAGACTTGATTTTTATAGCTTCAATCACAATGTCCAGGAAACACTCAGTCAAGCAGCCCAGGATGCTTTAAAAAACATGAAGACTCAAAATCCGACCCCCGCGAAGGATAACTGGCGCTTCATGCCTATGTTTACCGGTTCATACGGTGCCAATTACATGATGCGAGCAAAGATTGCTTTTATTGGACTTGGAGCGAACCTCCCTGAAGACGCCGTGTATCCGGAGACCAATATCGATTGTAACTCCGAAATTCTTCATGGAAGCAAAAACTATCTCGTCCACTTTGAAAAGGACCAAATCCCTCCAACCAATGCATTTTGGTCTCTCACTGCTTATGACTCAAAGATATATCTCATCGAGAATCCTATCCATCGATACAATTTAACCAGTAAACAAAACGTGATGAAGCTCAATCCCGATGGATCTTTGGATATTTACTTACAGAATTCTTCTCCCGGACCGGAATGGGAGTCGAATTGGCTTCCAGTTCCTGCCAATGAACCATTCAATATCACCTTAAGAATCTATTGGCCAAAGAGAGAAGTCTTAGACGGAACCTGGAAGTTACCAAAAGTTTGTCCCCGTTAAGAAGAAAGCAGCTAACCTCCCGTTTACGGTAGGGAGGGAGGTGGTTCATAGTCATCCCCTCCCTGTTTTTCATGAGAATCAGGATATTATCATTGGTAACCAAATTCTATTTCTTTGGACTAAATCTTATGACGCGATCTAAAACAAGCTCGTTATGAGATGGTCCAACTTTGGTGGCTTTTCCAAGATAGGTACGGAAAAACAGTATCAATTTGTCATCCAGGCCGATGCCATAACGCTGCGGCCTAACGGGTACTTCGAGACAGTGCAGCTCGCCATTGCTTGACCTGGCTATCTTCCAGGCATACAGGTATTGAGCTTGGGGATGTCCGGGGATGTAGTCCTCGGCGCTACCCTGATATGTCCCACTATCAACTGCAGCGACGCCATTCAAATATTGCAGGCCGTAAACAACACAGTTGGAATAGGTAGCTTTACCGGTAGCCTCATGGTTAACCCCGTATATGATCACAAATTCATCAGGGTCATCTGGCAAGGTAAATGCGGCATCCCTGCGGCAATCTCCAACTTTTGTCCAGGCGTTTACTTCCACAGTCGAAAAATAGGCAGCATCCCGGTTATCGCCGAGGGTGTTTATCTTGCTCTGCGTAGCTACGAACCCTTCAGGAAGGGCAATGAAAGTGGGCAATTCAGTTGCCTGGAGATTTTCGTATCGAGCAAAGATAGCTCGCAGTAAATCTTCTACAGCTGGTAAAAGGTCAAGTTCGGTTGTCCCGGTGCCGTGCACACGCAATTCTGGAACAGGAAATAGATCCAGCGTCATCGCCACTTGAGGCGTCAGACTCAGGACTATCGAGCCGGGATCTTGGATATAAACAGCTAACTCATTTCTATCCTGGAAATACAGTGAACAGTAAACAGTTTAAAAATCCACCCTCATCCTCACCCATAATTATAGTGTTGTCATCCTGAACGAGGTCTTAATCAAGTGAGGATCTCATCTTTTTATTTTTTTCAACTCAACACCTCAACATCTCAACATCTCAACATTTTGGTATTTCCATACTCATATGGTGCTGCGTAGCAGCATGGCGGTCTATCCTGCATGGTATTATAGTAAACGAGGTGATCAATGATGAAAGAATACACGGTTCTTATCGAACGAGATGAGGACGGATGGTTGGTAGGAAAGGTGGTTGAACTTCCGGGTTGCCACACCCAAGCTCGGAAAACCGATGAGTTGATGGAAAGAATCCAGGAAGCCATTGCTGCCTATCTCGATGTCAAATCCATTCCCGATGAAAAGATAGAATTTGTAGGAATTCATAACTTAGGTGACAGGCACGTTTAGCTTATAGCTTCAATGGAACCCCTAGGTTTGTTTCACCGATGATGATTAAACCACCTTTGATACTTTTCTGGTAAGTCATGGGATAATTTCATAATTGAGCGTCAGGTATGAATAACTTAATAACTTAGGTGACAGGCACCATAACTTTATTTATCTTTTGAAAGTGGATATGCTAATCCACCGGAATATGGATTAGCATAAAGTTTTTTTTCTACTACATCCCAATAATATTGTTTTAGACCGTTCCAAAGCCTATTTCTTAATATGTCATCTATGC
>CAYSWT010000039.1:0-17256 GCA_964434845.1 uncultured Atribacterota bacterium | reverse complement strand
AAGACGTCACTTATCCTGTAAACTGTTAGGATGGCAGCCTACGGCGTAAGATGAAAAAATTCGAAACAACATGTATACACTTGGAGAAAGAATTCAAGAGTATGGCGTGAGAATCTCATCTTTTTGATCTTTTTCAACTCAACAACTCAACGACTCAACGCCTCAACAATTGGAAATTTCCATATCCTATGGTGCTACGAATCACCATGAGGGTCTATCCTGAAAACTCAGTAACTAATCTATTATTGAGACCTGCAGCCTGACATGTATACTGTATATCTATCCTGGAAGCGAAACGTTCAATGCAAAACAAATATTCCAGAAAGGTTTTTTCATTGACTCAATCACGATAAAACGAATAAACAAAAATTGATGAATGTGGAACTTATAACCGCAGGGTGAGTGGGAAAAAGTAGATGGAATTGAATAAATCCCAATAATTCATTTAATGAGAAAAGCTATACAATACCATAAAATTTAAATGATACCAAATCGGCAGTGTCAAAAATTACTCATTCATTTCATCAATCAGTAAATCGGCTGCTTCTCTTCCCATGAGTTTCTCGACGATGTCGTATCCACTAATCTGATAGGTACCATTTTCGATTTTATTTTTAATGTCGTCTATGAGATGCTCTCGAGTATTGGGAATTTCTTTATACCGATTATGAAACCTCTTTATTTCAACCGAAATTGAAGTCAAAGAAGCAGTTGAAGATGAAATATTATCAGTTATCAAATCACGATTCCTTTTCATTTTTTTTTCATTGTATGCCCGTATTACATTTTTTACTTGCGTTTCCGAGATTTTCATATCAGGGCTTCTCACACCTTTCTCATTGTTACTATATATATCGGTTATAAAGTTAAAAAGTTTAATCCTTTCGATGCGGTTACAAACTTGAAAATTAATTTCTATCCTTGACGGGTGATATCGCAAGTTAGCCAAATTTTGATAATTCAACAATTATCTCTTCTATTTTACCAAAAGGGAAAGGAGATAGAGTGAACATTTATTTCCTGCTAAAGCAGGAGCTCTAAAACACTTTAATTACCAATCATCATACCATAAAATAATGCAATATGCAGAAAACTGACGTTTCCCCAAAGATCAATTTTAAATTGAGAAAACGGCAGTTATTCATTTATGTCAAAATGTTTAATTTCCCAATTCTCGGTAAGGAAGCGAAGACCTTCGCGCGCAATATGTTCACTGTCTTTTGCCATGGGTCTCCAAATGGAAGCCGCCCGCGCAATTTCTTTCACGCCCGGAACAAATGATTCGATAACCATATCACCAGAATATTGAATTTCCTTAAGAGCGTCAAACACATCCTGCCAGGGAACATGACCCTCCCCCGGAGTCCCACGGTCATTTTCACAGGTGTGGACATGATAGAGCAATTTCCCTGCAGTTTTAATGGCTCCCCCTAATGATTTCTCTTCAATATTCATATGGAAGGTATCCAGGTGGATTCCAACCCAGGGACTTCCCACATCCTGCACCAGTTTCACCGCATCTTCAGCAATGTTGAGAAAATAGGTTTCAAACCGATTGAGAGGTTCAAGGGCAATTTTTACCTTATAATCTTCCGCTACCTTGCTTAACTCTTTTAATCCCGCCACCGCTCGACGCCATTCTTCCTGAGTCCGTGCTTCACCCGTCAATTTACCCACTGCTGAATAACAGGGACCGCACAGTATCTCACCGCCCCAGGCAGAAAGCATTTTGATACAATCTGAAAAATATTGAAAAGCATTTTTCCGGATATCAACATTGTCACTGATCAGGTCTCGCTTTTCTCCGACTACTGCACAACCGGTCACTTTTAATCCGGAATCTTGGAGAACCTTTTTGGTGCTTTCAACACTGATTTGATCCAGTAAATCTAACGGAATTTCAACCACGTCAAAGCCCATTTTTGCAACCATGGGGATCAAATGCTGTTCATGGTCGGTATAGGCTGCCGTCCAGAGAAAAAGATTTACTCCAAAACTCATTTTTGACCTCCTTTCAGTCCCACCAGGTTTTTCCATATTCCTCTTTCAAGCTGACCTCTTTTAAAAACCCAACTGCTTTCTGGAAACCTTCTTCCAGTGATGCCAGAATGTCCTCATGTTCGATCGAAAGAACATCATCATACCCAACAGTACGGAGGGCGGAAATGATATCTTTCCAGCATTTGGCATCATGACCATAACCGACGGTACGAAAGATCCAGGAACGCTTTTCAACTTGATTATAAGGTGTCGCATCCAGTACGCCGTTCCGGAGAACATTGACCGGATCAATGCTCACATCTTTGGCGTGAACGTGATAGATAGCTTTCCCCAGGGTACGGATCGATATCACCGGGTTAATACCCTGCCAGTAGAGATGGCTGGGATCAAAGTTAGCTCCAATAGTATCTCCTACTGCGTTGCGTAAGCGGAGTAAGGTGTCGGTGTTATAAACCGAGAAACCCGGGTGCATTTCGATACAAACTTTCACTCCGTGGTCACGGGCAAATACCACCTCTTTTTCCCAATAGGGAAGTATTTTTTCTTCCCATTGCCAATGAACGACCTTGGTAAAATCATCCGGCCAGGGACAGGTTATCCAGTTTGGGAATTGAGATGTCTCCGAATCCCCAGGGCAACCGGAGAAGTTGATTACTCGATCAACACCCAACTTTTCTGCCAGCAATATGGTATCACGAAACGTTTTTTGATGCTGTTCGGCAATCGCTTTTTGAGGATGAAGAGAATTTCCGTGACAGGAGAGAGCACTGATGATAAGACCTCGGTCATCAATTTTTTTCTTAAATTCTTTAAGCTCCTCAGAGTTGGAAAGAACTTTTTGGAGATCGCAATGATGAAGTTGGGTGCAATAATTGCCGGTACCAATTTCTACGGCTTCCAAGCCTGCTTTAAACACCATGTCGAGAACCTGGTCAAAAGTCAGATGGTAAAATTGAACGATAAATAAACCGATTTTCATGTGAATTCTCCTTCAAGCAATGCGCTTTTCCGAGTTTTTATCAAAGATGTGTATCTTCTTTTCTTTCATCGTAAAATGGATTGAGGAATCGACGGTCAATTCAGAAATTCCTTCAGAACGGACCCGGATGGATATGGAGTTCATTTTTAATCGGATAATTTGCGACATGCCAAGCGGTTCGATCACTTCCACTTGTGCCGAAAAGGAAGTAGCAGTTTTTTCTTGAGATAAAGTGATATCTTCCGGGCGAATACCGATAATAATTTCTCGTGCAGAAAGATACTGCCGGCAGAGTTGGGTTTTCTCAATTGGAAGTTGAATTTTCATTAAATTCGGACCAACATCAATCATACCATTCTCCGAAAAAACTGCCGGTAAAAAATTCATGGCTGGACTTCCCACGAAGTCGGCCACAAAAAGATTAGCTGGCTGGTGATAGATCTCATACGGCGAACCGACTTGTATGACATGCCCTTCATTGATGATGACGATACGGTCACCGATGGAGAGCGCATCGATTTGATCCGGAGTAGCGTAGAAAAAAGTGGCACCGGTTTCGTTTTGGAGCCTTTTCAACTCGGTTCGAGTTTCTTCCCGGATTTTGGCATCCAAGTTGGTTAAAGGTTCATCCAGAAGAAAAACCCGGGGATTGCGGACCAGGGCCCGGGCGATAGCCACACGCTGCATTTCACCACCACTGATAAAAATTGGTTTTCGCTCCAAAAGATGATCAATATGGAGCATGTGTGCCACTCGTTTCACATTTTTCTCAATATCATCTTTTGAAATATTTCGGATCCGGAGTGGCGAGGCAATATTTTCAAAAACTGTGTAACGGGGATAAAGAGAAAAGTTTTGAAAAACAAAGGCGACATCCCTATCTTTCGGAGGCAAATCATTGATCCTTTCACCATCGATGAAAATATCGCCGGCTTGTGGTTTTTCGAGACCTGCAATACAACGAAGGGTAGTCGTTTTTCCGGCAGCAGTCGGTCCTAATAAAACCGTAACTTTCCTGTTTTCAACTTCTAAATTCAACCGTGAAACGGCGGTTACTCTTCCATATTTTTTAGTAAGGTTAATCAAAGAAAGATTAGACATGAATTTTCACCTATGCGATAAGTTTTTCCGACTGTTTGTCGAAAATCCGTATTTCTCGGAAAGAAACGCTTACTTTTTCGCCGATTTGAAGAAAAACATCTCCGGGAAGGGTCGCTTTGATAAGAGTATCAGCAATTTTTAGAGTGACGATGTTTTGTACACCTAAAGGTTCAAAAACATACACCTCGGCCGGATAAAGGGTCTCTTCTTGAGGAAAAACCTTCACATCCTCCGGCCGCACTCCTAAAACCACATCACGGCTTTGATTCGATTGTGATAAAGCATCCTGCTGTTTCACACTCAGGCCAGCTTTGAGTTGTCCCGGCAATTCAATTAGTACTTTCCCCAGTTCAGTGATAATCTTCCCCGAGATAAAATTCATTCCCGGACTCCCAATAAAACGTGCGACAAAGAGATTAGCGGGATAATGGTAAACTTCGTAAGGAGTTCCAATTTGTTGAATATCTCCGAAGTTCATCACCACAATTTTATCAGCCATAGTCATCGCTTCCACCTGATCATGGGTCACATAGAGAGTCGTGGCTCCGATTGTTTTTTGGAGTCTCTTCAGCTCAGCTCGAGTCATCTCTCGCAACTTGGCATCAATATTGGAAAGAGGCTCGTCCAATAAAAATACTCGTGGTCGCCGAACGATAGCTCGACCCAGAGCGACTCTCTGTTTTTGACCACTGGTTAACTTACGGGGTTTCATGTTTTGAACATCTTCTATCTGCAAAAGCTTTAATACTTCCTCCGTCTGTTTTTTTACTTCCTCTTTTGCGAGTTTTTCAGCACGGAGTGGAAAAGCAATATTGTCATAAACGGAAAGATGGGGATAGAGGGCATAGAGTTGAAAAACAAAAGCAATATTCCGGGCTGCCGGGCTTAAATTGGTCACGTCTTCATCATCGAACTTGATGGTTCCACCGTTGGGAATCTCCAGTCCAGCAATACAGCGGAGGGTGGTCGTTTTCCCACATCCAGAAGGACCAAGCAAAACGGTAAATTCCCCTTCTTCAACCACAAATGATACTTCCTTGACCGCTTCCACTTTCCCATATTTTTTATAGAGCCGATCAACAGTCACTGAGGACATCAGGAAGCCTCCTCAGTATTTTTGGTATAAGAGAGATCCTCAAGATTCTGCAAAGAGGGTATATGGGAAAAGATGGTATAGAGTCCGGTCCCAACACCTAAAAAAGCAAACCCATAATGATAAAGAAAAAAAATGAAGGGTTGGCAAAGACTGAAAATCCCGAATATGACTAAAAAAATGGAGAGGGGCTCCATATATTTTTTCAATCGAGCGAAAAATTTCATACGCATCTACTCCTTTATTGCTCCGAAAGTAAAACCGCGGATCAAGTTTCCCCCGAGTAAAAAGGTGAAGATCACCACCGGGATAACCATCAGAAAAGATCCTGCAGCAATTTGACCCCAATTGACTCCAGCCGTTCCCAGCGAAAGCGCAATGGAAGGAACTGCAGTTCGTGCATTCTCTCCGGTGAGCAACAGCGAAAAGGTAAACTCGTTCCAGGTCATAATCAAACTAAAAATTGCCGTTGCGACCATGCCTACTCTCATCTCGGGAAAAATAAATTTAAAAAAAGCTTGAAAACGAGAATAGCCATCCACCAAAGCTGCTTCTTCATACTCGCGGGGAATGTCATCGACAAAACTCCTCATCATCCAAACCGAGAAAGCTAAATTAAAAACGGTATACATGATGATGAGACCCAGGCGGGTGTCAAACAGACCCAAGGCTCGATACATCATCACCAACGGTATAGTAATGACTACCGGAGGTAACATTCGGCTGCTTAACACCACGAAGAGAAGATCGTCTTTCCCACGCACCGTCATTCGGGAAAAAACATAGCCGGAGAGAGCACCCAAAAAGGTGGCTAACAGGGTACTTACGAATGAAATGACAATACTATTCATGAGCTGACGAAAAAAGGCTGATGGCTTCGGTTTGGTTTCCACCTTGGTTTTCCCCAGTGCTCCACCGGCACCAGTAATAAAGATATTCTTAAAATTATCCAGATTCGGTTTCCAAACCCACTTGGGAGGGAGTGAAAAAGCATCGGCTTTCGATTTGGTCGCTGTTGAAAACATCCAATAGATAGGAAAGAGATAGATAACGAGCATTATCACCAAAATGAGAACGATGACCCGGTCTTTATATCTTCTTCTAACAAATTCGTTCATGGAAGCCCTCCTAAGCCCTTCTCACGCTGTTGAGGTAATTTACATAAATATTACTGAGGGCGATGATGATGATCAGTAAAATATAAGCCAACGCGCACGACATCCCAGTATTCCAGTAAGAAAAGGCAAGCTTATAAATATAAAAGGGGACAATTTGGGTTGTATAAGACGGTCCGCCTTCAGTGAGAACATAGACCACGTCAAAAAAGCGAAATGCATCCATAGTCCGGAAGAGCGCCGCCAGGGTTAAAATGGGTGCGACATAAGGGAGGGTGATGTATCGAAACTTAAACCACGCCGAGGCACGATCGACATCAGCTGCTTCATAAAGGTATTTCGGAACACTGGAAAGACCAGCAAGACTCAATAGAACCATAAACGGTGTCCAGATCCATACATCAGTGAGCACAATTGAAGACAGGGCGTATTCATAGCTGGTTGTCCAGGCAATCTTTTGAATTCCAAATAACTGTCCCAAAATATAATTGACGATTCCCCAATTGGTATCGAGCATAAAACGGAAAAATTTACCGATGACCGCTGGAGAAAACATCATAGGTAGGATAAAGAGAGTGGTTAAAAGTCTTTTCCCTCGAAATTCACGATTCAAAAGCATAGCAATAAGAAAACCTAAAAAAAATTCAATAATAACTGCTTCGACAACGAACTGACCGGTTCGAATAAATCGTTCCCAAACATCGGTTTGACGGAAGATATAAGTATAATTCGCAACTCCAGTATAAATCGGGGGGTTAGCAGTATTGGCGGAATAATCGCAGAAGCTGAGATAGAGCGACCAAATTAAAGGAAATACGACCAAAAACAACAAGAAGGCAAAAGTGGGCAGTAAAAACATATAGAGCATAGAACGATCAGAAATCTGATTCATCCAACTTTTTTTTATGGTGGCCAATTGCATCACTCCGATTCCTTACCAAAATTGAAAATATCGTAATCCCTCTCCCGGAAAATTCCGGGAGAGGGAAATAGATTGTCACCCAACTTATTTCAAAGGATACCCAGCCTTTTTAAGAATTTCCTCATGTTTTTCTGCGGTGATGTCCATAGCTTCCTGAGCAGTGTATTTTCCAAGAACAGCAGCATTCAGTGTTTCAGCCATAAAAGTGCCCATCTCGTTGTATTGGGGAATTTCCCAGAAATCACGGAGATGAGGATAGCTTTCCCGGGCCACTTTGTTCACTGGAGCGTAACCGAGATACTTATCATCTTCAACGATAGATTTCATACAACTGAACATACCTGCTTGAGCCCACTTCCACTGGGTTTCTGGTGTAAGCCACCATTCCATGAATTTAAGGGCTTCTTCTTTATGGGGTGAGTAGGAGGATACTGACATTCCCTGCCCGCCTAACTGAATCCACCATTGTTCTTCTTTCGGAGTCGGCATGAAGTCAATTTTATCCGCCACCATGGACATATTCGGATCAACCAAACCGGGATAAAATGCGAGGTAAGTTGCCATCATGGCTACCAGGCCCTGCTGCATGGCAGTATTGGCTTCATCCATGCTGTAGTTGGTCGATCCGGGTGGGCAGAATTTATACATATCAAGCCACCACTGGGCAGCCTTTACTCCTTTTTCACTGTTTAATATCCCCTTCACCTGTCCGGTTTTCGGATCCCATAAATCGGCACCGAAAGACCAGAAAACAGCCAAAAACTCATCCACCAATCCTCCAGATGGAATTGGTGCTTGCCAGAGAGCAATTCCATAAAGGTTTTTGTCCGGACGAGTGAAGAATTCGGCGATATCTTTCAGTTGACTGTAAGTTTCTGGAACTTTTAAATCGTATCCATATTTCGCTTTAAAAGCTTCTTGTTCCTTGGGATCATCAAACAAGTCTTTGCGGTAGGCCATTCCACAGAAATCGCCTAAAGCGGGAACACCGTAATACTTGGCGCTTCCATCGGGGTATTCACAGAACGATTGGATGAACACATCGTAGAAATCTTCTTTTTTAACGGTTTTGTTGAACCAATCGGTAATGTCGAGGAGATGATTGCCCACCACCGCTTCTCCGATCCATTGCGAATCGGGGAGGACAATATCAAAGCTGGTTTTTCCAGAAGCAAATTCGGTGAATACTTTATCGTGATACTGTGGCCATGGTACAGGATCTCCTTTAATCTTTATGCCGGTTTGAGCAGTAAATTCTTCGGCTAAAGCAACCAAGGTATCCATTGGCGCCCAACCCGCCCAGGTAATGGTGAGAGTGACATCCTCGGCAAAAGCCATACCAGAGATCACTCCCAGGCATAACATTAAAACCATGAACATACTGACCAATTTTTTCATCTGACTCCCTTCCTCTCATATAAAAGTATTTTGGTTAAAAAGATTTTGAGCAAAATACTTAAGATTCCCCCCGAAGCCATCACCTCCCTTGTTTAACAATGGAAGTATTTTACGAATAATTCAGCAAATCATATCCAACTGATCCATACTCAGTGTTCCGATAGCGCCTTCCGATTAATAAGATTTCTTTTTTGGAATTCCGGTCGACAGGCGAACCACCAATTTGGGTTCGAAAACATTTATCATGAATGAATCTGGCAAAATTTGACCAGTCATTATTTTTAATAACAATTCCACACTCATCCTTCCCATTTGATATTTTGGTTGGGCTATGGTGGTGAGTGATGGATGAATATAAGAAGCCAGAGTAATATCGTCAAATCCGACCACCGATATGTCATCCGGTACCCGGATTCCTGAAGAAAGAAAGGCCTTGATGGCTCCCACCGCTACTAAATCAGAACTGGTTAATACCGCTGTGGGGAGTTCTTTTCGACTAAGGAGATCTTTCCCCAAAGAAAACCCGATCTCCACCCGATTGATCTGACGCTTTTCAACCAACACCCATTCTTTGTTCACAGGAATATTTTTTTCTTTCAGAACACTCATAAAAGCGCGGTTTCGAATAATAAGGGGAAGAACATAAGGAGGTTCACTTAAAAAGGCGTAATCGCGATGCCCCAATTGGTAAAGATAATTGACGGCTTCATGAATTCCCTTTTCCCCATCAATCACAATTGTCGGTCCAATTTTTTGAGCAGGATACACGTCTAACATCACCGCTTGAGCTTGATTCTCTTCCAATCTTTTCCAAAGTCGCTCATCAATAAAATTATAGGCAATAATTACCCCGTCGACTTGTTGTTGAAGGACCAGATCGACAAATTCTCCTTCCATTTCCCGCCGATAGCCAGTAGCATAAAGAATCACAGCATATCCCTCTTGTTGGGCGGCATCTGTCACTCCTTTTGCTAATTCGGCGTAATACAAATTCATCATATCCGGAATAAAAAGTCCAATGGTATTACTCTTTTTTCTCTTCAAATTTCGAGCGATTAAATTCGGCTGATAATTTAATTTTTGAATGGCTTCGATGATCTTCTGACAGGTTGAGGCAGAAACTGGCGCTGATTTGTTTAAATAATGAGATACCGTTGATTGTGACACCCCTGCCTCCCGGGCAACGTCTCTCATGGTGAGATTATTTATCTTTCCGTTTTTGAACATTTAGCGCTCCAAGCTTTTCTCCGTTATCGGATCGAAAAATTTTGCTTTAGTGGTATCAACATCAAGCATAACGGTTTCACCGACATGAAAATATTCCTCACAAGCTATTCGAATACGAAGAACCATTCCGTTCATTTTCACTCTGATTATTTTATCAACCCCGAGGTCTTCTACCAAATATATTTCACCTTTCATCGATCCCCGAGGGGTAAGGATAATCTCTTCAGGTCTGAGTCCTAAAAGGATTTGCTGGGGTAGGTTCTTATTTTTCAATTGAGGAAAGAGAGTGATTGGAAAAGAGACTCCGATATTTTTCAATTGGAGGGAGTTATTGTCAACCTCACACTTGATCAGGTTGATTTCCGGATTACCCACAAATTTTGCTACAAAAAGACTTGAAGGATATGAATAAATTTCTTCTGGAGCACCCACTTGGATAATCGACCCCTGGTTGAGAACTGCAATCCTATCGCCTAAGGTCATGGCTTCTACATGATCATGGGTTACAAAGAAAAAGGTGGCTCCAAGCTTTTTGTGGATGCTTTTAAGCTCAACCCTCATCCCCTCCCGTAATTTCGCATCCAAATTGGAAAGTGGTTCATCCATCAGAAAAAGCTGCGGTTCACGAACCATAGCCCGTCCTAAAGCAACGCGCTGTTGTTCTCCGCCACTCAGCGTCGCTGGTTTTCTCTTTAACAGATGGGTTATTTTGAGGATGGAAGTGATTCTATCGATCCTTTGGGCAATATCATTTTCATCCATCTTCCACACCTTTGACCGCAGTGGGAAAGCAATATTATCGTAAACACTCATATGGGGATAAAGAACATAGGTCTGAAAAACAAATGCGCAATTTCGATCACGCGGTTGAACGCCTTTCATTGATTGTTTATTGATGTAAATTTCTCCTCGGTCGGGGATTTCTAAACCGCTAACGATTCGTAGCGTCGTGGTCTTTCCAGCACCGGTTGGTCCAAGTAGGATGAGAAATTCTCCATCACGAACTTGGAGTGACATCTCCCGTAAAGCGCATAATCGTCCGAAATATTTTACAATGTTTTCCAGGCGGACATCAGCCATTTTTTTGACTCCATTTAATTCTTAATTCATCGTTTTTAGTGAAAAAACAGGCTTTCTTCCAGTTGATTTGCAATTTCACCTGACCGCTATATTTTTCGGTTCTCATATCCTCTACCATAAAACGGGTTCCTCCTGGTAGCTCAACCGCATAAACATTTTTGTAACCCAAAGGTTCAACGCTAATAATCTCACCATTCATTAATCCGGATGGAGAAATTTGAACATATTCAGGTCGTATTCCTAAAATAAATTCCTTCTGGTCGATTTGAGTGAGGAATGATAATTGGGGATGACTGAATTCCTGATCCGGACCATAGCGAAAGAGAGTATTTTTTCCGGTATAAACCAAGGGTAGAAAGTTCATCCCCGGACTCCCGATAAAATTGGCGACAAATATATTCTCTGGCTCCATATAGACTTGCTGAGGAGACCCAATCTGTTGAATCACTCCATCATTCATGACAACGATGGTATCAGCCATGCTCATGGCTTCAATTTGATCATGGGTTACATAGATGGTGGTGGCATTGATTTCAATATGTAAACGTTTCAATTCCGCCCTCATTTCTTCACGGAGCTTGGCGTCCAAACCACTTAATGGTTCATCCATTAAAAAAACTTTCGGCCTTCTCACCATTGCCCGCCCCAAAGCCACTTTTTGCATATCACCGCTGCTGAGTTGCTTGGGTTTCAGTGAGAGCAATGGCTCGATACCTAAAAATTCAACGACATTCATGACTCTTTCCTTGATTTCTGGACGGGATAATCGTTGAGCCTCCAGGGGGAAAGAGATATTCTGATAAACGGTCATATGCGGATAAAGAGCAAAGCTTTGAAAAACAAAGGCGATATCCCGTTTCGATGCGTGCAAATGAGTCACTTTTTTCCCTTCAACAAAAATATCTCCCGCCGTTGGTTGTTCCAATCCGGCAATCATCCGCAGCGTAGTGGTTTTTCCGCATCCCGATGGCCCTAAAATAACCACAAACTGCCCTTCTTCAATGGAGAGGTTAATGTGTTTTACTGCTTCTACTTCTCCAAAACTTTTATATAAATTATCAACTTTCACTTTTTCCATGATAGACTCCCCTGTTAATGCTTAATCACACCAAAAGTCAAGCCCCGTGCCAGGTATTTTTTCACTAAAAAAGTGAAAACGACGACCGGAATGAGAAAAAAAGTAACTCCCGATGCAATTTGACCCCAATTCGTTCCCGACGATCCCTGAATCGCCGCAATCGAAGGGGGAGCGGTTCGAGCTTTTTCTGAAGTCAGAATCAAGGCAAAGAAAAATTCATTCCAAGCAGTAATCAGGCAAAAAACGGCAGTGGCCGCAATTCCGGAAAGAGCTTGAGGAAGAATGACTTTAATAAATGCCTCTAAGCGAGTATACCCATCCACCAACGCCGCTTCCTCATATTCTTTGGGTATTTCATCAAGGAAACCTTTCATCAGCCAAACTGAAAATGACAGGTTGAAAGTCATATAAAGCAAAATGAGCCCAATTTTGGTGTCCAACAAACTCAATGCCCGATAGAGAACAAAAAACGGAATACCGACTACAATTGGAGGAAGCATTCGGGTGGAAAGAATAAAGAAAAGGAGGTCTCCCTCCCCTTTTACTTTAAAACGAGAAAAAGCATAGGCAGTCAAAGTGCCAAGGGTGATTGATAAAAGCGTGCTGACTCCAGCAATAACGACACTGTTCATAAACCGAGGGAGGAAAAGAGATTTCCCCACCTGTCCGAATTTTGCCACTTCCTCAAGTCGTATATTGAATAACGCCATATAATTTAGCAAAGTACCTCTAAAAACAAATTTGGGTGGTATGGCAAAAATGTCAGGCCATTGTTTGAAAGAAGTTGCAATAATCCAATATATTGGAAGTAGAAAAAAGGCAAGACCAACGGCAATCAATATTCCTTTCCAAACCTTTTTCTCCATGACCATCCTCCACTCATTAACTTTTTGCCCGGTTAATCCAGCGTATCAAGAGATTGCTTAGGGCAATTATCATAATTAATATGATATATGCCAGAGCGCAGGATTCACCGGTTTTAAATTTATTAAAAGCAAGACGATAAAGGCTCATTGATATAGTTTCGGTAATATCCCCTGGACCGCCACCAGTCATGATGAAAATCAAATCAAACATTTTAAAAGCATCAATCACCCGGAAGAGCACCGCCAGAACCAAAAGCGGGGATACCAACGGTAGAGTCACCTTACGGAATTTAAACCACCAGGATGCCATATCAATGTCGGCAGCTTCATATAAAGATTGAGGAATAGCCAATAAACCGGTCATGGAAATCAGCATGACAAAGGGAGTCCACATCCACACATCAACCAAGGCAACGGAAAAAAGAGCAATATTGGGGTTGGTGAGCCAAGAAACCTTATTAATTCCAAAGAGACCGATTATATAGTTAAGAAGACCAAAATTGGCATCCATAATAAAAGTCCAGAAGAGTCCAACCACCACTGGGGAGAGCATCATTGGTATCAGCATCAAGGTAGTTACTAACCCCCATCCCTTGAATTTCTCTTTTAAGAGGAGTGCAAAACTAAAACCAAGCAGGAATTCCAATCCCACTGCCACAATCACAAACCAGGCAGTGGTTTGGAAATATTTCCATAATACTGGGTTATTCAGCACTTTACTATAGTTTGCTACTCCAACCAGTGAAATCTTTTTGGTCATCATCGATGAATAATTGGTAAAACTTAAAATAAGTGACCAAAAAAGAGGGAAAACATTCATCAAGATAAGCACCAAAATCGTGGGGCCAATTAGAAACAACTTAATGCGATACTCGCTCAGACTTTTCCGATAGGCAAAGGATTTGCTGTCGTCCATCTTTCTCTCCCGCCCAAGGGGGGATTGCCCCCCTTGGGTCCTTTTCCTCAATTATTATTTCAAATATCCAGCATCTTTGAGAATTTGAGTCGATTCCTGGGCAAGTTTATCCATGGCTTCTTTGGGAGTCATCATGCCAACACAGGCTGCCGACCAGTAATTCTGACAGAGTTCCAATAACGATGCGTACTCGGGGATCGTCCAGAAGTCTCGAACAAATCCGAAGCTATCGGCAAATGCTTGATTATATGGTTTGGCGCTCAAGAATTCATCAGAATTGAGCAGATCGGTCAGAATCGGAATACCTCCCATTTCCATATATTTTTTCTGAGTTTCTTCACTACACCACCACTTCAGAAACTCATAAGCCGCATCTTTGTTCTGAGAATAATTCACCAAGCTCCAGCCTTGCCCACCCAGAGTAGCCGCCTGACGAATCTGACCATCATCGCCAATTTTGCCTGGGAAGGGGAAGAATCCGATTTTATCATAATACTGGGGATTGGTTTCTTTATTAACCATTCCTTCCGCCCAGGATCCCCATTCAAACGACATCGCGACCAATCCCTGAGCTATGGCTTGAATGCATTCGTTCCAGTAATAGTTCTCTGATCCTGGAGGAGCAAACTTCATCAAACTAACATAAAATTCAAGAGCTTTTACACCAGCTTCGCTGTTGAGGTATCCTTCAACTTCAAAACTATCAGGGGCATGGTAATCGGCTCCAAAGCTCCACATTACCGGTTGGAATCCCATGGTTACAGCATCGAAGGTCTTGGCCGGCCAGTAAGCTAAACCATAGAAGTTCTTATCGGGACGGGTGAAGAATTCAGCAATATCCCGTAACTCATCCCAGGTTTTGGGTACGGCTAAATCGTATCCGTATTTCGCTTTAAAGGCTTCTTTCTCGGCTGGATCTTCAAAGAGGTCTCTGCGGTAGCCAATAATCGGAACATCCAAAACACCTGAGACCCCATAGTATTTCCCACTTTCGGGAGGATATTCGCCATAATACTTTTGCGGCGCTGGAGCTAATTTGTCGAAAGCGATGTTCTGCTTCAGCCAGTCGGTAAGATCAACATAATGTCCGCCATTCGTAGCCACTCCCAAAAGCTGGCTGTCGCCTAAAATCAGGTCGTAGCTCGAATCGTGAGCCGAAAGGGTGACCAGGATCTTATCGGTAAACTGTGCCCAGGCAACATAATCAAATTTTACCTCGATACCGGTTTTAGGAGTAAAATCTTTTTGAGCCAAATCAAAAATTAACCGTCCTGGTGTATATTCACCAGAAAGAATACTGAGTGTCTTTTGGCCAAAAGCCAAAATCGATAAAGTAAAAACGACTAATAGAATCAGAGTGAATCCTATTCCCTTTTTCATAATAATTCCCTCCTCCGATTATATGATATCGTTTCCAAACCTTTTAAATTGAATTGGACTCTCTATCACCTCCTAAATGGCGATCATGACTTTCAGAGGATTTCCTCTTTTCTCTTTTGCAAGCAGTAAACCCTCCATAAGCTGTTTTAGAGGGAAACGATGGGTGATGAGTTCTTCGACTGAAACCAACCCGGTATTGATAGCTCCAATAGCTTCCACCCAAGTTAAGGGCGCCAACCAGGAAAAACGAATCGTTTTATCCATTAAGATAGACTGTACCGCCGGGACTTCAATAACATCCTTATCTCCCGGAAGTCCAAAATAAACAATAACGGAACGGCGACCGGTCACTTCCAAGGCTTGTTGCATAGCTCCTTTCGAACCGGTGACAACGATGGCTCGTTCTGCCATTTTGCCTCCGGTCAATTCTTTCACTTTTCCCACCAAATCACTGGTATAATAGGGAGAGGTGGCATCCCGGGTATTGATAAATTCATCGGATCCCATCTTCCTGCCAATTTCAAGTCGATAATCTCGTGTCCCCACTAAAATTACTCTACCGGCACCGCTTCCTTTAACCAGAGCAACTACCGCCAGTCCAATCGGACCAGGACCAAAAACCACCACCGTATTTCCTAATCCTACCTGCAAATTCTTTACTCCATAGAAAGCATCGGCTAATGGTTCGACAAAAGCTCCAGCTTCATAACTCACATGGGAAGGAAGTTTATAAACGTGATTATAATGAGAGGTCAGGTATTCGGCGAACCCACCGTTAATAGAAACCCCGAGCACCTTTTTGTTTTCGCAAAGATTCACATATCCCCGATAACAAACTTCACAAGAATTACAGTACTGGACTGGGTTGGCAGTAACCCGATCACCCACTTGAAAGAGTTTTTTTTCAGCAGGAATCTTTCCGACGGCCACCACTTCCCCCGATAATTCATGTCCAAGAATGAGAGGGCCTTTACCAGTCGGGGTTTCCAAAGAGGATGCTCCCCAATAATAGGCAACATCTGACCCGCATATTCCACAATTTTTGACCCGAATCAATATTTGATCATCTTGAAGGGCAGGAACATCGACCTCTTCAAACTGCATCTTTTCCGGTTCATAAAAAACCCAGGCTTTCATTTTTTGGGGGAGAGACATTTTAACCTTCCTCCTTTTACATCATCTTAAGGCTCCTGAACAATTGCCGCAGGAATTTGATGGAATCAGCGGTGATATCCCAGGCATTGGGCCAAAAACAAAGATCGACGCACCACCATTCGGATTGATAGCCATTCCTTACTAATGCCGGAATGACGGAGTCAAAATCCACATAGCCGGTCCCAAAAGGAGCATGGGTACTAGTTTCATCATCGTGAAGAGTGTTATCAGAATCAATGAGGTGAACATGCCCAATTCGACCTTTCAGCATATCGACGAATTCCAAAATCCCGCCAGGAAGGGTTTCCCTGGGTTCCATTTGCTTTGCTCCCACTACTGCACACATCTGAGCATGGCTGGTATCGAGCAAAACCTGGAAGTTTTTGCGGTTGACATCCTGATGCAATTTTAAAACTTCGCTGGGTTTATTGAATATAAATCCCGGTTCAAATTCCCAGACCACTATTTTCCCGACATCCTTGGCTTTATCAGAACATTTTTGGAACATGTTCACTACCCTCGCCCATGTTTCCCGATAGTCTAAATTTTTGGGAAAGGGAGTTCCAGTGACAGTATCAATCCTGATTTTTTCAAAACCGCAATCGACACAAAATTCAAGTGATTTGTCATACATGTCCTCATACGCCTTCACCACTTTTGGATCGCCATTGGCGAAAGGGTAACTCCAGAGGTCAGCGGCATAGGCACTCACCCCCAAATTATGCTTTTCCAACAAACCTAAGAGTTTTTTGCGATCATCTTTGGTAGGGTATAAATCAGGATGTCCGTGCGGTTTAAAGCCACCCAACTCAATTCCATCAAATCCCAATTCAGCTAATTTTACAATGACATCGTTTAAGGGGACCGGATGATTTGCATATGGACCAATTGCGTAGGCCCAACTCCCTATGGAAAATTTTGATTTGGCCATATGACCCTCCTTCA
>CAYSWT010000038.1:0-17299 GCA_964434845.1 uncultured Atribacterota bacterium | reverse complement strand
CGTCACTTATCCTGTAAACTGCAAGGATTTCATCCTACGGCGTAAGATGAAAAAAATTGAAAAGATTTAAATAAAGAGGATAGACCGCCATAGTTTCCATATCCTATGGTGCAGCATAGCAACATGGCGGTCTATCTTGTAAATGCCAGGATCAACCTATGGCATAATATAATAAAACTAAAAAAGACTAAAACTGACAGAATAAGCCGCCATTATTTTCATTATTCAGATGGTGACAGGGGCAGTATCCTGATATAAATCTCTCCTCACCGTCTTGAATGATTTTAAAAAGTCCTCCTTTATTGTACAATGATTGGTAAAAAGACCAGGAAAACACAAAATGAAGAGAAGTACTTGCATGCTCTGTTTAAGCGCCTTGGGTGTCGTTCTCACATTCGTGGCTTCCATCATCCGGATTCCCATCCCGTCCGTCCGTTTATACTTTCACTTGGGTGAGGTCGTTATTTTTGTTATGGCGCTGCTGTTTGGGCGGGTTGCTGGTGGTTTGGCCGGTGCTATCGGTTCTTCACTGGCAGATATCCAGTTGGGTTTTTTGGTATGGGCACCGTTGAGTTTAGTGATCAAAGGGCTGGAAGGGTATGTGGTCGGATGGATGAGTGAAAAACAAGACGGTACCAATGACATTCCGGCACTCATCACCGGTTCAGCGATCATGATTGGTGGGTATGCAGCAGCCACGATTCTGCTCTTTGGTTGGCCGGCGCTCATCCTCGAAGTGCCGGTCGACATTGTGCAATGTTCAGTAGCCATAGCTATCACCCTTTTCTTGGTGAGAAACGTACGGGAAAGGTTTCCGAATATTCCAAAATTAAAGGGACGTGCCGAATGGAAAAAATAAACGTGGTGGGTTTGCTCCCGGGAGATTTAGTCCCCTTTGTCGACACATGGGGTGAGCCGGTTTACCGGGCAAAACAAATTACCGGCTGGGTTTACCAGCATAAAATTTCCGATTGGAGCCAGATGAAAAACCTTCCCCAGTTTCTGCAACAGGAATTGTCTCGCCAATTCGATTTGGGGCAGGGAACAATCACCGGAAAAAGAGTATCCCGGGATGGAACCACCAAGTATTTATTTCAGCTTGCCGATGGGAAAGAGGTCGAAATCGTCATGATTCCCCATCGGAAGCGAGTGACCCTCTGCCTATCCACTCAGGTAGGGTGTCCGGTTGCCTGTGCTTTTTGTGCAACCGGACAGGCTGAGTTTATCCGCAATCTCACCTATCAGGAAATCGTCGAGAGCGCCTGGGCGGCTGAAAAAGAGAGCGGACTCGAAATCAATAATATCGTGTTTATGGGTATGGGCGAGCCGTTGTTGAACTATGATCATCTGGTCAAGGCCATCGGCGTTTTAAACGCTGAGGATGGTTTTCGAATCGGATCCCGACATATAACGGTTTCCACAGTAGGCATTCCGGATAAAATCGTCAGGTTGGCTGAGGATTGGCCCCAGATTACATTGGCCGTCTCCCTGCATGCCCCTAAGAATGAACTCCGCAAACAGTTAGTTCCTATCAACGACGTCTATCCCATTTCTCTGGTTATGAAAGCGGTGGAGCAATATATCACTATCACCAATCGTCGGGTTACCATTGAATATTCGTTGTGGACCGATGTTAACGATCAAAGAGAGTACGCCTATCAATTGGCAGCACTTCTGCGCGGTATTCTGGTTCATGTGAATTTAATTCCTGGGAATCCCGTCGGTCAGGCCGTTTTTATCCCGTCATCACCAGCGCGGGCGATGACTTTTGCCCGGATTCTCGAAGATCAACGGATTCATGTTACCATACGAGAGTCACATGGTCAGGATATTGAAGCCGCCTGCGGTGAACTCTATGGATTGCATCGTAAAAGAGGTGGAATCGGATGATCATTGTTTTGCGTCATGGAACGTCGGAACAAGAAGTCGAAGAGGTCGTTCAACGGCTCAAACGGTTGGGTTTCGGAGTTCATATCTCCCAGGGAACCGAACGGACCATTGTCGGTGCCATCGGCGACGAACGCCAGGTCAACCTGGAAGAGAAAATCGGCGTTCTCCCTTTTGTTGAAAAAGTCATTCCTATTTTGGCACCCTATAAGTTGACCAGCCGGGAATTTCGAACCTCCGATACCGTGGTGAAGGTGGGAGAGGTCGATATCGGACCAGGGCGATTTGTGGTCATGGCCGGACCCTGCGCGGTGGAATCGGAGGAGCAGGTGATGGAAACCGCTTGTAAGGTCAGAGAGGCCGGAGCTACCATCTTCCGCGCCGGAGCCTTTAAACCTCGTACTTCACCCTATAGTTTTCAGGGTTTGGGCGAAAAAGGACTTATGATCTTGGCCAAAGCCCGAGAAGTGACGGGGCTTCCCATCGTCACCGAAGCTTTGGGAATTGAAGAACTTCCATTAGTGGCGGAATATGCCGATATGATCCAGATCGGAGCCCGGAACATGCAAAACTTTCGTCTTTTAGAAGCAGTGGGGCGTTTGCGGAAACCGATTCTGCTCAAACGGGGGATGATGAGTACTGTTGATGAACTCCTTATGTCAGCGGAATATATCTTAGCTCAAGGAAATTATCAGGTGGTTTTATGTGAAAGAGGAATTCGTACTTTTGAGTCCGCCACCCGCAACACGCTTGATTTGAGTTGTGTACCGTTAGTGAAAAAGCAAAGCCATTTGCCCATCGTGGTCGATCCCAGCCATGGCACCGGACGGACCGATCTGGTACCAGCGATGAGCTGTGCCGCTTTGGCTGCTGGTGCCGATGGTCTCCTGATCGAAGTTCATCCCAATCCGGTGGAAGCACTTTCCGATGGCCCGCAATCGCAAGATCCGGTTCAATTTGCAGCTCTCATGGATGAGCTGAAAAAATTGGCAGTGATCATGGGGAGGACCATTTCAACATGAGTTATACCATTGCCATCATTGGCCTGGGTCTGATGGGAGGGTCTTTGGCCTTCGATTTATCCGAATGGAAGAAAAAATCAACCATCACCGGTTATGACATCAATGAGGAAACCCAAAAATGGTGTCAGCGGATGGGGATCATTGATCGGTTCTCCCGATCACCGGAAGAAGCGGTCGAGGGAGCGGATTTGGTTTTTATCGCGACCCCAGTACGGACCATTCCTGCCATTTATTCTACCATCAGATCCTACCTGACGTCGAAAACAATCACCTTCGATCTGGGAAGCACTCGACAGTGGATTTTTCAGCATCTCTTACCCCGGCCGGAGGACAGACTATACTGTGGATTTCATCCTATGGGCGGGAGCGAAAAAAATGGGGTACATTATGCCCGGCGTCGATTATTTGCCGGTGTTCCGGTGTTGGTGACTCCTTATCAATCCTTGGTCAGTGAAAAAAAACAGCTGATAGAAGAGATCGCCCATTGTATGGAAAGCCAGGTTTTTTTTTATCCCCGGATGAGCACGACCGGGTCTGTGCCATTGTCAGCCACCTTCCCCATGTGGTGGCAAACATTTTCGCATCCCAGGTCTATCGAGCAGAGGCCAACCTGAATCGTCTTGCTGGGCCATCCTTTCGTGATTATACCCGAATTGCCGGCTCATCACCTACCATCTGGCTGGATATTTTTCTCACCAATCGTGACCAGATTGTCAAGGCGATTGAGGGTTTGGACGATGAATTACATTGGTTCAAAGAACTCTTGATTCGAGGGGACGAAACCAGATTGCTGGCGTTCCTCAATGAAGTGAAAAAACTCAAGGAGCGGGTCGATAACCATGATTTATTATGAAACAGCCGGAGAATCCCACGGAGTTGGAATTGTTACCGTCATCACGGGTTTTCCCTCCCGGCTCGTCGTTGACATTGATTTTATACAGCAAGAATTGTCACGGCGTCAAAAAGGGTATGGGTCCGGGCCGAGAATGCAACTCGAAAAAGACACGGTGGAAATTCTAAGCGGGGTGCGGTGGAAAAAAACCCTTGGATCTCCCATTGCGACCCTGGTGCGGAACCGGGATTATGCCAATTGGATAAAGAATATGGATCCCATGGGAGACCCCTATGCCGCATATCAGGAGGTCACAGTTCCCCGACCGGGTCATGCCGATCTTGCCGGAGCGGTCAAGTATCATTTTTCTGATATTCGTCATGTCATCGAACGAGCCAGTGCCCGGGAAACGGTTGGTCGCTGCGTGGCCGGAAGTTTTGCCAAACTGTTTCTCGCCCCCCTGGGGATTGAAGTGAGGGGCTTTGTCGAAAGCATTGGCGGGGTCAGCGCTCGGAGTGATTTCAGTATAGAGGAAAGGGCCGAGCGTTCGCGTACCTCCTCACTCACCACCTATGATGAAGAGAGTGAAAAGGAAATGATCGCCCTTATCGACCAGGCACGGGAGAGGGGTGATTCTGTGGGGGGCAACTTTGTGGTGGTTGCCTTTGGGGTGTTGCCCGGGCTTGGTGATTATACCTCTGCTCCGCGACGGCTCGATGCTCAACTTGCCAGCGCCCTGATGAGTATTCCCTCGGTCAAGGGAGTAGAAATCGGAGACGGCTTTCTTTCCTCACGTCTTCCCGGAAGCGAGGTACACGATGCCATCTATTATAATTCATCTCGCAAACCTTTTCCCTTCTACCGTACTACGTACCGATCGGGAGGGATCGAAGGCGGGGTCTCCACTGGAGAGCCGATTGTAGTGCGTTGCGCGATGAAACCAATTCCCACCTTACGGAAGGGTCTCCCCTCGGTTGATATTCATGATAAAACTGAAGTGAATGCCCGCTATGAGCGTTCCGATGTCTGTGCAGTCCCGCGGGGAGTGGTGGTGGGAGAGGCGATGATGGCCTGGGTGATCGCCGCTGCGGTCCGGGAAAAATTCGGCGGAGACAGCATGGAAGAGGTGCTGGATCATTATCAACACTATCGGGAGTATTTGGGGCGGTTCCCGGAGGGGGAGTAATGAGTAATTTATTTACCGGACGACGTGGGAACCCCATCTTTTAAA
Organism: uncultured Atribacterota bacterium; assembly: GCA_964434845.1. GTDB lineage: Bacteria > Atribacterota > Atribacteria > Atribacterales > Atribacteraceae > CAYSWT01. The sequence continues at coordinate 12,327 of CAYSWT010000038.1, read as the reverse complement.
TGCTGTGAGTGGTGAAGCGTGAATCGTGAGGAGAAGAATGAAAAATCAGATCCTCATACCGTAGGCTGCTTTGCTCAAGATGACAATTGTGTTGAATTGTTTACTATGTATACCATATTCAATCAATGGGATTGGGCAATGCTCTTAAGGAATTGCAAGGTGAACATCTTTTAAAAATGAGGGTTTTTATGTATAGTAATCTGAGTATAAAACGAGGTCGTGGACAGAGAATGAAGATACCGATTAGTAAACCCAATATCGGTGATGAAGAAAAAAACGCGGTTCAGGAAGTACTCGATTCCGGATTTCTTGCCCAGGGGAAAAGAGTGGCATTGTTTGAGCAGGAATTTGGTCAATATATTGGCGTACCGGAAGCGATTGCCACCAGCAGCGGGACGGCAGCTTTATTTATTGCTCTCAAGGCTTTGGGCATTTCACCAAACGATATCGTCATCACCACTCCATTTACTTTTGTCGCTACCGCTTCGTCCATCATGCAGTGCGGAGCTATTCCCCGGTTTTGTGATATCGATCACCAGACTTTTAACATTGATCCCAATTCCTTGGAGGAGATTTTGAAAAAAGAAGGCCATGCCGTCAAAGCCATTCTGGTCGTTCACCTGTATGGGCTTTCTTGTCCAATGGAAGAGATCATGTCTCTCGCCAACCTTTACGATATACCAGTGATTGAAGATTGCGCTCAGGCTCACGGTGCCGAATACCGCGGGAAAAGGGTTGGTGCGATCGGAAAGATGTCGGCTTTCAGCTTTTATCCAACCAAAAACATGACCACCGGCGAAGGTGGAATGATCCTAACCAGTGACCCTGAACTGGCCAAAAGATGCCGCATGCTCATTAATCACGGCAGCCAAAGACGCTATTATCATGAATTTTTAGGGTATAATTTTCGTATGACCGATCTGGCTGCCGCCATTGGCAGAGTTCAACTGCGAAAACTGAACGATTCCAATCAGAAGCGGCGAGAAAACGCCCATTTTTATAAACAGGCTCTCGCCGGGCTACCCGGTATTGAAACCCCGCTTATTCCTGAGTATGCCCTTCCGGTCTTTCATCAGTATACTTTAAAGGTTAACCAACGAAGAGATGAATTGGCACGTTTCTTTGACGAAAATGGCATTGGGTATGGGATTTATTACCCAATTCCTCTCCATCGGCAAGAGTTTATACGACAACTCGTCGGTGACGGTCATTTTCCAGTTTCCGACCTATGTTCCCAACAAGTTTTATCCATTCCAGTTCATCCCCTGTTACACCAAGAAGAAATGGAACACATCGTTTTTCTGATTAAATCTTTTTGTGGGGAGGAAGTTCATTGAATTCGGTGAGAGTCGGGGTGGTTGGAGTTGGATATCTTGGTCAACACCATGCCCGTATCTATTCGGAGATCCCAGAAACGAACCTGGTGGGCGTGGTCGATATTAATCAAGATCGGGCACGGGAGATTGCCAAGCGGTATTCGACGACCCCCTATTATGATTACCGTGATCTATTCGGAAAAATCGATGCGGTGAGCATCGTGGTGCCAACCGTCCTGCATCGTTTGATTGCCGGGCATTTCATTGAAGAAGGTATCAATATTCTAATTGAAAAGCCAGTGACTACGACGTTAGAAGAAGCCCGAGAGCTGATGGAGATGGCCAATAAAAAGAAAGTGATTCTCCAGGTCGGGCATATCGAACGGTTTAATTCCGCCGTAATTGAGCTCTCCAAAATTATCGATCGCCCAGTTTTTATCGATTGCTACCGCATGGGTCCCTATACCAATCGCAATACCGATGTGGGCGTGGTGCTTGATTTAATGATTCATGACATCGATATTGTGATGAGTATTGTCAAAAGCAAGGTCACGAAAATCAGTGCCTTTGGATATCCGGTTTTCTCCCGCCAGGAGGATATTGCCAATTCTCAGATTGTATTTGAAAACGGCTGCATCGCCAATCTGACTGCCAGCCGGATCACCCGCAAAAAGATCCGCCGGATGGAAATTACCGAAGTCGATGCCTTTATTTCCATTGATTATTTAGAACAGGAGCTGGCTGTCTATAAGAAAACGATCACCTCGGTTCCACCGATATTGATGGAAAAACCTATGATGCAAAAAGGTGAACCGCTCCGGTTTGAACTGGAGCATTTTGCACGTTGTGTCAAAAATGGCGAACGGCCATTGGTCGGTCTGGAAGAAGGGAAGAACGCTCTGGAGGTTGCACTCAGAATACTTGAAGAAATGAAGCAGAATCAGGGGATCATGAATGAAAAGTATTTATGATGTCATTATCATCGGTAGTGGCCCAGCCGGCATATTCACCGCTTTAGAACTGGCCGAAAAGAGCGATCTGAACATTTTACTGATCGACCGGGGAGGCGATATCGAACAACGTCGCTGTCCGGCCCGAGAGAAAAACAATATTTGTCAGAAATGCCAGCCCTGCTCGCTGTTGTGTGGCTGGGGTGGAGCAGGTGCCTTCAGCGATGGGAAGCTGACCCTTTCCACCGATGTGGGTGGTCAGTTGACCTCCTATCTTGATAATAATACACTTGAACACCTCCTGCAGTATGTCGATGATATCTATCTCCGGTTTGGCGGGACACCGGTAGTGTATGGAGATGATAGCGAAAGGATCGAAGAGCTCCGGAAAAAAGCCGAGATGGCCGAGCTTATTTTACTCCCGTCTCGAGTACGACACCTCGGCACCGATAGCTGCCGTGGAATTTTAACCCGGATGAAGCAGCACCTGGAAAAGAAAGTATCGATTCTCACCCGGACCGAGGCAGTTGAGATTCTGACCGATAACCACCTGGTAAATGGAGTCCGTTTGAAAAACGGTAATGCGGTGAAAAGCCGATATCTGGTGGTCGCCCCTGGAAGAGTGGGCGCCGATTGGTTGCGGAAGGAAGCTTTAAAATTGGGGTTGGATCTGGTCAACAACCCGGTCGATTTGGGAGTAAGAATGGAAGTACCAGCCTCGATCATGGACGAATACACCCAAATCCTTTATGAATTGAAGCTCATTTACTATTCACATACCTTCGACGATCGAGTCCGCACCTTTTGCATGTGTCCTCAGGGAGAAGTGGTCACCGAATACAATGATGGCATCATCACCGTCAACGGTCACAGCTATGAAAACCGTAAAACCGCCAATACCAATTTTGCCATCTTGGTCAGCACCCATTTTACCGAACCATTCAAGGAGCCCATCGAATACGGGCGCTACGTCGCCCGATTGGCTAACATGCTCAGCGGGGGTGTGATCATTCAACGGTTAAAGGACCTCCAGTTGGGGCGTCGTTCCACAACTGAACGCATCCAAAAATCGGTTTTAAAACCAACTCTCTACGGAGCCAGCCCAGGTGATCTCAGCTTTGTTCTTCCCTATCGTTTCTTACAGGATATTTTAGAAATTATCACCGCCATGGATAAGTTTATTCCGGGTATAAGTTCGCCCCACAATCTGTTATATGGTTTAGAGGTCAAGTTTTATTCGTCGCGAGTGAAGTTGAATGGTTTTTTAGAGAGTGATATCAGCAATCTGTTTATGGCCGGAGATGGGGCAGGCGTCACCCGAGGCCTGATTCAGGCATCCACATCGGGGGTTATCGTTGCCAGAGAAATTCTACGGCGGGTTGGAGGTCAAATCGATGAAAAGGAAAATCCTCATCACCAATGACGATGGCTATCAAAGCGATGGTATTCGTGCTCTGGTGAAAGCATTTAAGAAAGTTGCCGATATTGTCCTGGTGGCACCGAGTGATGAGCGGAGTTGTTCCAGCCACAGCATAACTGCCCGTCAGACGTTGAGAGTAAAAGAAATTCAGGTGGACGGAGTGAACGGTTTGGCTGTCGATGGAACACCGGCGGACACCGTCATTTTGGGTCTCAACCTCTTTTCCAAAACTCCAGTTGATTTTGTCATTTCGGGTATCAACCGTGGTCCAAATCTGGGGTTTGATGTATTTTATTCAGGAACGGTTGGAGCGGCCATGGAGGCAGCCATGTCGGGAATTCCTGCTATGGCGGTTTCGTTATCGATCGCAGAGTATGGCAATTACCAGTTGGCAGCCGCTACCGCCCTGGATATTTTCCAGCATTTCGAATCAACTCTATCCCGACAAAAAAATTTGGTATTAAATGTCAACATTCCGGATGTTGATCATGAAGACAAGCTGAAAGGATGGAAAATCACCGAGCTGGCCGATCGATTTTATTTTACGAAAATTAAAGAAACATCCCGTTCTGACAGCATTCGGGAATACATTTTTGAAGAAGAAAAACGGGAAATTGGCATACAAAACACTTCTGATTATTGGGCAGTGATGAATTCGGAAGTGTCTATTACCCCTCTCCGCCCCAATCTTACCGATTGGCTTGCCCGGAATGATCTTCTGGCAATCCTTGCTGAACAAAGCTGAATCGTATGGAATGGGTGCAAGGGCGTTTGATCTTTAAGGGGCGAGTTCAGGGAGTCGGTTTTCGTTATTTTATCCTTCACAAAGCCGCCCAATATGCGGTGACTGGTTATGTGAAAAACCTGATCAACGGCGATGTGGAAGTGGTTGCCGAGGGAAGAAAAGATGAAGTGGCGAGCTTTTTCCTGGATATCCGCGAAGGACCGGTTAGCGCGGTGATCCGTGGCGTTTTTGAAGAGTGGTCACCATACACCGGGTATTATCCGACCTTTCAGGTGGAATACTGATGGAATTCGACACCCATAAAATCCGACATGAACGGGAAGACATGGTCCGCAAACAGATCATTGCCCGTGACATTCATGATGAAAGGGTGATTCAGGCGCTCTTGAAAATCCCCCGACATTTATTTGTTCCTCTTGCCTACCAAAAATTCGCTTATCATGACACCCCCTTGGCCATCGGTGAAGGACAAACTATATCTCAACCTTATATCGTCGCTTTCATGTCGGAGCTCTTGGAAATCCAACCCACTGATCGGATTTTGGAGATTGGAACTGGTTCCGGATATCAAACCGCTGTCTGTGCTGAATGTGGCGGCGAAGTCTATACGATAGAGCGGATTGAGGAATTATCCAGGCATGCCCAGGACGTGTTGGAGACGCTCAATTATCAAAACATTCATTTTTTCGTGGGTGATGGAAGCCGGGGGATGGCAGTACACGCACCTTTTGACAAAGTCATGGTGACAGCCTGTGCAGCGAAAATATACCCGGCCTGGGTCGATGAACTGGTGGAGGGTGGCATCATCGTACTTCCTCTTGGAGGGATTGCCAAGCAAACCCTGATTTGTGCTCGAAAACACCAGGAGCGCTTAAACATCGAAGATCATGGCACGGTGGTTTTTGTGCCTCTGATTGAGGATGCTGATTTAAATACCAACGCTTAACTGTTTTTCAACTGAGATTGAATGACCCGGAAAAACTCCTCGTTTTCCTTCGCCGGGGTTGCTAAACTGACGATCCAGTAAAGGAGACCGGCAATCACAAGAGTCCACACTCCTGGCCATAGCCCCCAGGGTTTCCAGGAGGTGATTTGGAGGACGAAAGAAAGGATGGCTCCAACGGTCATGCTGATGAATGCCCCGTTTGCATTACCTCTTTTCCACCAAAACCCGCCAATGATGGATGGTACCACCGCTAACAGCCCGGCTGAAGATGCTACCGAAAGCACGGCGATGAGATTGAACCGACGGATGGCGAAGAGAAAGGCAGCAATGCCGAGAAGAAGGATGAACCACCGGGCAATAACAAGCTGCCTTTTTTCTGAAATTTCACGATTGACCCGCAAAATGTCACGGACGAACATAGAGGAAATAGTGAGCATGACCGAGTCGATGGTTGAGATCGCTGCTGAAAAAATACCGACAGTCATGAGCAGGACGATGATCGGGGAGAGTTTTAACTGAGCCAAAAGGGTGGGTGTGGCTTGATCGGGGTTGGACAGACCAGGGAAAAGCAGGAGAGCGGAAAAGCCAAGAATGATGGTGATGATGGTATAGATCAATCCATATCCGAGAAAACCGCTGATCATGGAATGCATTTTGCGGAGAGAGGATGGAACGAACAATCGTTGTGATACCTGGGGATTGGAAATGCTGAAAAAGAACCAGGGGAGCGAGAGGCCGAGGAAAGTTTGGAAACTGAAGTAACCGTTTCCCGGTACTGAGAGCCAGAGTGGACGGGTGACTTCGATTTGTTGGAAAAAGCTGGTCCACCCACCAAGGTATTTTCCTACCAGAATGAGAACGAATACCAACGAACTCACCAGCATAATCCCGGCCTGAAGGCTGTCGGTAGTGGCAACCGAGCGCAGCCCGGCGATTTCAGTCCAGACTAAGGTGATCAAGGCGGCGATCATGACCCCCCATATAAATTGAATTTTTCCGTTGGAGAGGGTTTCTAACAAATAGCCGATTCCCATCAGTTGGATGGAGGAATAGGGAATGAGAAAAAAGAGTGAAATCCAGGCGGAGAGAGCTCCCACTTTTTTGTTTTGATACCGAATGCTGAGCAGTTCAGCCGGACTGACGCAGTTATAGTGTTTTCCGGCCCGCCAATAAAAGGGTCCGAAGAGGACTGCCCAAACCAGGCCGGAGAGGTAGATGAGCTCAAAACCAAGCGCTCCCACCCCGCCTTTATAAGTTAAACCGACTAAGCCAAGCATCATAAAAGCGCTGTAGGTGGTGGCACTGTAAGAGAGAGAAGAGATATAACCTTTGAGCGTGCGATCGGCTAAAAAGTAATCGATCACCCCTCCCGAACCGCCCCGATGGGACAAAACGGCGATGAGTGTTCCCCATGCTATATAGACTCCGATTGAAATCCAGATCAGTTCAATTGCCATTTTTCCAGGAATCCATCATCCGACTCATGAGGAAAATTGCTATGAGAGCGTATCCTATCCAGAACATAAAGCTCCCATAGATTTTATATACATTCTGAAAAAGAGTATAAGGAAGAAGATAACCTAAAAGAACCAAGGGAAGATATCCAATAGCAAACTTTTTCACTGCTCTCCACCTTTTTCTTTTTATTTAAGCATATTTGAGGTTAAAATTATAGGGGGGGATGCAGTTTATTTAAAGCTATTCAAGTGGGAGGAACGACAATGGAGTTAGCTATTATTCAAAGTGCGATAAACCTCAGTACCTCAGACGAAAAAATTGTACAGGAAATTGTGCACCGGATGAGCCAGGTTCCAGGATGTGCGGTGGCTGATTATTCGTCGGATATCGATCATAATCGGACGGTGATCACCTTATTGGGGGGCGCCGAAGGCTTGGCTCGGGCAGTGGATGAACTATTTCAAGTTGCCCTGGAAAAGATTGATATATCCCGTCATCACGGAGAACATCCCCGAATGGGAGCGGTCGATGTGGTTCCTTTTACTCCCTGGGGCAGGGAAACCATGGAAGAATGTATAGCCCTTGCCAGGAAGGTGGGGGAACAGGTGGCGAAGGTTTATTCCCTTCCGGTTTATCTTTATGGCGAAGCAGCTCTGATCCCAGAACATCGCGACTTGTCACACATTCGGCGCGGTGGCTATGAACAACTCCTCCAGGATATCCATCGGGTTTCCGATCGTCAACCCGACTTTGGACTGGCACGGGTCCATCCCTCCTTGGGCGCGGTGGCGATTGGCGCCCGGAAACAGCTGGTGGCATTTAATGTGAATTTAAAAACTGATAAGGTCATGGTGGCGAAACAGATCGCCGCTCGGATAAAAGGTGAAAACGGAGGCTTATCATACATAAAAGCAATCGGGGTGAATCTGAAAAGCCGGGGAATGGTCCAGGTAGCGATGAATCTATTGGATTTTACCAAAAGCACGGTGGTGCAAGCCTATGAATTGGTGAGAATCGAAGCCCGACGGTATGGGGTGGAGGTACACGGTGCGGAGATCATCGGGCTGGTTCCCTTAGAATGTCTGGTTGATATTGTTGGATTTTATTTAAGTATTCCGGATTTGAAGGTATCGCAAGTTTTGGAGTATCAGTTGCTTGAAAAAAATATTTGACATATTTTGACCTTCCTCTTGACATTTTGACCTTTCCTGATTATAATGGAATCGTTCAAAAAATCAAATAACATGAAGGAGGTTCGGAATATGGTGAGCAGATTTCTACCAGCGAGAAGAGAAGACAGAATATTCAGTCCGGTTCGTCGTTTGTGGGACATCTTTGATCTTCGTTCCGACATCGATCGCATGTTTGACGACTTCTTTGAATTTCCACTGGTGAGAGGAAACTTTCCACCAATTGATATGGTTGAAACCGAAAATGACATCGTGGTGAAAGCAGAACTTCCAGGAATTGATCCAAAAAACATCGATATTCATGTCACCCCCGATCGATTAGAAATCAGGGGCGAGATCAAGGATGAAGTGGAACAGAAAGAAGCCGGTTGTTGCATCAAGGAACGTTATCGTGGAACCTTTGAAAGAGCTTTAAGTTTACCGGTCGAAGTGAAACAAGATGATGTCAAAGCTCAATATAGAGATGGTGTTTTGCATATCACTCTTCCCAAAACTGAACCCAGCAAACCCAAAACCAAGAAAGTAGAAATTGAAGTGTCTTAAGAACCGGTAAAAAAGGCGGGTGAATACACCCGCCTTTTTTTATTTTTCATAAAATCATTCGCTCGTGTTGAACTTCTTCTTCCTTTTTGCTATAGTGAAGTTCTGTCGGGGCGTAGCGCAGTCTGGTTAGCGCGCTTGACTCGGGTTCAAGAGGCCGGAGGTTCAAATCCTCTCGCCCCGACCAGGCTCGTCTTCCCTCATTATCAGAGATCATATCCTTAGTAAAACAATAAGCTCCCTTTATTTCTCCGGAACGAGATTTGGAATATCCTCTTTGCACTCGTTATCCACTAAGTATCCTCTCATTATTATTTACAGGTTGGGAGAATAGAATTACAATACCCACATAGAATCGAAAGGGGTAGCTGTACCCAACCGACGATAAACCTATGATATATTATCTGAGTAAATACATTGCGTTATTCCTGCTCTCCATTTTTTTTCGATTCAAGGTGAGCGGTCGTCAGTTTTTTCCCAAAGATTCTCCTTGTTTGATCGTTTCTAACCATGCCAGCTATTTAGACCCGATCGTGATTGGGTGTGCGTGTCCCCGGAGAGTTTATTTTGTTGCGAAAGAGGAGCTCTTCCGTCATCCGCTGGCGAACTTTTTTCTTCGCCAGTTGGGCGCATTCCCCTTAAAAAGAAATGAAGCTGATCGAAATGCAGTGAAAAAAATATTTTCGCTATTAAAGGAAAAAAAGGTCGTATGCCTTTTTCCGGAAGGAACCAGAAATGAAGGAGAAATCGGGGATTTTCGCTCCGGTGCGATAAAATTATTAATGAGATCCGGAGCGGAAGTAGTAGTGGCCGGTATTACCGGCACTTATCAAAGTTTCCCACGGGGAGCCAAGTTCCCCCGAGTTTATCCTATTCGGGTCGCTTTTTCCAAACCCATTCCTCAATCCAACCTCTCACAATCAGAGTGGGAAAAAATACTTAAAAATAAGATGGAGGAATTCATTCATGCGGTTGATAGGTAAAAAATCCAACTGGCCGATGTTGATCTGTGTTCTGTTTTTATTCCCTTTCTGCTATCAAGTGATTTCTGAGGCACAGACGTCAAAAATTGAACTGAGTATTGAAGAAACCAACGATCAAAATCCCTACCTGAATTATCCAGTTGGGGTATTGGTTCAAGAAGGGACTGGTTCAATCCTGATCAGCGACTGGGCAAACAATCGGCTGGTAGTAACCGATCAAACCGGGAAAACCAAGAAAATTATCCCTAATCTGGAAGGTCCAGTGGGCATAGCTTACGATCGCACAAGTAACCGTATGTATCTGACCGAGCAAAAAGCCAATCGTCTCCGAATTTTAGATGGATCCAGTTATGCGCCAGTTGGTGAAATCAAGATCAAGGGCATCACCTTAAATGAACCTCGTGGAATTTGGATCGATTCCGAGAGAAAAATATACGTCGTTGATACCATGAATTCGCGTATCCTCATCCTGGATGCGAGCGGAAACTTATTAAAGACAGTAGGGAAGGAAGGCATGGGGAATGATGAATTTTATTATCCCCGTGGAGTCTCGGTTGATACCCAGGGACGGATCTGGATGACCGATACTCTCCATCATACTGTTAAAGTATTTGATCGTAACGGAGAGTATTTATTTCGTCTTGGCAAGGAAGGCGCCGGACCCGAGGATTTTAACCGTCCGCGGTATGTCGTCGCAAAAGATAATATCGTCATCATCTCTGATTATCAGAATAATCGATTAAAAATTTATACCACTCAGGGAGAGCTTACTGGAATCATCAGTACTATTCAGGGTGATCGTCTTCTAAACCCTGAGGGGCTCTGGATCGATGACCAGGGGTTCCTCTGGGTCGCTGATTCCGGGAATAATCGAATTCTTAAAATCAATATGACCTTTTTGCTCAATCGAGAAGCTTACCTGAAATCGTTGCTTGCTTCTGATAAAATTGATGAATTCTTAAAAGAAGCAGCGAATATATCTTCTGAGAAACGGGACCAACCCAGCATAAGCCGGATGTTTTATGAAGTCTATCAAAAAAAAGATGATCTAGAAAAAATGATTACCGAGGCGGAAAACCTCTGGATGAATGACGAAGAAAATCGTCAGTCCTGGTCGAATATTTTGGGGCAGTTGTATTATCGCAAGGCGCTGGTATCCCGTCCCACCCAACCGGCACTGGTCGTGAAAGAGCTTTTTCGAAAATCCCTCCAGTATGGATATAAGAGAGCCTACGGTCCTTATATATGGACGTCGTTTCTCATGTTAGGAGGGTCAAACTTGTTTTTATTGGTTCTCGGTATCCTCTTTTTAGTACTTGTATTTATTCTCTTCCGAATTCGTCTCTCTCGATTACGAAGGTGGTGAAACGATGGATAGACAACCAGCTGTTGCCGGATATTTTTACCCGGAAACCAAATCCGAGCTTCAACATTTAATCCAAAGCGTTTATGAATCAGAAACTGGTGCCCAGGGAAAAATCAACTTCCCATCACCACTGGCGGTCAATGGAGTGGTGTGCCCTCACGCTGGTATCATTTTTTCCGGAGGGGTTGCTTCCTGGTCTTATGCAGCATTATCGCTGAGTAATCAGGTTGATATCTTTGTAATCATCGGACCCAATCATCGTGGTTTGGGGAAAAGAGCCTCGCTCAGTTCGGCTGAAGCCTGGATAACCCCAATGGGGAAGGTGGAGGTTGACCAGGATGCGGTTGATTTCTTGGTCTCATCATCCCGGATCTTTGCCGTTGACGATCGTGCTCATCAATTTGAACATTCGTGTGAAGTTCAAATTCCATTTCTGCAGCATTTTGTTCCCTATCCCTTTCAAATCTGTCCCATCTCGCTGCTTGATCAATCCCCGGAAACCGCCTATCAGATTGCTGAAGTATTGCATGAGCTTTCGAATCGAAAAAAAATCATAATCATTGCCAGTACCGATTTTACCCATTACGAGGCCGATGCGATTGCCCGGGAAAAAGATTTGAAATGCATAGGCGAGATTATACATCTCAATGAGAAATCATTCTATCATTGTATCCAACAGAACCATCTTTCCATGTGCGGGCCAGGGGGGGTGGGAACTTTAATCGAGTATCAAAAAATAAAACAGTCTTCAAATGGTACTCTCCTGTGTTATGCCACCAGTGGTGATATCAATGGCCAGTATGACCAGGTGGTTGGGTATGCCGCCATTCTGTTTCCTCAAGGGTGATTAAGTACATAGATATTAGATATCCGTGCCAGGCAAAAACCCTGGCACCAGTAGAGGATGAAAATACCTTCGGTATCACAGGTTCTTTTCCTTATTTGAGCAAACAGGGGATAGACCGCCAAGCTGCTTGGCAATACCATATGATAATAAAAACCCCGGGCACAATAGATTTTTTTGGTGGTGTCGTCATTATCCGTCATTCCCGAATATTTCAATCGGGAATCTATGGTCTTTTTCATTTATTTTAGACCCCTGATAGAAACATTCAGGGGTGACGAAGGGACGAGAAGATTGTTTACGAATCAATCGAATCCCTCTGGGTCTCCCTTTATCCAAAGGGAGAAGTCCATCCTTTAAGAACGTTGAGTTGTTGAGGTGATGATTCGTTGAGTTGGAAAGAATGAAAAGATGAGATTGCCACGAACCACGATTGGATGGTTTTTCTAAGCGTAATATTTAATACTTTCACAATTTCAATCTTACGCCGTAGGCTGTTATTTTCATAATAAACATCAATCTGCAATCAATCGCTTAAAAAATATTTAAAAAAAATCAGGGAACATTCT
>CAYSWT010000037.1:0-17527 GCA_964434845.1 uncultured Atribacterota bacterium | reverse complement strand
TTAAGGGGGGATAGTGAATGTTTAAAAAATTATCTGTCATTTCACTACTTGTGGTGTTTTTTCTGGTTATCGGGTCATCGGCTTTTGCCGAGGAAAAAGCCGATGAAATGTATTTCCGGTTTGTAACCCATGGTGGTGATGACCCATTCTGGGCAGTCGTGTTACAAGGAGCCCGGGATGCAGCCAAATTGCTAAATTGTAAAGTTGAATTTGATCTGGTCGGCGGAGATTTAGCACTTCAGCAAAAACGAATGCAAGAAGCCATTGCAGCCAAAGTCGATGGAATAGCCCTGGTTATCAATGACGATACCATGTGGGATAAACCGGTTGAAGAAGCCCTGGCAAAAGGGATACCGGTAGTCGCCATCGATAATGATGATACTGAGGGAGAAAAAGGAAACAAACGGTTAACCTATATCGGTCAGGATGAAAAAAAAGCCGGATATGACCTGGCAGTTCGTCTATTCGATGAAGGGAAAAAGAAGGGGATTGATTTCGCCAAAGCTCATGTGGCGATGCCGGTTGAAGTGCCGGGTGCAATGTATGGAGCCGTTCGTGCTGATGGTATCAAGGAAGCCATGAATGAATATGGTATCATTTCATCTGAAATCATTGACGCCGGTGGATTAGAAATGACCACGGTTGAGCAACGCGAAGTGTCCTATGTAATATCCCATCCGGAAACCACCTTCCTGATTGGACTTGGAGGGATTGTTACCGATCGTCTGACCGACGCTCTCAAACAGGCGGGCAAAGAACCAGGCGAGATCATTGCCGGTGGGTTTGATATGACTCCGGGAACTCTGGTTGGTCTTAAAGAAGGATATATCACCGCTGCTATCGATTCCCAACAATACCTTGCGGGATTCTATGGAGTATTTGTGCTTTACTATTATAAGAAATACGGTTTCCTGCCCACTATTAAAACTGGTGGTTTCCTCATTGATAATCCAGAAAAAATTAAACAAATCGAAGAATTATCCAAATACTACATTCGATAAAGCTATTTCAGCATAAAACTGAAAGGCTGCGAATTCAATATACTTTGAACCGCAGCCTTTCAGTTTTTAGTAAATCTTCCCTCGTCACTCGTCACTGCCTTTAAAAATTTTTCCATTCACATTAACCGGAATGGCACCGTTGGCGATGAATAAGTGATTGGCATTATTTTCATCTTTATTGGGTATTCTGACATAAAAAGGATAACCACGTTTCAAGTTTTGTATAATCCACTGCCATATCAATCTTTTTTCACTTGAATCAGCAATATAAATGTCTTTTGCAAAACCACAAATGAGCATATCTCGATACTGCATCCATTTTTGGTTACTCTTGTATTTCGGAAAAAGGGTACTCAGAAAAAGCATTTGTCCTGATACAATATATTGGGAATAGGCATCGATAGGATATTGGAGAGCGAGAACCCCTTCTCCAAGTATGACGATACATTGACCTCCAGCTTGTACACACCAATTGATTATCAGTCGATCAAATCCGAGATCATAGCTGGTAATGATAACCTTCTGATTACGAACTAAATCTTGAACAATGTTATGAGAAAATATTAACGCCCGTCCGATGGAGTGTCGGGAACCAAAAAGACAGGCCGATGGTTTATTAAGCAGACTCACATTCCCTTTCACATAGAGAATCGATGGTGCATATTGCTTTCCAAGCGTTTCACGTAAATGAGATGAATACACTTTTGAATGAACCGGAATCATTTCATATCCCTGGTTGTACAAATCTTCAACCACTGCAAAAAACGATGGTAGTTTTTTCTTTATCCGGAGAACGCTTTCAATTTCCTGTTCCGAGAGATGGAATAGGTTTTGCCATTCTTCAGGGTTCAAAGCAAAAAATTCAGACAAAGGAAACTGGCTTTTCAGCAGGATTCCAAGCAAAATATTGATACGTTCACGATTCCAATTGGGGAGGTGGGCAATAGCCATCCAATAGGCAGCATCAGCGGGAATATTGACCAAACCCATTCACTCCTCTTTTTTATGATATTAACCTTTAACAAAATCATGTTAATATCTCAGCTTTTTAAACCCACGAACACAAGCCTGATAATTCTCTTCACTCATTCCAATCGAATGGTATTCCTCAGCATAACCGATCAATCCACCATGAAATTGTCCGAGATGTTTGAAAAGAGAATCGATATATTGTTGGATTTCATCCGGCGTACCAGATATCGAGGTGGTTTGATAACTCACTGGGCAGCAAAAACAGACCGAACCACCAAAATCCTTCCCTAATTGGGCAATATTATAGAGATTAGGCTGACTGATGTTGAGAACATCGACTCCGATATCGATAAAATCTGGAATAATGTCATATACATATCCACAGGTATGGAAATAGACGAACATTCCCAAGGAATGAACCAGGTCAAATTGACTTTTATAATAAGATTTAAAAGTTGCTCGCCACTGATCGGGTGAAATCATTATTCCACTTTGCGATCCCCAATCATCCAAAAATGCGATGGCATCAACACCAACAACTGAAACTTGTTGTATTAACTGCTCTTCAAAACCAAAAACGATCTCGATCAATCGCTCCAATTGGCGTGGTGCATAATAAAGAGCAGTCAATACATTTTCAAATCCAGCAAGAAAAGTTAAAGTCGTGAATCCCGACAACGCCAGGCTCGCCATGAGAAATTTATCGGGATAGTCCTGTTTCATCCTCAGCAGATCATCAAATCTCCCGGAGAGTGCAAGATGGGGAGCATGAAAATTTTCAATATCCTCCAAATTTTTGAGTACTGGTTCCAGTGGTTGTCCCATCGTATCATCTTTTCTGACCCAGTGAAATCCCCACTCGGAATAGTCCCGGTTTTCACCCTGAAAGTGTTTTTGTATTTCCCCATAAACAATATCCGATTGTTCATAATCCCGGTTCCAGATGATTAAAGGGAGGTAGTCGGGATTATTTCTCCGAATTGCTCGAATGACTTGTTCTCTCATGTTTTTCCCTCGGTTTGAAAGCAAGAAATTTTTTTATCCTGAAAATACCAGGATCAGCCTACGGCGTAAGCTGTGAAAGTGAAAGTATTCAAAGAGAGGTTAAACATCCATACTCTTTTAGTACTGTGTTATTTGGATTGAGAATGAGTATTTATCATCTATGGTGCCAGTTAATTTTCTGGTATGGACGTCTGTTCTTTTACCCGATCTTCACACCCGGCGGGAATCATACAGATAAATGTCAGTATTTCGTCAGGGATGTTCTTGACACAATGTGGTTCGTTTGGCGCAATATAGATAGCATCTCCTGGACTGACAACGAGCTCAGTTGTACCGCTCTGAAGAATACCTTTCCCTGAAAGAACATAGATTTGATGTTCCCAGGGATGTGATTCTTCGGAAGATTGACTTTCATTGGTGATGGTAAAATACCTCATTTCGAAATTCTGAGCACCGATTTCCTTGGGAATCAACCAGCGAACTTTCTTCCCATGCGGGGTCCTGATTTCTTTCACTTCATTTACATTTATCCGGTACATGCATCATGTACGCTCCTTCCAGTATTGAATAAATTACCCAACTAAGAATTGAAGGAACTGATCGACGGTTAGTCCATAAAAATAGTTCTCAATTTTTATTTCCTTTAATTGTACAGTTAAAAATTTTTCTTCATATCGACAACCAACTAACATTTCTTCAATATCACTTTTATCATCACGTCCAAAAAAATCACCATAAAATTTGCACTTTTTTATTATTCCCTGGTCTATGTCTAACCAGGCTTCGATCTTCCCAAACTCAAAACGAGACTTCTTTTTTATGGTAAAAAAGGGGGATTCACCGTAGTTCCATTCCCAGGTCCGGTATCTGTTATTTGCCAGCTCTTCTATCTTTTGCTGGTCGTTCATTGTTAATCTATAATACTGAATATTTTCACCCTGTTCAATAAATTCATTGATCAATAGCTGTTTGAAATTCTCAATGGAAACTGGATGAGGTGTATGATGGAGAATATTGGTTACCCGGCTTCGTATTGATTTTATTCCTTTAGATTCAATCTTATCATTATTGACCCTGAGAGCTTTTTCCAAATCATCTAAATTGGTATTAAAAAGCAATGTTCCATGATGAAGACATTTACCCTTCTGGATAAATTGAGCATTCCCTGAAAACTTTTTCCCATCTATTGATAAATCGTTCCGACTATTAAATTTAGCCTGAACGCCAAGACGACGTAAGGCTTGAATAACCGGTTCAGTAAATTTTCGAAAATCAAATACGTTGGAACCTTCTTGTTGACGGACAATAAATGTAAAATTCAGATTTCCCAAATCATGATATACCGCTCCCCCACCAGATAGTCTTCGAATAACAAAGAGATTTCTTGCTTTCACAAATTCGGAATTGATTTCTTCCAAAGTATTTTGGTGCTTCCCGATTATGATAGATGGTCGATTCCGCCATAACATCAGACGTTTTTCATCATCATTTAATGTTTTCATGACATACTCTTCCGCTGCTAAATTAAAGGGTGGATCGGTGGTGTCGTTGATAACATAGATCATCGATTTGAAACCCTCCGTCTCAAATTGGTTGACGAATTATTCAGTGAATGTATTGATACATCCTTTCATTGATGATTTTATTTCAAAAGATTACCATAATTTGCTACAATCTGTTCACTCATAATCTTTCTCATCTTAATTGATTTAAAACTGATAATAAGATCCAAGGTGTAAATTTTATTCACTTTTCATCATTCACTATTATATAAATACAGTGAAATGTAAAAAGTTTAAGGATATTATTCTGGAAACTACCCAGGATCTCATCCTACGGCGTAAGATGGAAAAAGTGAGAAGAGTCAAAAGAAGCGTATTTTCAAAACGGAAGGGAATCGGTGAGTTTCAGCAATGACTGAAATCCAATCTTTCAACCCGCGTAAAATTATCAGACAAATTTTTCTATCGCTTATTATTAGTTTGGGCTCCATAGTAGGAATTTTTAGTTTAATTTCATTTCGTGGAGTCAAAATTGATTTAACTGCATTTCGACCAGCCTGGCTCTTCTATGGAGTGATTGCCATCATTATCGCTTGGATATCCGATGCCATCCGTTTATACGTTACGACTCGCGCCTGGAGAAAACCAATCCCATTCCGTAATGCAATAACTGGTGTTCTTTCCTGTTACTTCATGTCAGCAATTACTCCCTCTGCAACCGGTGGGAGTCCAGCCGAAATGCTCATCATGAATCGCTCGGGTTTTACCTGGGGTGAAGCCGGAAGCCTGACTGCAATTTGTGGTATTTTATATCAAGTGACTCTTTTAATTCTATTGTTCATTCTGGTGTTTCTTTTTCAGGTCAGCTTTGCTCTACGCGGAATATTACTCAACCTCCTCTACTCGTTTCTAATATTTTACTGTTCCTTGATGTTTCTTCTCTTTTTCTTCTTATACCGAATCGATCAGGTTTATCGTCTAGTCAATTGGGGGATGGGATTCACCCGTCGCCACTTTCCCAAAGTGAAGTTCTCCGAAGAAAAAGTCATCGAATGGATCAAAGAATTTTTTGGCGATTTTAAAAGCGGATTTCGAATACTGTGCATAGAAAAACCCCAATATCTCCTCTGGAATATTGCTGGATATAGTATGTATTTTCTCTGTTTCTTCTCGGTAGCATTCTTTTCTCTTCGATCTTTGGGAGTTAACTTACCGCTTCTCAAGGTGATCAGTGATCAAATTCCGCTTCATCTTGCCTTCGGCTTTTTACCGACACCTGGTGCGAGTGGTGGTGTGGAACTTTCGATCAGTTCAATTTTTTTGCAATATACCGGGCCAGGGAAAATCGGCATGTTTATCCTTTTTTGGCGACTTATTACCTTTTTTCTTTCACTCGTCATCGGAGCTATTACTTTTTTCAGAGTTCTTTATTCCATTAGCAAATTAACTTCCCCTGAAGTAAAAAACTCGCAAATAAAGAATACCATCAAGGTAGAATAAAATGAATGTAGACGCCCATGTTATAAGTGACACCATCAGAGGGATGAAAATACAGAGCAACCAGATTTCATTCCAAGGAGTCCGACCATATTTTGGTTGGACGACGTGGGAATCTCATTCTTTTTATGATGGTGGGTTGTGGAGAGGTTGAGATGTTGAGTTGGAAAAAAGTTGAGATTGCCATGGCCTCAGCCATGGATGCTTTTTCCAGGGTTATTATAAATTATTGGCTTTCCTGTTTGTCTGATTCAGACTGATCTTTCTTGCCTATAATTTCATTCATAAGTTGATCAGCCAGCTTTTTATTGACATGAAGCAGATAATCATATTCTCTCATGGCGGTCTCCCGGTTATTCAATTTGAGCGATAAAAATCCAATGTTGTAATGAGCCAGGTCATAATCGGATTTTATAGCCAGTGTTTCCTTATAAGACTTTAATGCGTATTGATAACGCCCGATTTCAAGGTATGCGTTTCCCAGGTTATTCCAGGCCTCATAGTCTTGCGGATGGAGTTCAACGACTTTGCGGAAGGGATCAATCGATTTATAATAATCACCTCGATTGTAATAAATGTTGGCAATATTATAGAGACTCGTCGTGTACTCTGGATCGATCTCAATGGCCTTTCCATAAGCTTCTAAGGCTTTATCGAGCATTTTTGCACCTTCATAGGCATTCCCCAAATTATTATAGGCTGCTAAATAGCGTGGATCGCAGGCAATGGCTCGAGTATGATATTCAATTGATTTGAAATAATTCTCCAAATCGTAAAATACATTCCCTAATTCATAATAGATTTCGGCATCATCGGGGGTCAATTCCAGAGCTTTTTCATACTGTATAATGGCACTTTGAAGATCTCCAAGATCCCGATACACCAATCCGGAATTAAAATAGGCATTTACATATGCCGGATCAATCATTATCACTTTTTGATAAGCTTCGAGGGCTTCTTGTTTTTTCCCGACCGCTGACAGAGCATTTCCTAAATTGTTGTAGGCATCGCTATAATTGGGATTCAGATGAGTCGCTTCTTGATAATACTCAATTGCTTTGTCATATTGGCTGAGCTGATAGTACACGTTCCCCAAGTTGTAATAAGGGAGTTCATTATCAGCACGAATATGTATCGCCTCCAGGTAATTCCTTTCGGCATCACCTAAAAGGTTTAAATAATAATAGGTATTACCGAGATTATTATAAGCATCATCATAGCGGGAATTATATTGAATAGCCAGGAGATAAGCATCTCGAGCTTTTTCTAATTCCACCAAATCATAATAAATATTACCGAGATTATAGTATGTATCAGGTTGATTTGGTTGGAGTGCCACCGATTGTTGATAGGCATCAATGGCTTTCTCGTATTCACCAAGGGAATAATAGACATTGCCCAGCTCATAGAGTAATTGTACATCCTGAAAGTCGAGGAGCAAGGCAGATTGAAAGGCATTCAAAGCTTCTTCATTCATTCGGAGTGAAGAATAAGATATTGCCAAACTTTTTAATGCAACAATACTATCGGGATTGAATGACAATGCTTTTTTAAAAGCATCCACAGCATCTTCATAGAACCCAAGCCGCGAATAGGACAAACCCAGTTCAGTGTATTTCTTGCTTTCATCGTCAGACAGAATATTTTCCGCAGGGTTTACAATGGAAATTCCAATTATTACCCAACAAATGGAGAGAAGAATCCACGATAACCGCATTGTTTTTTTCACAGTTCCGCCCCCCTCTTGATTTTGGTTCTATTATTATCTCATAAACTTCATTCTGGAAATACTCAATATCTATAATTGGCGGCGATGGGCATACGGCGTCCTACACCAAAGGCTTTGGAGGTGACTTTCAAACCTGGAGGGGATTGTTTCCTTTTATACTCATTTTGATCTATTCGTTTGACCGTCCAGAGGACGGTTCCCCGATCAAAACCGCGAGCGATGATTTCGTCAACCGAGAGACCATCTTCGATCCAGTATTGAATTATTTGATCCAGAATCGGGTAAGGAGGAAGGGTGTCCTGATCTACCTGGTTGGGCTTGAGTTCTGCTGAAGGGGGTTTTCGGATAATAGCGTGAGGAATGATTTCGTTTTTCTGATTGATATATTCTGCGATTTGATAAACCATCGTTTTTGGAACATCGGAGAGAACAGCCAGCCCGCCACTCATATCACCATAGAGAGTACAGTACCCAGTAGCCATTTCACTCTTATTGCCAGTGGACAGCAAAAGATATCCGTATTTATTGGAAAAGGCCATTAAAATATTCCCACGGATACGAGCTTGAAGATTTTCTTCAGTCGTATCATTTTTAGTTTCTACAAAAGCTGGCGCTAATGTGGAAAGATAGGAAAAATATATTGATGAAATAGGAATAACTTGAAATGAAATTCCTAAATTTTGCGCTAATCGCCTGGAATCATCAATACTACCCGCCGAAGAATAAGGGGATGGCATCGATATTCCAAGAACGTTTTCCGGACCGACGGCATAGGCAGCGATGACTGCCGTCAGAGCTGAATCAATACCACCAGATAGACCGACTACCGCTTTTTGAAATCCACATTTGAACATGTAATCCCGTACACCTAATACTAAAGCCTGAAATACCGTTTCAATCAGTCCTTGGGGTTGGTAATGATCTCGCTCTGCATTCTCAAACGGATTAACAATCGAAATCCATTCTTCAAACCCAGGACCAAGCAACAAAGGATTCCCAGATTGGTCGCAGATCAGACTTCTACCGTCAAAAATAAGGTCATCGTTCCCTCCTACTTGATTGACGTAGCAAAAGGGAAGATGATGACGATGAGCATGACGGCTGATCAATTGGTATCTGATTTCTTCCTTCCCAATATGATAAGGAGAAGAGGAAATATTAATAAAAAGGGTTGTTCCTTTTTGTGCTAATGCTTCAATTGGATCAAAATTATACATCCGGCCTCGAGGCCAGAATTCCGGATCGTTCCAGGCATCCTCACAGACACTAATCCCCAGAATCTCATTTTTAAAAGATATTACTCGAACGTCCTTAGCAGGATCAAAATATCTGGTTTCATCGAAAACATCATAGGTTGGTAATAATGATTTATTTTGTTGATGAAGCACCTGGCCATTCGCAATCAGAAGTGCGGCATTCACCAATCCTTTCCCTTCTTTTTTTCCTGATGGAAGAGGCACACCGAATATGACACCGGTTTGAGGGTAAATTAAGGAATGATTGACAAAATCCTCAATTGCGTTTTGAATATGGTCGATGAACCACCAGCGTTCCAAGAGGTCTTTTGGAGGATAACCAACCACACATAATTCCGGAAAAACGATCAAATCAGGATGCTGTGGTGCCAAATCAGCGAGGAAGGCTTTCATTTTGCGGATATTTCCTTCTATATCACCCACAACCGGGTTCATTTGAACCAAACCAATTAGAAAGATTTTAGACCCTCCCCTATTAATCCCGTGCGGGATATCCCGCACGGGATTGTTGAATCTATTGATTACACCCAACCTCTTAGTTTCATGGCTTCAACTACCCGCTCTACAGCAACCACGTAAGCGGCCTGGCGCATATTAATTGAGTATTTCTTTGAAGTGAGGTAAACAATATGATACGCAGCCGTCATTTTCTTGTTGAGACAATCATAGACTCGTTCTTCATCCCAATAATACATATAGAAATTTTGAACCATTTCCAAGTAGGAAACCGTCACACCACCAGCATTGCACAGGAAGTCGGGGATGACATGAACTCCTTTTTCAAACAGGATGTCATCCGCTTCTGGAGTGGTTGGGCCATTGGCAAGTTCGGCGATTATCCGTGCTTTAACATTAGCGGCATTTTGATCGGTTATTACATTTTCCAGTGCGGCAGGGATGAGAATATCAACATCCAACGTCAGGATATCTTCATTGGTTACAGCTTCACATTGAGGAAAATTACCGACCGAACCAGTTTTCTTCTTAAATTCCATGACTGCTTCCGGAACCAAACCATTCGGGTTATAAATACCACCCTGGCTATCGGTTACCGCGATTACTTTCGATCCAAACATATCACGGATGAGCTTTGCTGCGAAAAATCCGGCATTTCCATACCCTTGGATGGCTACCGTCGCCTGACTGAGGTCGATTCCGCAAACCTCAGCCGCTTCCCGCAGTGTATACATCCCACCCCGAGCAGTTGCATCACCTCGTCCGAGAGTTCCACCCACTGCCAAGGGTTTTCCAGTAATAACACCGAACTGATTCTTTCCACTACATTTTGAATATTCATCCATCATCCAGGCCATAATCTGGGGATTGGTATAGACATCCGGAGCCGGAATATCTTTATCCGGTCCAATAAAAGGCCAAATCGCTTGAATATATCCCCGACTTAAACGCTCTAATTCGCCGGTTGACATACTTTTGGGATCACAAATGACTCCGCCTTTTCCACCACCCAATGGAATATCAACCACCGCACATTTCCAGGTCATCCAGGCTGACAGTGCCCGAACAGTATCGATGGTTTCCTGAGGGTGAAAACGAATTCCCCCCTTGGTTGGTCCTTTCGCATCATTATACTGTACGCGAAAACCTTGAAACACCTTCATCGATCCATCATCCATGCGAACTGGTACGGAAACGTGAACTTCACGTTTTGGAACCCGAAGGATAGCGTGAATAGCAGGGTCAAGATGAAGGATTTCTGCACACTTATCAAGCTGCGCCTGTGCAATGGCAAAGGGGTTATTTGCCGACACTTCACATACCTCCTCATTGAGACACAAAAAACTGTCTCTGCATAGAGAAATTTACTTTCTCTCCATCGAGATTGAATGCCCTCGCCATTGAGGTCGCTGTCATTTTCCTCGTCATTGAGGAAGAAGGTGGACTTTCACTCTTCAGAAATGACAATATAATTTAAAATTAGCATTAATGTATCACAGAGAATTAAAATACGAAAGAGAGCGGATCATATTTTATAAGAAAAAATGAGAAATGCTTCAAATTCAATTTCACTCCTCATTATGACGATGACGGTGATGAATATCAGGAAGATGAGGATGATTGTGGGTGAGTTGTTCATGATCATGAGGGTGGGAATGAACGTACTCTTTACCGGAAGGGAGGTTTTCATGTACATGATTATGATGCCCGTCGGTATGAGTGTGGCGATGATCATGGACCAAATGTTCATGGACATGTCGATGTTGATGGTTTTCAGTCAATAGAATAAAAGTAGCGATAATGATCAATGGGAAAGTGAGATAAAAAATGATTTGAGGACGCTCACCCAAAATTAAAAAAGAAAGAAAAGAACCTACAAAAGGAGCGATGCTGTATAAGGTGGTGGTTCGCGATGAACCAAGATGGCGAAGGGCAAGAATAAAGAGAACAATACTCATTCCATAAGAAATGACGCCCAAAAACATAGAAATGAGAGCGATAGTGAAAAGAGGGAATTTCATTCCTGATAGATAAGCCAAAAGGAGTGAAAAGCTTCCCGCGAAACTTCCTTTGATAATAACAATCAAAAGCGGATCACGATTACTAATGTTCCGGGTCAAGTTATTATCAATCCCCCAAAGGAAACAAGCTGCCAGAACCCCTATCGCTCCGATAGAGAAACCCCAGCCTTCAGTCCATTGGATCGACAAAAAAATACTTGCTAATGTAACCAAAACCGCCGCAAACCATATCTTCTTTCCGATATATTCACCAAACCAGAGACCAGCAATAAGAGTCGTGGCAATTCCTTCAAAACTTAATAAGAGTGATGCGGTGGAAGCAGGTGTGACACGTATGCTATAGAGAAGTACAAGCGGTGCTGCAATTCCACCATTAAGTATTGCTCCAATAAGCCATACGATATCATTTTTATTGAGTATTGATTCTTTGGGTGAATAAATATTTCTCTCAGTAATAAAACGAAAAAGTAAAATTCCCAATCCACTTCCAAGATAAAGCAGTCCAGAAAGAACCAGCGGTTGAACATTTCCCAGGAGAAGTTTATTAAGGGGGATACTTAATCCAAAGAGAAAAGCTGCCATTAAGGCATAAATAGTCGGCTTCATCGCCGGTTGATTCATCCCATTTTCTCCGAAGAACATTCAGTTTAATTTTATTATAGTCGAAGTTTAAAATTAATATATTAGTTTAATCGATAGAAGGGAGGAAAAATATAAAGTGGGGGGAAATACGGGTTTTAAAAGGGAACTAATGAGCCAATAAAAAAACACGGGCTCCAACAAACTTTCCAACCTTTTTATTATCGAAGATCATATTTCTCTCTCCGATAATTCGCGGGTCAAACCTCTTTTTCCTTTTTTCAGGAAATTGAGTTTTTCGATTTTCACTCATTTTGAGTGTCCATCGATTTTAACCCTGACGGCTTTCTAATTTCTCGGAACCCGTGGTAATAATATATTACCAACTCATCTATTATTTGTCAATAGGTTTTTATACATTTTTCTATTTTTTTTCTCCTCCCCCATATTCATATGCTCCTATATCAAAACCAGAGCCTTGAGGACGTTTATTTCCTTCGAGGTCAAGTTCGGGGGCACCAATTGACGTTCCTTTATCAATAGCCGGACTGCCGTTTTTTAAATGATAATCTCCGGTTTTCCCCCAGGCAGGCGTGACAAACAGTGGGTCTTGAGAAAGAAACCCTTGTCCAAGGACACCATTCTCAATTTCTTCTTGGGAATATTTTATCCCACTTACGATAATAAATACTGCCTCCTCAGGTTGAAAAATAAGGTTATGATCTGCTTGCAAGGTAACATTTTTCCCTATAAGAACTGGCTGAGACCCACCAGCAATAATGGTATTTTTAAGAATCAACTGTAAGGATTTATCCGTTGTTGATTTTTGAACTATTATCGGATATCCATTTCTCCCAGAATTATCATGGATGGTTGCATTTATTATTTGGAAAATAGCCTCACTTTTAGTTATTCGATCAATTACTATTCCAGCTCCTCCTGATGCATTGATATCTCCATCTCCCATTCCATACACCAGGGTATTTTCAATAATTCCTTCTTCACCTCTTAAGTAAATCCCATTCTCGGTGTTATTTGCAATAACACATTGCTTAATGCGGTTAATTTTCGCTTGGGAGTTGATAGCGCTTCCGAAGTTGTGCTCAAAACCAGTATTTATTATTTCTATTGGTCCAGCTGATAGTCCAATCTGTATCCCATCTGACATTTGAGAAGGGCTCACTTTCTTTCCTTTTGAAGGGTAATGTCCACTGTAATCAAGGTGGCTATCACGTATGGTTATCCCGCTCCACCCTTCACCCTGGAATTTTCCGCTCAACACCGCACCAGTTCCACAATATTGAATCGTGCATTGATCAATTTCCACGGCAATAGCATCGGCCATGGTAATGCCACTTCCATCAATATGATGAATGAAAAGCTTTTTCAATACTATATTTTGGACTGGTCCACCCTCAGCAAGAATGGCATTCTGAATTGTCGAACTGTTATCATTGGTTATTTCTAAATTCTCAATTTGAATATTATTTTTCCCGGAGAGGTCAATCACTGCACGGCAATTGTCAATACCAGCAAGAATTGGACGATTACCGCTTTCTCCTTTAATTGTAATCCAATTTGAGGATGTTCCCGATGGAGGTTTGATCCGATCTTCCTCATTATTACCGATAAGGTATTGACCACCAAGAATAATAAGGGTATCACCCAGCTCAAGTTGTCTTGATCCATATCCAGGAGTTGCCCATGGTTTCTCTCTGGTTCCAGGATTCTGATTATCTCCATCAGTTGCTACATAATAGATGTTTCCACTTTGTCCGCTCAATAATCCTGAAAGTTCACCTATATTTCCAATGCATCCAGTAAAATGAAAGGCAAGAAGAAAAAAGAAAGGGAGAACAAATACCATTCTTACATTCATTTTCGCAGTTGTATACACTTTCTTTTTATGAATTGTGATACTGGTTCACTCCTCTTGTTATTCACATTTTTCAATTCTTTAAATTCTACCAGAATCGTTTTAATAATGGTATAATTACGATATTATTTATAATTTATGAGGAATAATCAATTGAAAGCCTTTGATTTAGCGCGATGGATTATAAAAATGGCTGCTTTAGTTGGTATTCTTCAAACCAACTTAAAATTGCAAAGAATCCTTTATTTTTCACAAGCGTTTTATATTTGCCATTCCAATCGTCCTCTCTTTAAAGAGCCACTTGAAGCATGGTCATTTGGGCCGGTCGTCCCCGAGGTCTATCTCTACTATAAAACCTATGGAAGCCATCATCTTCCTGATGAATCTCATGATCCATCTTTCTTCCCGGACGAATCGTTGCTCAAGGAAATGTTGTTTCTTAATAAATTTATTCACATTATTCTTCCCATAACCGATAGCCAGTTGGATAGTAAATCCCGCAAGGATGAACCCTGGATAGAAGCGTTCCATTCCGGTACCTCTATCAATCCCTATCTCATGAAACTTGTGTATTCCAAGCGATTAAAACGCCTTCTCACCATCATTGAGAACTCCGAACTCTTCTCCCAGGATTTGGTCGACAAACTTCGAAGCGAGTCAATCGAATCTTCCACTCGTGTTCTCCTCTTGGCTCAGATCTTTTTCAATTCACCTGATTTGTTTGATAACCTTACCACTCACCAGCTCCTTGAACAAGTGATTCAATTTTCATCCCCGCCACATACTCTGATATTGATCTAAAACAACCCAACACATTCTACCTTTTACAGTCTTTTAATTTTATTAAAATACTATAGGAGGACCAACCATGAATAGAATTATTGTGTTTCTCATCCTCATACTCATTTCTCCTATTTTTTTCTTAGAAAGAGCTGATGCTCTCTCGGTCCAGGAGACAATTGAAAAAGATTTCGTGTTGGGTAACAATGGTAACGTGACACTTAAAAACATTTCTGGGGATATTGTTATTCATTCCAGCAACGAAGATAAAGTAAAGATGGTAGCTACCAAATACGCGGAAACTCTCCTTGAGTCCAAGGCAAAAGAATTTCTCCAGGAAATTCAAATTGAAACCACATTACACAACAACCAACTTGATATTCTTACCCATATGCCTGCCGCTTCTTTTTTAAAAATGATAACTACCCTGTCGATTGCCAGCCGGGTCGAATATGAGCTTTGGGTTCCACTGCACTCAACCATCTCGGTCGAATTGGTGAGTGGGAGTATTCGGCTTGATGCTCTCGAAGGGAATGTTAATTTTAAAACCGTTAGCGGGAATATTAATATTGACAAAATAAAAGGAAATGCCAACGCTAAGTCAGTCAGTGGGGATCTTGAACTCAAAGCGGCTGAGGGTGTTATCCAGGCCGAAACCACCAGTGGTCAGATCCACACCAGCTTCACCATGGGTTCCATCAACCTGCGAACCATTAGCGGTGGTATTCATGCCCAACTTACTCAAATTGATACCTCAGTCAAGGAAATAAATATATCCTCCACCAGTGGAGACATCATCCTCTCGCTTCCGGAAGACCTATCTGCTGACGTTGAAGCCTCTACCCTTTCTGGCAATATCCGCACCGAACTTCAACTGACCATAAAAGGAGATATCACCGAGGGAAGAAAACTGAGGGGGACTTTTGGCCAAGGGGGATTACCGATTCGGTTGAAGACTATATCGGGAGATATTTCAATCCAAAAATTAGATATCCTCTTATGAAAATACAGTAAAATGTGAAAATTTTAAAAAATCTGTCTTTACGAGCTACCGTCTTTTGTTGGCGTGGTAATTTCATCTTTTCATTCCGACTCAACAATTCAACAATTCAACAACTCAACATCTTTACACTAAATATTTTTATCCTCTACTGGTGCCAAGGCTTTTGCCTGGCATGAATATATCTCTTATGAAATGAGACTTCTTCTATTCAATAAATGATTTATTAAAATAATCTCTTTTTTAAAGCTTTTTATGGAGCCGGCGACCAGATTCGAACTGATGACCTGTTGATGACGAATCAACTGCTCTACCTGCTGAGGCTGAATGGTTCGATACAAAGGCTAAAGCGATGAAGTCAAAGATGTTGCTTTTGCAATTCAAGAATTCATCACGGGACTTGATTTAGTTATTCAAGAAGTCCCCAAAAAAAAATTACATTGCCTACAAAATTTCTCAAAATAATACTTGGATGGTGGAAACCCTAAGTGGGGTACGATTCCAATAAAAAGCTGGATAAAAAATCCTTCTTATACTACAAAAAAGTAATTATTAATGAAACCGATGGAATAAATGACCTGAAAGATCGAAAAGAAAAGAATGAAGAAAAAATCTACCCATGAATGCCTGACCCCCAGCACACCCATGCAGAGAAAAAGAGGAAACACCACTCCTTGGTAACGGAGGAAACTCGTAAAGTTGGTGTTCATGCTGCAAAGGGAAATTAAGGTGAGAAGGATAAAATAAATGACCATTTCCGGGCTCTTCCTCAAGAAGAAAAAGGAAAAAATAGTCATGATCAGGACAAAGTTGGCGAAGAAGAATCCTACGGGAGTGAGATCCCAACCACCCGGGGCGATGAAATATCTGGTTTTAAAATAGTTGAGGTAGGCCTCCCAGGGAAAAGAAAGAGTTCGTTGCCAGTTCCGGGTGTTTTCATGAAAGGGAGCAAGAAAATCACCGGTCAGGTGATACATATAGAACAGCAAGAACAGGAAGGGAAGAAGAGAAAGAAGGAGCCCGCTCCAGTACCGAAAACGGATTTTCATCGGTCGGAATCCGGATTCTTTTAAGAGTGCAAAAAATATTATCCCCACGAGAACGATACCTGGTACGCGGGTGATGGTACATAGACCGGCGCAAACAAGAGACCAGCCATATCGTTTTCGTAGGAGAAAAAAGAATACCAGAGAAGAGAAAAAAAGGAAAAGGCTTTCCGTATAAACCAGAGAGAAAAAAATGGATGCTGGAAAAAGGAGAAAATAGATAATGGTTTTTTCCGCCACTTTTCGGTCTCCAGTCACTTCTTCGGTCATAATGAAAATAACGTACAGGGCACCGATGGCAAAGATATTAGAGAGCAGGAAACCGATGAGTGGAAGATCCAGGTTAAAAACTATGTGTAAGCTTTTCATAAGGAGGGGATAAAGAGGGAAAAACGGCCAGTCAGCTGGGGGATGCTTCTCTTCCATTCGATAACGATCATAACCCCTTTCCGCTATCCGAAGATAGAAAGGACTATCAAATTTCATGAAATCATTCAGAACGGGAACATAAGCATCGCTGGTGAATATGGGGAGAACCATTTTGGGTTTTCCTGATTCGGAAAAAAATTGAGGAAGGGAGTCATAACGAGAAAAAAGATTACAACCAAAATAAGTGGTGATATATATTCCTCCACGACTGATGACATACAAAAGGAGGATAAAAAGAAACGTATTCAGAGAAGTCTTTTTCACAAGCATACATTGCTCCCAAAAAACATTGAACAGACAACCATGTCAATCACCGACACTATCAGAGTAACGAAAAATCACCCATTATTCTAAAGAAACATGGTTGTCTCATCACTC
>CAYSWT010000036.1:0-17723 GCA_964434845.1 uncultured Atribacterota bacterium | reverse complement strand
GAATCAGCAACCTGTTGAAGTTCTTTTAAAACAAAGCGAGGGATAATCATATCCCCTTCGACAAAACCGGTTTTGCAAATATCGGCGATTCGCCCGTCGACGATTGAACTGGTATCAAGAATTTTGGCAATATTATTTTGCCCGCGTAGCAGTTTCATTTTTGGAATGCCAGTAAAAATCATGATAATGTCTTCTTTACGAATCACCGCGACAGCAAAACCAACAATCCCACAGCCAACCGTTACCAGAAGAGGCAATGAGGTGTTTTTAAAATGTAAAAAGGAGATCGGGTAAGTTATAAGAACGCCGATGACTAATCCGATTATCAATCCTCCCAGGGCAACCAAAATGTCAATGGCGGACATACGGTTAAATACTAAAGAAAATTTTTTGAATTTTTCCATAAAATAAAAACCGATATATTTTTGGATAAAATAGAAAAAGACACCGAAAATTCCCGTGATGAGAGCAATTTCCAGCCAAGACCCGAAAGTAAGAGATGGTTGCGTAGATCGGTAAATCAAAATATTCAATATAAAGACGATTATCATTAGCGTGATAATCCACCATTTACCACTATTCGTCATATGCTATCTCCTCCCATCTCACCGACAGCATACACTGTCGTGTGATAATACAATACTGGGATTAATTTTTCGTGATTACTTAACAGAATATGTTGAATACATCACCCTCCTTTCATTCTATCGGATTAGACCGCCATGCTGCTATTGCAACACCATAGACAATGAAAACATATCTGTCTGTCTCGCCATGACAGATTATTATAATGAGAGCTTTCACTCGTTACTTGCCACTCGTCACTGTATTTATAGTCGGCATCAAATACTCGCTTAAACATATGACCCAATAATAAAAAGATTATAACATTCCCTCTGATATATCTGAAATAGTCATAACTCACTGCTCATTCATTGCCTTTCAGGAAATCAAGCCTTCTTTCTGGCAGGCTTCGAATAAAGTACGGTATCCAACGATTTCCACCTTATCAATTTTTTTCTTATTATTCTTGGTAAGATGATAGCTGGAAGTGACCACGCGTTGAATCCCCATCCGGGCTGCTTCCTGAACTCGCCCTTCAAAAAAATAAACTGGACGAATCTCCCCTCCCAGTCCCACTTCTCCCAAATAGACGGTATTTTTATCCAGGCTTTTTTCCAGGCGTGAAGAGATGAGGCTAAAACAGATTGACAAGTCGGGAACGGTTTCGCTAACTTTCATCCCCCCTGCCATGTTGAGGTAAACATCCTGCTGGGTAAAACGGACTCGAACCCGCTTCTCGATCACTGCCACCAACAGATGAAGCCGGTTGATATCAAAGCCGACACTCACTCGCCGGGGGTAATCGAGATACGAATGATTGACCAAGGTTTGAACCTCTAACAGTAATGCTCGTCTACCTTCGGCGAGAATGGTCCGAGCGGTACCGGTATTCCCCAGGTTTTCTTCCACCAAAAAGAATTGCGAAGGATCGACTAACTCGACTAATCCCTCTTCTTTCATCTCTAATAAACCGATTTCCTGGGTTGAGCCAAAGCGGTTTTTCACGCTCCGCAAGATTCGGAGTTGATGGTGGGTTTCACCGTCTAAATAGAGTACAACATCGACCAAGTGTTCGAGGGTACGGGGCCCCGCAACCACTCCTTCTTTGGTGACGTGTCCGACTAAAAAAATAGCGATGTTCTTCTTCTTCGATATATCCATAAAACGAGCGCTCAGATCACGAATAAGAGAAATACTCCCCGGCATAAACTCGAGCTCATTCAAAGTTAAATTTTGAATGGAATCGACAACAATCAGGTCGGGATGAACTGAATCAACGCCGGATTCTATATCATTATAGCTATCGGTAGAATAGAGCCATAAGTTAGAGTCTTTTGAAAAACCAAGACGCTGAATTCGGATAAAGAGCTGATGGAGTGATTCCTCGGTACTGACATAGAGCACCTTTTTCCCTTTCGCCGCTACTCCAGCGGCGATAGTGAGAAGCAAGGTCGATTTTCCGATTCCAGGATCTCCGCTCAAAAGCGAGAGCGATCCTTCTACGACTCCTCCTCCCAATACCCGATCAACTTCATGAAAACCACTGGAAAAACGACGATCAATGGAATAATTTTGAGTGTATAAATCAGGGAGAGACAGGGGCACATTGTCAGTATCGGAACGGGTTTTTTGAACCAGATTTTGGGGTGATGGGGATATTTCTACAAAAGTATTCCACCCACCACACTGGGGGCATTTGCCCAGCCAGCTTGGGGTAGAATAATGACAATTTTGACAGATAAATTCAGCTTTCTTCACGCTAATCCTTGAGCGAGAGTTCGAGAGGCAACACTTTGTTGAAACGAAGGGCGTTGTCTTCTATTCCAACAAATATCCGGTCTCCCTCTTTAAAGGTACCTCTCAGAATGAGATCCGATATCGGATCTTCCACCAGTTTTTGGATGGCTCTCCGCAAGGGCCGAGCGCCGAAATTCGGGGCATATCCCTCTCGAGCGATTTTTGATCTCGCCTCCGGTGATAATTCGATAGATATGTTTTGTTCTTTCAGCCGTCTGAAGGTCTCTTTCATCATCAAATCAACAATTTTTTCAATTTCTTCTTGCTTTAAAGGTTTGAATACGATTATTTCATCAATACGATTTAAAAATTCAGGAACAAATGTCCTTTTGACTTCTTCCATCACCTTATGTTTGATATCTTCGTATGAACACCCCTCCTCACCTTTACTTCCAAAACCAATGGAGGCGTTGGAAGAAATCATCCGAGCTCCCAAGTTAGAGGTCATGATGATGACGGTATTTTTAAAATCAATGCTTCTTCCCTGTGCATCGGTTAAGCGGCCTTCTTCCAAGATTTGAAGAAGAATATTGAATATTTCAGGACTGGCTTTTTCGATTTCATCAAAGAGAACGACCGAATACGGTCTACGTCGTACTTTTTCGGTAAGCTGCCCGCCTTCATCGTATCCAACGTATCCCGGAGGAGAACCAACCAACCGGGAAACCGTGTGTTTCTCCATATATTCCGACATATCGAGGGTAATCAGGGCATCTTCCTTACCAAACAGAAATTCAGCCAAAGCCTTGGCCAATTCGGTTTTTCCTACTCCAGAAGGACCTAAAAAAATAAACGATCCAATTGGCCGGCGTGGATCCTTGAGACCAGCCCGTGATCGTCGCACTGCCCGCGAAACGGCTTTCACTGCTTCCTCCTGACCAACCAGCCGACGATGAATCTCTTCATCCATATTGACCAAACGCTGTTTTTCTTCAAGTGCCAGCCGGGAAACCGGTATCCCCGTCCAGTTGGCAACTACGGCGGCGGCATCTTCCTCAGTAACCACCGGGCGTATAATATCAATTTGCTGTATCCATTCATCTTTATTTTTTCGGTATTTTCTCTTCAACTGATCTTCAAGGTCTCGTAAACTTGCAGCCTCTTCAAAATCTTGTTTCTTCACAGCGGCTTCTTTCATCAATCGAGTTTCTTCAATTTCTTTTTCTAATTGTTTTAAATCATCGGGCAAAACTGTTGCCCGGAGGCGTACCCGGCTACTGGCTTCGTCCATAACATCTATTGCCTTATCGGGTAAGTAACGATCAGTAATGTATCGTTGCGACAAGTTCACTGCCGCTTTGATCGTTTCATCGATAATCTCGACTCGGTGATGTTCTTCATAGCGTTCTCGAATACCCTGCAAAATTTGGATGCTCACCTCAACCGAGGGCTCATCGACGTTCACTGGTTGAAAACGTCTCTCTAAGGCGGAATCTTTTTCAATGTATTTGCGATATTCGGTGATAGTGGTCGCACCAATCGCCTGGAGTTCACCACGTGCTAATGCCGGTTTGAGGATATTTGCAGCATCGATGGCGCCTTCAGCAGCACCGGCACCAACCAGAGTATGAACCTCATCGATAAATAAAATTACCTCCTGGGTTTGGACGATTTCCGAAATGATCTTTTTTAATCTTTTTTCAAATTCGCCTCGATACTTGGTTCCGGCAACAATTGCCGCCAGGTCCAGGCTGACCACTCGTTTATTTTTCAGGATTTCGTGAACTTCTCCTTTAACAATCTTTTGAGCAAGCCCTTCGACGATCGCCGTTTTTCCAACACCAGGTTCACCAATTAATACTGGGTTATTTTTGGTCCGCCGACTCAGTATTTGAATAACCCGTTCAATTTCTTTTTCTCGACCAATCACCGGATCCAATTTTTCTTCCCGAGCTAACTGGGTCAAATCCCGGCTGAATTCATCAAGTATGGGAGTCTTACTTTCTCGTTTACTTTGGGGAGAAGGGGCAAAAGGATCTTGTTGTTGGGTGTTTTCATTGAGGATCTGGTTCAATCGCATGCGGACGGTTTCGATATCCAGACCAAGCCGTCTCAATATCTGAGCACCAACTCCATCCCCTTCACGGAAAATTCCTAATAATATGTGTTCTGTTCCTACATAATTATGAGCCAAGCGCCGTGTTTCATCGAGGGCAAGTTCGAGGACTCTTTTGGCACGTGGGGTAAAGGCAACTTCGGTTGAGCCTTGATATTCGGTTCGATCAACAAAACTTTCTAATTCATTGCGCACGGCTTCAATGCTAACATCAAGACTTTCCAAAATCTTAGCTGCAATCCCTTCTCTTTCTCTTAACAAACCTAAAAGAAGATGTTCGGTCCCTATATAATTGTGCTTGAGACGCACGGCTTCATCCTGAGCCAAAATGATGACTTTTCTAGCTCTCTCGGTATATCGCTCAAACATCGTATAAATCCTCCCCAGAGATGACTCTGAAAAACCGCAAAATATAAAGACATTCTCTTTTAAAACTGAGATTAGTACCCCAAATTTTATTGAGGATTTTTTTTACCTCTATAAAATTTAAACCTTGAAGCGGAGAAAATATTCCACATTGCCAAGCCAAAGCCCAAAGTGAGAGAAAATCAAAAACATCCTTCATGGTATGATTATCGCTTCGAAACAACTGTTTCCCCT
The DNA here is from genome assembly GCA_964434845.1 of uncultured Atribacterota bacterium. GTDB lineage: Bacteria > Atribacterota > Atribacteria > Atribacterales > Atribacteraceae > CAYSWT01. The sequence continues at coordinate 12,706 of CAYSWT010000036.1, read as the reverse complement.
TCATCATCACATTTTCTTCAAGCTCCATTCGCCTCGTTTGAGAATTTTTCAGGGTACATCGTACCTGTTTCTCCCATTTGATCAAGGTCATTCCAAATTTTTTCAAGCTATCCAGAATCTGCCATTCCGAAAACCCTAAGGTGAAACGATTGGAAAAATGGTAAATATGACCAATGATTCCATTTTCATTTTGGCAGTTTTTTACATGAAATTCTTTATCTCGCAACCATTGTGTAAAACGGTCTTCACCATAGAGCAACGATAAAGCGGGGAGATGGATATAAAGTGATACATCCATTCCGGTCCCCAGCCGTTCTGGGGATGAAGTGAGATACCCCCAATCACTCCGAAAAGCGTAATCGAGATTCTGTTCAACCAAATTATCTAATTTTTCCACATCTCGATAAACGCAATCAAGATCAAAACCGGCAACCGCCGAAAATACACTTATATGGTCATGATAGTTCACCAAAATGCCTCTGTTTTTAGAATAAATAAGAAAGCGCCCCGAGGGGTTTTCTAAAACTCCCCGGGGGATTAGATTCTGGAAAAAAAAATCCTCCAAGGATTGATGGGAAATGGCATCAAGCTGAACGAATCGATATTTTTTTGGTGCTAAATAGTGCTGGTATATTTTCTCTAATCGTTGTTTGAGATCGTCTATCCAAATTGATGATGCACTCGCGGGGAAAGGGATACCCTCGAGGTTACGTGCCAGAGAGACCCGCGAAGTTACCCCTGTCATCTCTAACTTTCCAGGAATAACATGGATAAGATGAAATAAACTCATTTGAGATAAGACTCAAGCCGCCTGAGCAGATGTTTAATGTGTTCAGCCTTTTCATAATTTTCCTCTTCCAGGCATTTTTGGTAATTGATTTTCATTCGATTCATACTCAGTTCTATCTTTTTACGATGAGAGAGTCGAAGTGGAATCTTCCCTCGATGGATGAGCTCAGGTTGTATTTGGGAAATTGAATCTCGCAAAAGGTCGTAAAACGTTTCATAACAATGAGAACATCCTAAAAAACCACTGTCTAAAAAATCCTGATAGGTCGTCAAGCAATAACTGCAACTTAAATCCTGATATATTCTGGTCTTTTCGCCATAAGTGGGGAGTTTCTTCATCGGGCTGGATTGGTTTTGGTTGAGAACAATACAAGAAACCGGTATTTTATTGGCGCAGTCTTCACACAAAAAGAACTTTTTCCCCAATTTGTCTTCTTTATCGATAATATAGATGACGAAACTTGCTGTTTTTTCATTACATATTTCACATTTCATAGTCATACCCAATTTTAAGAACCTGGAGTAACATTTCTCGAAGAATACTCGAACGCAACATGTTTTTATCTCGAATCGAGGGGAGAGAATTAAAACTCAGGCCGTTGAAAGCGTCGACCATAACCGCTCGCATCAGCGAACCTTCTCGAGGAGTAATGAAACCCTCTCTTTCCAACCAATTGAGTAACCCCTCAACTTCATTTTCTTTCAGATCTTTTTCGGTCACTTCGAGATAGTTCACCACTGGCTCTAAACGATCCATTTGTATTTTCTGTATCTTCACATACCCGCTTCCTCCTCTTCGGCTTTCAACGATGTAACCCTTGAAGACATTAAAGCGAGTCGTTAAAACATAATTAATCTGTGAAGGAGCACAGTCAAACTCTTCAGCGATTCTCCCTCTCTGGATGGTAACCGTCTTATTAGGTGATTTTTCAATGAGTCGTATAAGATATTTTTCTATAGAGTCGCAAAGGGAGTACACATCAACCGACCTCCCGATCTGATCCCAGTTGTATAACGGTCAATACCTGGTAAAGTTTGACCCATTCTCTTTTCAATGACCATAAACCAACCCTTTGACTATTATTGACATTTAATATTATAAAACAAAATAGATGATTGTCAATCAAACCGAGGACGCAGAATGGGGAAAAATATCACTTCTCGTATTGACGGCGAATTGGTTAACAGCATAACCAACCGGTCGATCCCTACTCCCAAACCGCCAGTAGGTGGCATTCCGTATTCGAGAGCTTCGATATAATCTTCATCGATGAGGTGTGCTTCCACATCACCGTGTTCTCTCTTTTTTACCTGATCTAAGAATCTCTTTTTTTGCTCAAAGGGGTCATTCAACTCGCTATAGGCATTCCCTAATTCTTCTTTACCGATAAAGAATTCAAAACGTTCCGCCACCAAGGGATCATCTTTTTTCGCTTTGGCCAGCGGTGATATTTCAACCGGGTATTCTAAGACAAAGGTGGGGTTGACGAGATGCGGCTGCACAAAAATGTCCAAAAATTCGTTGACGTATTTCCCCCGATCCCAGGATTCATCGCAATTCAAACCAGCAGCTTTTCCCCGGTTGTACATGGTTTCCAAGGAATCATGAAAAATATCGATGCCACCTTCTTTTTTGATCATTTCCCGTAGATTCAACCGTTTCCAGGGAGGGGTAAAATCAATGTCCATTCCCTGATACTGAACGTGATAGGTCCCCAAAATGGAGTGGACAACCGACAAAACCATCTCTTCGCACAAATTCATCATCGTCTCATAATTGCCGTAGGCTTGATAGAGTTCCAGCATGGTGAATTCGGGATTATGGTGAATCGATATTCCTTCGTTCCGGAAACTCCGGTTGATCTCATACACCTTTTCCATTCCACCAACGATCAGGCGTTTTAAAAAGAGTTCGGGTGCGATGCGCAAATAGAGATCAATCCCCAGAGCATTATGATAGGTCACAAAGGGACGAGCCAATGCGCCTCCAGGAATAAGCTGCATCATCGGTGTTTCGACTTCCAGAAATCCTCTTTTATCCAAAAAACTCCGGAGTTCGCCTAATACCCGGGAGCGAATTTGAAAAACTCCCCTCACTTCCGGATTCATGATTAGATCAAGATATCGCTTTCGATATCTCACTTCCACTTCCTTTAACCCATGCCATTTTTCCGGAAGCGGATGGAGGCATTTACTCAGGAGGATATAACTTTCAGCCACAACGGTGAGTTCACCGGTGTGAGTCTTAAAAACTTTCCCTTCCAGACCAATGACATCTCCCACGTCCAATGACTTGAAAATCTCAAAAGGTTCTTCACCGATAGTGTCTTTTTTGACATAAATTTGTATTTTGCCGGATCGGTCCTGCAAATCGGCAAAGATCGCTTTTCCATGTCGCCGGAAAGCCATAATTCGACCGGCGATTCTGACCGTGACATCCTGGTCGATATAGTGTTCAGGATCCAAACGAATATCGTGTATCACTTGTTCTTTTTGAAAAGGCACCCCATAGGGATCAACGCCTAATTCTCTTAATTCTTGAACTTTTTTAGTCTGAGCTCCAACGTCATTTTCGTTCAACTGTTCCCGCGATTCCTCGTTCATGATAAATTGGATTAATCCTCCTTTTTTCGGATATCAATCACTCGATATCTCACCATTCCGGCAGGTACTTTCAGCTCAATTTCATCACCTCTGGTTTTACCAATGAGGGCTTGAGCAAGTGGAGACTCAAAGGATATTTTTTGGAGGGAGGGGTTCGCACCAACTGAATCAACAATCGAATATTCCATCTGTTTTCCGTTATTGAGATTTTCCAACATCACCTTGACCCCCAGATGAATTTTTTCTGAATTTCCTCCGGACGGGTCATCGACGATGACGGCTTTCATCAATTTTTCTTCTAAAACCAGAATTCTCCCTTCTATAAAGGCCTGCTCATTTTTGGCTTCTTCATATTCAGCGTTTTCGCTTAAATCCCCAAATGCCAATGCCTGATTAATTTTCTCAGCAACCTCTTTTCGTTTAACGGTTTTGAGGTATTTTAATTCGGATTCTAATTTCTCATACCCCTCTTTTGTTAGAATAATTTTTTCATCAACTTTTGTCTTCTCCATCAATAAAAACCTCCCGAAAAGGTTTTCCGCTTTCAAAATACCATATATAAAGCTGGATTGATTGTCAAATTATCCCCGAAGGGGCAATCCGTGTCAAAGAGCATCCAATTCTATGATCTCCTGTTCGCGGAATAAATAATAAATTATTGAACAAACAATTATAATACTCTCATTCATGATGAGTATACAAGAAAAATCGCTCAGTATCTATTACGAAAATACAGCCTCCCTCACCCCCCTTTGCTAACATATTCACTATCCACCATATTGAGTGTCACTTTTTGCATATAGCGGAGGATAAGATAGGAAAGATAGCCAGTAAAAAAACCGGTGAGTAAAGCAAAAGGAGAAAGAATCATCAGATACCAGAATAGCTCAGTGCTCTGTATGTAGAGATATGCGGCAATCACTTGCCCGGTGTTGTGAAACAAAGCCCCCACCATGCTGACCACAATGATCGAAACTGACAATTTCCGACTGACAACCATCCCGAGCAAGGCACACAACCCACCACTCAGAGCGAGAAAAAAACCGATATTCATAAACTGCCCCGAAATCAGTCCTCCTAAAAATATTCTCAATACCGCAACCACCAAAGCCTCCCAGTTTCCCAATAAAACCAGAGCGAGCAAGGTTACAATATTTGCAAAACCCAATTTGGCGCCGGGAACAATCAAATTGGGTAGCGGGATCAAACCCTCTATCACGTGCAGGACACTCCCTAACGCCACCAATAGAGCGATATATATGAGTTCATTCGTCCTATTCTTCTTGAGAATTCCTTTTTCGCCCACTGACGTACTCAATCATTACACCTCATTCTGGTGTATAATTCCGGATAGACCCTCATGCCACGTTGTGGCACCAGATGAAAATAGAAATATGAGGGTCTATCCTCATTGTTTTTTATCTTTTAAATCTTTTTATCTTACACCGTAGGCTGATATCCTGTGGCAGTTTACAGGATAGATTGCCATGGTTTTTATCATCTACCTGGTGCCATGAAGCACCATGGGAGTTTCTTCCGTCATCCCTGAATGCTTCAATCAGGGGTCTATGGGGTCTTCACCTGGCTTTACATTCCCGATTAAAACATTCGTGAATGACGGATGAAGACGTCGCCTGTCCTGAAAATGAAGTAAAATGTAAAAAGTTTAAAAGCACTCTCCATTGCTTCGCGACACTCCTCCCGTGGAGAGGAATATTTTCATTCCTCACATGGTGCTGCCGTGCAGCAAGATTATCCGCTTATGATAAATCAGCGAGGAAAAAATTATGGACAAAAAGGATAAGCGAAAAAATATCTTCATCACCGGTTTAACGTCCCTCTTTACCGATATCAGTTCTGAAATGGTCTATCCCATCATCGCTCTGTATTTAAAAGCTCTCGGTGGAAGCCCGGCAATCTTGGGAATAATTGAAGGGGTTGCTGAATCAACCGCTTCCATTCTCAAGGTCTTTTCCGGAGCCCTGGCCGATCGTATCGGGAAAAGAAAACCCCTGGCCATTGCCGGATATTTCCTTTCCACCATCGGGAAGATCCTGTTCTTTTTCGCCAACAGCTGGGGCTTGGTCTTCGCCGGCCGTTTTTCCGACCGTTTCGGCAAAGGAGTTCGAACTGCACCCCGCGATGCCATGATCTCCGAATCAGCGGAGGGAAATAATCAGGGAAAAGCTTTCGGGATTCACCGCACATTGGATACCATGGGAGCGGTTTTCGGAACCCTGATTACCTTCTTCTTTCTCTTCCGCATCCAGGAAGCAGCAAAACAATCTGGAAATCTCTCCTTTTATATCCCTACCTTTCGAACCATTATACTCTTGAGTCTCATTCCGGCGGTACTCGGTGTGGTGGTGCTCTTCTTCACCATCGAAACCGGCAGTGGGAAAAAAACCGCCTCTTCTCCTCTCTCCTGGGCTTCATTCCGCAATCTTGACCGAAAGCTCAAGGTTTTTCTCATCGCCACCTTGCTCTTTACTCTCGGAAACTCTTCCGATCAGTTTATCCTTCTCCGGGCATCAGAATCCGACCTTGGCTTCAGCGCTTCGAGTATTATTTTACTCTATCTTCTCTATAATATTATCTATATGTTTATATCCTACCCCGCCGGCTGGCTCTCCGACAAAATCGGCCGTAAATGGATCTTGATTTCCGGATTCCTCCTCTATAGCGTCACCTACTACTTGATCGGCTTCACCCCCACTCTCCTCATCCCGGCCATGATTCTCTATGGACTCTACATCGGTATGACTGAAGGAGTCGCCAAAGCACTGGTCTCCGAACTCGCACCGGCAACCCGCAAAGCCACCGTTATCGGTCTCCATGCTACATTGTTAGGGATCGGCCTTTTCCCCGCTTCCCTCATCGGCGGATTGCTCTGGAGCGCTCTCGGACCCTCTGCCACCTTTCTTTTTGGTGGATCTATGACACTCTTATCCGCAGTGATTCTTATTCTATTTTTATAAAATATTGATTTTTAGTCTATTTATCAATGGAATGATAAACGAAGGAATCTACTTTTCCATTCACGAGGATAATAAACTGGTGAGCACCTTTAACCTTGAGAGAATTCCAAACCTTAACCCGAAGGGAGCACCTACTCCACACTCAGATCCTTAAAATATTGGCAAAATATATTCAATTGTTGTTCACTTTCCCAAAAAACACCTCTATATTTTCAACCAGGGGTTTCATCCGATCCGGCTTAAATTGATGGGCATAAACATTTCTTACCAGATGACAAAATGATCGATAATCATCTAATTTCTCTGACAGTTCATGAGAAATCACCGACGGTCTTGCCCCATTTAATTCGAATGTCATTTGCCGGAGGAGTTCTTGATGCCAACGGCTTCCTGAGAGCTTTATTCCGTCAACATTCTCAGCAATCACTTCAAATAGCCCTTCCAAGCCGTTATAAAAATCATGGAGGTTCAACGCCACGCTATCGAAATACATATCATTTGAAGTTTTCTGCGCCTTTTCCCAGCCAAGTTTTATTCTCTCAGTGATTTTTTTTATTTCACCTAACCCGTATTGAATCCGGCTTGCTACTGCCAAATAAGGATTCATATGATTTCAATTCCTTCCTTTAAAATAATCTCCCGAAGCAAAGGTGAACACTCATCAGGATCCACCAGGTCAATCTTGAAGCGAGGGTTAAAATCAATCATTGCCCCGTAGGCTCGGAAATAGAGTTCATCTGGAATCCCCCACCCCGCAAGGTCGATATCCGACCACCGATTAAACCGGGAACGATCTATGAGCGAACCAAAGACCATAACCTTTTTTGCTTGAAAAGACGTATGGAGAATTCGAGCTGCTTCACGTGCCACTTTCCAGGCATCTTCATACTTCTTTTGCAAAACCTGTTCTTGTTGAATTTTCTTTTGGCGATAACTTTCTTTATATTGCGCCAAATCTTCTTGTGTTAAATCCTTCGCAGTCTTCGACACCAATGAATAACCTCTCCAAAGGGTTTATTTTTCTAACCCAAGGATTTCACCTTTGACCAAATGAAATATGTATTCCACCTATTCGATTATTCGAAATACCAGGGACGGGAATGAATATATTTCATAGTTTCATTTTAATAGAAATGAGGACTTTTTACCACTTCAACACCCATGAGTTCAACTTATCAATCTCATCTCCTCCTCGCCCCTTGGCCCCCCTCGCCCAGGATTTTCTTTGGGTGTTCCCATTTATTCTTTAAGGATCCCCCCATTATACCTGTTGTAATGAATGTTCCATAGGAAATGTATATCTTCATTGGCTTTTTCTTTTGTATAATAGAATAGGTCAATTTAATTTTTCTTTTTTGAGGTAATATTTTGAAAGATGCTGAAAAAAGCGGCAAAAATTCTATCATAACCAAAAGGAAAAAACCAGTCGCTGTTATTATACCCTATGAAGTAAATATTCAAAATCGGAAAAGAAATAGCCTGAATGAACTGCAGGATTTACACAAGATGTTCAAAAACAAAAATGTTACCGCTACCTCATTATATAATGAATCCAAAAAAGAACTGGAAACGAGAGATCAATGAAAGAGTTTTGATATGAACTACATCGCCTTTCTCACCGATTGGGGAATAGCCAGTTATTATGTTGGGGCTGCCAAATCAGTCATGAAACAGATCAACCCCCGAGCCGAAATCATCGACATCACCCATGATATAGGACCCTTCAACGTCGGTGAGGCCATGCACATCCTCCAGCGCGCTTTCCCCGACTTCCCTCCCCGTACCGTATTTTGCGCGGTGGTGGACTACGGCGTCGGGACTGGGCGGCTCCCCATCGCCATCGAACTTCAAAACGGTTCATTTCTGGCCGGTCCGGACAACGGCATCTTCACTTTACTTATCGAACAATACCAAATGAAAACCGCTGTTATTCTCCAGAATCCCGATTACTTCTATCATCTTGCTCCAAGCTCCACCTTCCACGGCCGGGACATCTTCGCCCCGGCCAGCGCCTACCTCTCTCTCGGGGTTCCCATTGAAAACCTCGGCCCTCAACTTGAATCAATCGCTCTCTTACCCGTCACTCACCCTGTCATCCACGGCGATACCATTACTGATGAAATCGCCTTCTGTGATCACTTTGGGAATATCGAAACCAACATCCCCGGTCAAATGCTAAGGAATCTTGGAGTTCAACTCGGGGATCATCTGACCATCATAGTTGGAGAAAACTCCTATCCCGCAACCTATTCCGAAGCGTATGGTTCTATTGAGAGAGGACAAATCCTGGTCCACATCGACAGTTCGGGATTCGTTGAAATTGCGGTTAATCAGGAGAGTGCAAAGAAGGTTTTATTGAATAATGAAACCACCGGTACGATCCAGATTCAATTACCAAACTGTGGAAACAATCTTTGAACGAACAATATCCTCATTTTTGTAATAAGGGTTGCAGTATATAAAATTGCAGTCGCAACTATCAACCTATCCTGGAAACTACACCAGGATGGCAGCCTACGGCATAAGAATTAAATAACGAAAAGAAAAAACTGAAAGAATAGACCGCCAGTATTTTATGATTCACATAGTGCCGCAATGCGGCATGGCGGTCTATCATGCATTTCAAAATCATATTCTATTTGGTCGACTATATCTAAAATAAAAAAAGACTTTACTGAGCATTGAATATCAAATTTTCATCAATTTTTGAACCTTTCCATAAGTAGAGTCCATATAATTGTGTAGAAAGGAAGAGCCAATTTCAAAAACCTCAGTTAATATGGAGCTAAGATACAACATTCAAATCGGAGGGATTTTGAAATGGCTCAATATCAGATTACCGAAATTTTCGAACTTTTGCATCACCTTTTTTTTGAAAAACACCAAGGATTCTGGGATGGCGACACTTGTGGAATCAATCTTGAATCAAATCCTTCATGAAATAACTTAATAACTTTGGTGACAGGCACCTTTACATTGGGTATACCTCTCTTTTCTTCCCGGATTAAACGACGAACTGTCGCCATTCTTTCTAACCATCTTTCTTGGGTAGGAGCAACTACCAAAAGATCAATATCGCTTTCTTCGGTTTCAAGTCCTAAAGCATAAGATCCAAAAACAATCACCTGATCGGCATGATAATCTTCTTTTAATACTCGACTCATTCTTTTCAACTTTTCCAAAATTTCTTTTTTCATTTTCAGACACCCATTTTATTATACCTTAATGCCGTGAGTAGTTAGAAGTGAGTACTTGGTGAGAAGGTCAGTGGAAACAATTTCTCTCTTATCATGAATAACTTCGGTGACAGGCACCAATAACTTTTCGACTCACTTTTCACTTTTTATTTTCACTGTATTTAAGATACCAATACCGCACATTCCGCACCCAGTACTGGTTGAAACCTTTCGGGTCGTTTTCAGCACCTATTGGTGCGTAGCGTTTCCCCAGGAAGGTGATGAAGTCAGTTTCCTGATTTTGGGCGGTAAATCGCCGGAAATTGTTCTTGATCGTTCCACAAGCCCATTCCGCTTGAGTGAGCAGATTGGTCCCTTTGGCCTCGGGGTGCATGATACCAAACTCAAGCCCCTTCCCTCCTCGCTCCGATTCCCGGATTGCCAGGAGCAGAGCGAAGGGATTGACCGGATAGTTCTCCTGATCATCGAAATATTTCTCGGCAATACTGAGGATAGGAACCAGTTCCTCCGGAAAAGAGAAAGAGGTCATCACCGCTTCCGGATGAAGTTGTAACCGTCGCAGAAGATAGAATAAATCAGGAATTTCATTCCAGCTGCGGATTTCAGTGATGGCATCTTCAACCAGCACCTTCGCCAGGTTGAGCATGTGCAGAATATCATCGATGGAAAAATTGCTTTCTGGTTGTGAAGAAAGAGAATTGGATTTCATTTTGATAGTCTCCTTATTCAACTTGGATTATCCCATTATTCCTGCTCTATGGAAGTTTATTATTCTGTCATTCTGAGCAATTGAGACGTTTTTCAGACTCAATTCAGTAGGAACCCCATCCATAACGCGACTCACTTCTTACTGCCTTTCACTTCACCCCCAGACCCTTGAGGATGAGTGCTACCACAATACTGGGAACAATCAGCATGGCAACACTGATCCAGACTTTCACTGAGGCGAGTTCGCGTTCCAGAGAACGGATGTTCTCATCGTAGCGCTCGATGCGCTTGTCCATCTTCTCCACCGTTTTGGCGAGGTAATAGAAGTCTTTTTCGAGGGGGAGAGGGGGGTTACCCTCCCCCTCGGTGGTGCCCTTCCTGCTCATGGTTAAGTTAGAGTGAGTTCGGTTTCGGTGGTGTCGATGATCACCGCTGAATTTTTGGAGACAAGATCCCCGCCGGTGGTTTGAAAGATATTCTTGGCAATGATGGTGTCCATGGCGGTTGCCACTTCTTCTCCAGTAATACCGTCCTTGGGATCTCTCAAGTTTAAGGAATAATTGTTGCCCGCTTCATTCACAAAAGTCATACGCAAAACTTTCGCCATACCCGATCACCTCCTTACTCAGTGAGGAGTTTTCCTTCGTTGAGGAAAACGTCATAGACGGTTTTGTCGGAAAGCGACACAAAAGCGTTGGCAACGTCCCACACATCTTGATCGGGAGCGGCAGCCTTCACGTTGCCCCAGGACTGGGAAGAAGTCGTCATTCTCCCAGTCTCTGGATCCAGCCCCTCTTCGAAGCGGATCCGGAGCCGATTGACCTGTTCTACAGCAGTCACAGCCATAGAAAATACCTCCTTCAAAATAGGATTTTGGGATACACGTGTGTCCTATTAATCAGGAAAAATGGGCGACAGGAAGGAATGCCAATACAGCTTACTATAAAAAAATGTTGAGGTGTTGTGAAGTATTGAGTTAGAATAGATGAATAACTTTGGTGACAGGCACCAAAAAAATAAGAACTTATAGGATTTATCCAAGTCGACTGGCAGGGTTTAACCGCAGGTGCAGTAAAATATTAATAACCAAAGGGGGAAATAAAAGGTGAATCAAGAAATATGGGAAACCATAAAAAAATATTACCTGTATTGGTGGAACAATGATTTCCTTGACCGAATTCCTTTCTGGGTATCTGCCCCTAAAGATGATCCCCAATCACAAGAAGCCCTCTTTGGAAAACACCTCTGGATTCGAGAAAAGGAAAAATTCGATTATAAAAAGGTAATCAACAATGCTAGAGAAATTCTCCGAGCCACTTTCTACGGCGGTTTAGCTTTCCCCTGTTATTTTCCCAACTTTGGAACTGATGTATTTTCGGCTTATCTGGGAGCGAAAATCGAATTTTCAGAGTTTTTCCCACCGGTTGCTACTGGACCCTCGTATATTAAAGAAGATGTGATTCCCATTTCCTGGGCAAAATGGGGACACCCCGTCCTGACCGATTATTTAGACCTCTCACAATTATACATCCATGAGGATAACCCATACTGGCAAAAAACCAAAGAATTCATTCTCTATGCTTCAGAACTATCCCAGGGAGAGTTTCTTGTCGGAGCGACCGATATTCACCCCAGTATGGACTCTCTGGCGGTTCTCCGCGGCAGCCCACAAAATCTGTGCTTAGATTTGGTTGAAAATCCAGAAGGAGTTCAAAAAGTCATGAAATTCCTTTGGAATGCTTGGCTTCAAGTCTATGAGGAAGCCTATTACAACCTAATTAAAAATCAGCAGGACGGAACCACCGCATGGATCAATCTCTGGGCACCGGGAAAATTTTACCCGGTGGAAAACGACCTCTCTCTGATGATCTCGACTGATATGTACCGGGAGTTTTTCTTGGAAGAATTGAAAAACGAGATCAATTATTTAGACTATTCAATCTACCATTTAGATGGTAAAGATGCTTTGCACCATCTGGATATGATTTTAGACATCCCCAAATTGAATGCCATTCAGTGGGTAGCTGGTGCCAGCGAAAGTGTGGCTGGGGTTGCCAAATGGATTCCTCTCTATCAAAAAATCCAAAGCAAGGGGAAAGCTATCATTGTTTACTGCAACCCCGATGAGGTTACGCTCGTGATCGATTCATTGAAACCTGAAGGACTCCTGATCTCGGTGAACTGTGAGAGCGAAAAAGAAGCACGGGAACTTCTTGGTCATTATGGATGGGATGGAATTTACTGGTGGACCTAAAGGGGGGTCGTTTCTTTCCATTTTTTATCACCAGATTGCCATGCTCAAAGAAAAGGGAGAATGAACCTCGAAATAATTTTGGTGACAGGCACTAATAACTTAAAAAAGGATGGGTGTTTTCAATAGATACCCCCGCCTTTACAGGCGGGGTACTTAAAAAAATTCAAGCTGCGCTT
>CAYSWT010000035.1:0-17887 GCA_964434845.1 uncultured Atribacterota bacterium | reverse complement strand
CCGTGAAGGTGGACGGACCGTCGGGGCTGGAGTGGTGACCGATATTATTGAGTAAATGATTTGCCTGCAGACGGGAGAATACCTTTTCAGGGAGGCATGAAAGTGGCGCAAAAAATTCGAATAAAATTGAAAGCGTATGATCATAAGATTCTTGATCAGTCGGCTCTACGCATTGTGCAAACAGCAGAACGAACCGGTGCATTTGTTTCTGGCCCCATTCCTTTACCGACTGAAATCGTTAAATACACCGTTTTACGGTCTTCAAACATTGATAAGAAATCAAGAGAACAGTTTGAGCAAAGAACCCATAAACGGTTGATCGATATTATGGAGCCGAATCCGAAAACAGTTGACGCCCTGATGCATCTTGATTTGCCAGCCGGAGTCGATATTGAAATCAAACTGTAGCAGACGGCGGTAACGGAAGGAGAGAATTGGAATGCCTTTGGTAGAGTACGGCATGATTGGAGAAAAAATTGGAATGACCCGGGTATTCTCTGAAAATGGTGAATCGATCCCGGTTACAGTGATAAAATGTGGTCCGTGTTTTATTGTCCAAAAAAAAGAAAAAGCGACCGATGGATATGAAGCCATTCAGGTAGGATACGGAAAAACCATAGAAAGAAGACTGAATAAACCAATAAAAGGCCATCTCAAAAAATCTGGACTTGAACCGTTGCGGAAATTGGCTGAATTCAGGGTAAAAAATATCACCGCATTCCAGCTCGGGCAAGTTCTCAGGGTTTCTGGATTCAAAGTCGGCGATATTGTAAATATCGTCGGCCGTTCTAAGGGGAAAGGCTTTGCCGGTGTAGTGAAACGGTATGGATATCGAGGCGGCTCGGCGTCTCATGGATCGACGCACTACCGGGCTCCCGGATCGATTGGTGGAACTGATGCGGGTCGGGTGTGGAAGGGAAAAGGCCTTCCGGGAAGAATGGGTGGCGAAACGGTGACCATGAAAAACCTCACTGTGGTGGGAATCAATGAGGAACGAGATCTGCTACTCGTCAAAGGTGCCATTCCGGGCCCTTCCGGTCAATCAGTACTCGTTCGGAAGAATACCGCTTAGGAGGACATAAATGGAACTTGAGGTGAAAAATAGAGAAGGGAAAACGGTTGATACCCTCAACCTCGACGATGATCTTTTTAATGGAGAGGTCAATGAGCATCTCATTTTTCTTTCGGTGAAGGGTTATCTTGACAATCAACGACAGGGAAATGCGAAAACCAAAACCCGGGGAGAAGTGTGTGGCGGCGGAAGAAAACCGTGGCGACAAAAAGGGACGGGACGAGCCCGGGCAGGAAGTAATCGGTCGCCCATCTGGAGACACGGAGGAATTGTCTTCGGTCCTCAGCCTCGTTCCTACTATCACCAACTCACTAAAAATGAAAAACGGTTGGCTTTGCTGAATGCGATTGCCAACAAGATCCAAAAAAATGGAGTGGTCGCGATCGATGAACTCACACTCACTAATCCAAAAACAAAAGAGGCGGTCAGCTTCCTCAATCAATTGGGACTAACCGGAAATATTTTACTGGTGACCCGGGATAGGAATGAAACTGCGCTTCGGGCTTTTGCTAATCTACCCACGGTTTCGCTTATAACCAGTAATGAACTCAATACCTATGCCATTGTGAAAAACGATGTAGTCGTATTTGAAAAAGACGTTTTTTCTGAAATCCAGGAGGGAATTGTATCATGACTCCGGAGCGGGAAATCCTTATTCATCCGATCATTACTGAAAAAGCGGTCAAACAACAGAAAGAGAATAAATATGTTTTTCGTGTCGACCCACGTGCAACCAAAATTGATATCAAAAATGCGGTTCAAACCATGTTTGGGGTAACGGTTCTCCGAGTAAATACGGTCAACGTCAAAGGGAAAGTGAAACGCTTAGGACGCTATGAAGGATACACCAGATCCTGGAAAAAAGCAGTCGTATTTGTAAAACCCGGCGAAAAGATCAAAGCGTTTGATATTGGTTAATTCAAAAGGAGATCATAACTATGGCGAATTTGAAGGCATATAAGCCGACTACCAATACTCGGCGGCATATGACCGGATCCACGTTCGAAGAAATTACTCCTGGCGGGCCGGAAAAATCCTTGTTGGTTTCTCTACGGCGCAATGCCGGCAGAGACAGCGCCGGCAGAATATCTGTCCGCCATCAGGGTGGAGGTCATAAACGTAAATATCGTTGCATCGATTTTAAACGAGACAAATTTGATATTCCGGCGAAGGTTGCCCGAATCGAATACGATCCCAACCGATCGGCGCGTGTGGCGCTTCTCACTTACGCTGACGGCGAGAAGCGATATATAATTGCCCCCCTGGGTTTGAAGGTGGGTGATACAGTTCTTTCCAGTCCCAAAGCCGATATCCAACCAGGAAATGCCCTTCCTCTCAAAAGCATTCCGGTGGGAACCATTGTTCATAATATCGAATTGAAAAAAGGAAAAGGTGCCCAACTCGCCCGAGCTGCCGGATCG
Source organism: uncultured Atribacterota bacterium (assembly GCA_964434845.1). GTDB lineage: Bacteria > Atribacterota > Atribacteria > Atribacterales > Atribacteraceae > CAYSWT01. The sequence continues at coordinate 15,394 of CAYSWT010000035.1, read as the reverse complement.
TATGCACAATTGATGGCAAAGGAGGGCACCTATGCCCAGGTCCGCTTGGCTTCGGGTGAAGTCCGGTTGATCCACGTGGAATGTATAGCGACTATTGGTCAGGTTGGTAATCTTGACCACGAGAACATCACTATCGGGAAAGCGGGACGAAAACGATGGATGGGTATCCGCCCCACCGTACGAGGGAATGCCATGAACCCCATTGACCATCCCCATGGTGGTGGTGAAAATAAAGCCCATTGCGGACGTCAACCGGTTACTCCCTGGGGTCAGTATACGAAAGGGTACAAAACCCGTAAGAATAAAAATACCGATAAATGGATTGTGAAGAGAAGAAAATAATGGGAGGAGGGATCCCCTTTGGTACGATCATCCAAAAAAGGACCTTTTATAGGCCTAAAATTACGATCACGCATTGAAGAAATGAATAAAAAAGGCGAGAAGCGGGTTATAAAAACCTGGTCCCGAGCGAGTATGATTATCCCTGATATGATCGGGCATACCATAGCAGTTCATAATGGGAAAAAACACATCCCAGTTTACATAACGGAACAAATGGTGGGACACAAATTAGGTGAATTTGCTCCGACCCGGACCTTCAAAGGACATGGGAATCCCACCGAACGTTCGACGACTCTCAAGTAAAAGGGAGGACAGTGAATATGGAAGCGAAAGCGACCGCAAAATATATAAAAATTTCATCACGAAAAGCGCGACAGATCATCGACCTGATTCGTGGGAAAAAAGCCGATGAAGCCTTGGCGATGCTGCAATTTGTTCCCAAAAAAGCTTCGCGTCTTGTTTATAAAGTATTAAAGTCAGCTATAGCCAATGCTGAAAACAATCTTGATTTGAACAGCGATCAATTGGTGGTATCGAAAGCCTTTGTCGATCAAGGACCGACCATGAAGCGAATTCGCGCGCGTGCGATGGGAAGAGCCTATGTGATACGCAAACGATCTTCTCACATCACCATTGCTGTATCCGATATGGAGGAGGGAAGCTAATTGGGACAAAAAGTGAATCCAATAGGACTTAGATTAGGGATAATGCGAGGGTGGCAATCCCGTTGGTATGCAGATGATAAATATCGGGAGTATCTGGCTGAAGATTTAAAAATTCGCCAATTCGTCCGTGAAAAACTGGCGCGGGCGGGAGTATCAGCAGTAGAAATTGAACGATTGGCGAACCAAGTCAAGATCATCATCAAAACCTCTCGTCCAGGAATCGTCATTGGAAGAAAAGGGAGCGAAGTCGAGAATCTTCGTCAGTCGATCCAGAAATTAGTAGGGAATCAGAACATTCAAATTTCGGTCGATGAAATCAAGGTTCCGGAAATTGATGCCTTTTTGGTTGCGGAAAATGTTGCCTTTCAGATTGAAAGACGGGTTTCCTATCGACGGGCGATGAAACAGGCGATGATGAGAGCCCTCCGTTCGGGAGCGATTGGAATTAAAATCAGCTGCTCGGGACGGCTATCAGGTGCAGAAATCGCTCGTGAAGAATGGTACCGCGAGGGACGGCTTCCTTTGCAGACCCTTCGAGCTGACATCGATTATGGATTCACCGAAGCCAACACCACTTATGGAAAAATTGGTGTTAAAGTGTGGATATTCAAGGGTGAAGTCATCAAATCTGGTGAAGTCTTAGAAGGAGTATCCGCCACCAATACCATTGATCGTTATAAGGAGGATACCGACACCCATGTTAATACCTAAGAGAGTAAAATACAGAAAGCAAATTCGAGGGCGGATGACGGGAATCGAGACTCGAGGAGCGACGGTCGATTTCGGTGAATATGGTTTACAAGCCATGGAACCGCATTGGATCACCAACCCGCAAATCGAAGCTGCTCGAATTGCCATTTCCCGACATCTGAAAAAAGGAAAAATCTGGATACGGATATTTCCTGATAAGCCCTTTACGAAGAAACCGACTGAAACTCGTCAAGGTAAAGGAAAGGGATCGGTCGAAGGTTGGGTGGCAGTGGTCAAACCCGGCCGGGTTCTGTTTGAAGTCTCGGGCATTGATAAAGAAACTGCTTATGAGGCGCTCACCCTCGCCGCTCACAAGCTGCCCATTGAAACGAGAATAGTTGAGAGGAAAGCAGAATAGAGGTGTTATCAATGAAAGCTTCGGAACTCCGCAATATGACTGGGGATGAGCTTAATAAAAAGTTGAATGACCTGCGAACCGAGCTTTTTAATTTACGATTTCAGGCAATAACTGGGCAGCTGGGAAACCCCAGACGAATTAATCTGGTGAAAAAGGATATTGCCCGAATAAAGACTGTTGTCAGAGAAAGAGAAATGTCCGGAGAGACGCAGGAGGTCAAATCAAATGGCTGACCGAAAAAGGTTTACAGGTGAAGTCATCAACAACAAGATGGATAAAACGGTGGTCGTCCGAGTCACCCGGATAATGGAACACCCTTTTTATCAAAAGAAGCTGAGAACCTCTAAAAAATATAAAGCGCATGATGAAAATGGCATTTGCGAAATCGGCGATACTGTTATCATCGAAGAGACCAGGCCTCTCAGTAAAACCAAAAGATGGCGCGTGGTGACCGTAACTGGAAAAGCAAAGGCGAAGGGAGGAAAGGACCTTGATACAACCGAGAACAATGCTTGAAGTCGCCGATAATACCGGTGCCAAAAAAATTATGTGCATCCGGGTGATGGGCGGTTCCAAATACCGTTATGCCTCGGTCGGAGACATTATTATTGCTACTGTGAAAGAGGCTGAACCGCGCTCGAATGTGAAAAAGGGTGAAGTGGTGCGGGCGGTTGTGGTCAGAACTCGTAAGGAAATCGGTCGGATTGACGGGACGTATATTCGCTTTGATGATAATGCAGCGGTTCTCATTACTCCTGCAAATGTCCCCCGGGGAACTCGCATCTTCGGCCCGGTCGGACGAGAATTACGAGAAAAACAGTTTATGAGAATTGTTTCACTCGCTCCAGAGGTCGTTTAAGGGAAGTGGAGATTATGGAAAAAAATAACTTAAAAGCTACCATCAAAAAAGACGATACGGTCGAAGTAAGCCATGGCAAGGATAAAGGGAAAAGAGGGAAAGTCCTTACCGTTCTCTTGACTGATCAAAAAGCAGTGGTAGAGGGTGTCAACCTGGTAAAAAAACACACTCGTGCAACCCAGCAGAACCCTCAAGGTGGGATTATCAATAAAGAAAATCCGATGAGGATTTCCAATCTACGCTTAGTTTGCAGCCGGTGTAATCAGTTGACTAAAATTAAACGATCGGCGATATCTGATTCCAAATACCGGGTACGAATCTGCAAAAAATGCGGTGAGATAATCGACAAGGTCTAAGGAGGATTTTGGGAGTGTCAGTGACTAAGGAGAAATATATTAATGAATTAATTCCAGCGCTGGTGAAACGTTTTGGGTATAAAAATGTTATGCAAATTCCCAAAATTGAAAAGATTGTTCTCAACGAGGGAGTTGGAGATGCGACTCAGAATCAACATTTCCTCGATCTCGCGGTTGATGAAATGACGGCTATCACTGGTCAAAAACCGGTTATTACCCGAGCCCGGAAATCGATTTCGAATTTCAAGCTACGCAAAGGGATGCCCATTGGATGTAAGGTGACGTTGCGCGGGAACCGGATGTATGAATTCCTTGATCGGTTTTTGAATATAACCATTGCCCGAATCCGTGATTTTCGGGGATTTCCCGACGGCTGTTTTGATGGGAGAGGAAGTTGTACCATCGGGATTCGCGAACAGCTTATATTCCCTGAAATCATTTATGATAAAGTGGAACGAGTGAGAGGAATGAATATTACCTTTGTAACAACAGCCCGAACCGATGAAGAAGCACAAGCGCTTCTGGAAATGCTGGGCTTACCTTTCCGGAAATAAAGGAGGAAAATTGAATGGCTCGAAAGGCCAAAATTGTTCGAAATCAACAACAACTCAAATATAAAGTACGATATCGAAATCGTTGCGCCCTGTGTGGTCGACCTCGTGCGTATTTACGGGATTTTGGTATTTGCCGTATCTGTTTCCGTTCCCTTGCCAGCAAGGGAGAAATACCTGGCATTACCAAATCCAGTTGGTAGGAAGGGATAATCAAAATGGCACATACTGATCCTATTGCTGATATGCTTACCCGAGTACGGAATGCCTTGAAGGCCCGTGAGAATTCAGTGACGGTCCCCTATTCAAAATTAAAAGGTGAATTAGCCCGCATCATGAAAGACGAAGGCTATATTCAGAACTATAAAATCGTGGCTCGTGAGAATAACAGCAGCGACATGATCATCGAATTAAAGTACGGTATGAAACGAGAGCGAATTATCAATGGCTTGAAGAGAATCAGTAAACCTGGCTTGCGCATTTATACGAGGAAAGACGAAATCCCCATCCTTTTAGGTGGAATGGGAACCGTGATCGTATCGACCTCCCAAGGCATCATGACTGGAAAGAATGCAAAAAAGTTTGGCGTAGGCGGAGAGGTTATCTGCTATATATGGTAGAAGGAGGATTTATCAAATGTCACGTATAGGGAAAAAAGCAGTCGTTATCCCTTCGGGTGTGACCGCCGAAATCAACGGTCAGTCCCTTCGGGTGAAGGGTCCTAAGGGATCGCTGGAAAGACAATTCCACCCTCGGGTTAAAATTCTTATGGAAAATAATGAGATCAAAGTCCTCCCGGAGGGAGACACCAAGCTTGACAAATCACTCCATGGGTTAACACGAACCCTGATTGCGAATATGGTGAACGGGGTCAACACCGGTTTTGAAAAATCATTAGAATTGGTTGGTGTGGGGTTTAGAGCCCAAAAAAAAGGGGATACGCTGGTTATGAATCTCGGTTTCAGCCATCCGGTTGAGATCACTCCTCCTGCTGGCATTTCTTTTGATATCGAAGGTCAAGTGATCAAAGTAAAAGGCGCCAACAAAGAACAGGTTGGCCAGGTCGCAGCCGATATTCGAAAAATTCGCGAGCCAGAACCCTATAAAGGGACTGGAATTAAATATATTCATGAAATTGTTCGGAGAAAACAAGGGAAGACCACGGCGAAGTAAGGGAGGAATACATCATGCCTTTGATTGAAAAAAAAGAGATGAGGTTTTATCGTCATAAACGAGTCCGAGCCAAAGTAAAAGGAACCACCGAATGTCCGCGACTCTGTGTTTTTCGCAGCTTAACCCATATCTATGCTCAGATCATCGATGATGATAAAGGTGAAACCCTGGTTGCCTATTCCACTCTTTCGGCCGGATTAAAAACTGTGAAGGGAACCAAAACCGAAATGGCAAAAGAGGTTGGCAAGGGGATTGCCCAGCTTGCCCTTCAGAAAGGGATCAAACACGTCGTATTTGATCGGGGTGGGAATAAGTACCATGGACGGGTGAAGGCTTTGGCGGATGGCGCCCGAGAAGGCGGTCTTGAATTTTAATCCTTGGAGGTTGAACTATGCAGAAAGTGAAGCCGGAAGGGCTTGAGCTTCAAGAAAAATTAATATCAGTCAGTCGAGTCAGTAAAGTAGTGAAAGGTGGAAAGCGATTTGGTTTCCGAGTGGTGGTTGCCGTTGGAAATGGCCAGGGCGTGGTCGGGATGGGAATTGGAAAAGCCAAAGAAGTCCCCGATGCGGTTCGAAAAGCGGTGGAACATGCGAAGAAATCACTCTTTCGTTTTCCGATGCGTAAAGCAACTATTACCCACGAAATTCAGGGTAAATATGGTGCGGGTTTGGTGGTTATGAAACCTGCATCACCGGGGACTGGAGTTATTGCCGGTGGTGCGGTGCGAGCCATCATGGAAGTGGCCGGAGTCCACGATATTCTGACCAAATCTTTGGGATCGAACAACCCGGTGAATGTTGTCCACGCCACCTTACAGGGACTGATGAACTTAAAAGATCCTCTCGAAGTAGCACGTCTCCGAGAGAAAAGCACTCAGGAATTTTTTGAGAAAGTATAGCGGAGTGATATGGTCATGACCAAAAAAATGCTGAAGATTACCTTAACCAAGAGCGTTATCGGGAGACTGAGTTCACATCGTCGAACTGTGAAGTCCTTGGGACTCAAAAAAATAAATCACACGGTTATCCACGATGACAATCCGTCTATTCGAGGCATGATAAATAAAGTTTCATATCTGTTGAAGGTCGAGAATATCGAAGGAGAGGAGACGGTATCAGAATGAAAATCAACGATCTCAAGCCCCAGGACAAGTCTTTTCACCGAAGGAAGCGAGTAGGTCGGGGAATCGGTTCGGGTCACGGAAAAAATTCCACCCGAGGTGAAAATGGCCAAAAATCCCGTTCGGGCAGTCATATCAGTGCTCATTTTGAAGGGGGACAGATGCCATTCGTCAGAAGGATTCCTAAACGAGGATTCCGTTCTCTCAACCGTGAACAAATTCAAATCGTCAATATCTCCCAGTTGAATCGCTTTGAACCTGGAACCGAGGTGACCAAAGATCTCCTCAAACAAGCGGGTCTCATCGACAACACCGCTTTGAAACTGAAGGTTCTGGCCAAGGGTGAACTGGAAAAAATGTTGTTCGTCAAGGCAGATGCTTTTTCAGTAAAAGCAAAGACCCTCATCGAAGAAAAGGGTGGAAAAGCCGAGGTGCTGTAATATGTGGGAATCATTGCTCAAACTCTTCAAAATTCCAGATCTGAAAAAGAGGGTCATCTTTACCTTTCTCATGCTGGTCGTCTATAGGGTTGGAGCTCATATTCCAGTTCCCGGGATTGATCCCAAAGCTCTGGCGAATGTATTTTCTCAGGGAGGTTTATTGAGCTTTTTGGATATGTTTGCTGGGGGCGCATTGAGTCGGTTTTCGATTCTGGCTTTGGGGATTATGCCCTATATCAACGCTTCGATTATTATTCAATTGCTCACTTCGGTGGTCCCCAAGCTGGAAGAACTGGCCAAAAGCGGCGAAGAAGGTCGGGATAAAATTGCCCAATATACCCGCTGGGGAACAATTCTCTTAGCGGTGGTTCAGGGATTTGGTATCACGGTATGGCTCGAAAATATGGGGGTGGTTTTTACTCCTGGTCTTCCTTATCGGATCACCGTCATTCTTACGTTGACTGCGGGAAGCATGTTTTTGATGTGGCTGGGAGAGCTCGTCTCCGATTTTGGAATTGGTAACGGGATATCGCTCATCATCTTTGCTGGTATTGTGGCACGAATTATACCGCAAATGGTAAGCACCATTTCTCTCATCCGGGTGGGAGAGATCAACCCGATATTATTTCTCCTGACTTTAGCAATCGGGGTGTTGATTATTGCTTTCGTCGTTGAATTTCAGGAAGCACAGCGAAGGATACCGGTACAATATGCGAAACGAGTTGTGGGACGGCGGATGTATGGAGGCCAGAGTACTCATATCCCCATCCGAGTCATACAGGGAGGAGTTATTCCCATCATCTTTGCCTCATCGATTCTCCTTTTCCCGGCGACCCTGGCTCAGTTTTTCCAGGGTTCAACTTTTATGAAATCAGTTGCCGATGCGCTTTCTCCCAATTCGCCTTTATATTTAACCATTTATGCAGCTCTTATTATTTTCTTTACCTTCTTTTATACAGCGGTTACATTTAATCCCATGGAACTGGCTGATAATATGAAAAAATATGGTGGATTCATTCCCGGTATCCGTCCGGGAAGACCAACTGTGGAGTATCTTGATCGCTCGCTTTCCCGTATCACACTATGGGGATCGCTCTTCTTGATGGTAATTGCCATCATCCCCGATTTACTGGTAAAACTGACCCATGTCACCACCTTTTATTTTGGTGGAACCGGTATCCTCATCATGGTGGGTGTTGCCATCGAAACCGTGAGGCAAGTGGAAGCGCAATTGCTGATGAGGCACTATGAAGGTTTTATTAAAAAATAGTTTTGAAAGGGGAATCGCTCTCTATGTATATGGTACTCCTTGGACCTCCAGGGGCTGGGAAAGGAACTCAGGCGAAAAAAATTGAAGAAACATACCATATTCCCCAGGTTTCAACCGGCGATATTATCCGGTTGGCGATTCAGAGTAAAACTGAATGGGGAAAAAAGGCAGAGGAATATGTTCGATCCGGAGAGCTGGTACCGGATGACGTCGTGATTGGTATTATTAAAGAACGGCTAGCTCAAGATACCTATAAAAAGGGGTTCATGCTGGATGGTTTCCCCCGCAACTTGAAGCAGGCGGAAACCCTGGAGAAAATATTAAAAGAGTTAGGGATTGAATTGAATGTGGTTCTCTATTTTGATGTCGATCGGAATGAAGTTGTTCAGCGGCTTTCTGCCCGACGCATTTGCGAACAATGTCAAATCCCTTATAATATGGTTTCAAAACCACCGAAAAAAGATGAAATATGCGATGTGTGTGGTAGTCGGGTGATTCAGCGGCCGGACGATCGGCCTGAGGTTATTCTGAACCGACTCGAGACCTATGAAAAACAAACCAAACCCTTAATTGATTTTTATGATAAAAAAGGACTCTTGAAAGTCATTCTCTCGTATGGGTCGATCGATGATGTTTTTCAAGAAGTTCAAAAGGTATTAGGGCCATTTCGGGGATGAGCATTTTTTTAAAAGATGATGATATCCAAAAACTTCGGCAGAGTGGTAAAATACTGGCCGCAGTCTTAGAGAACATAAAGAAATTTATTATACCAGGAATAAAAACTGCCCTCATCGATCAAATGGCTGAGAACATGATTATTAAGCAAGGAGCACGCCCAGCTTTCAAGGGGTATCGTGGATTTCCTGCTGCGCTTTGCGTATCGATTAATGAGCAGGTGGTTCATGGTATTCCCGGAGAACGGGTTATTCAAGATGGAGATCTGGTGAGTATTGATATTGGTGTCGATTACCAGGGCTTTTTTACCGATGCTGCCTTCAGTATGGTTGCTGGCAATCGAAACACTATTGCCACTCAATTAGTAGAAGTTGCTAAAGGATCCCTTTATGAAGGAATCAAACACGCAAAAATTGGAAACCGGATTGGCGACATATCGTGTTCGATTCAAAAATACATAGAAAAAAACGGTTTTACCGTAGTACGCGACTTCGTTGGTCACGGTTTGGGGCGGGCGCTCCATGAAGAACCACAAATACCGAATTATGGGTACAAGGGACAAGGACCATTGATCAAAAATGGAATGGTTCTGGCTATTGAACCCATGGTCAATGAAAAGGGATATCAGGTAAAGGTTCTTGATGATGGATGGACGGTCATTACTCGTGATGGAGGTTTGTCGGCTCATTATGAGCATTCGGTTCTGATTGCCGAGAGCGGCCCGGAGGTTTTGACCATGAATGAGAGAGGGGATAAAGAAAACGTATGACCAAAGAAGAATTTATTGAAGTGGTAGGTAAAGTGGTTGAACCCTTACCCAATGCGATGTTCCGGGTAGAACTGGAAAACGGCAAGCTCATTTTGGCGCATATTTCTGGGAAAATGAGAATGCACTACATCCGAATTTTACCCGGTGATAAAGTGACGGTTCAAATTTCCAAATACGATCCGACGAAAGGGCGTATCACCTATCGTCATAAATAGACATTTATACCAGGTCAAGGTCCTGGCGTCAGCCGATGATGAAAAATTGACGTCTTGAATTTTCAATAGGGAGGTATTACAATGAAAGTCCGCGCATCGGTCAAACCGAGGTGTGAAAAATGTAAAGTTATCCGCCGCAATCGGAGAGTATTTATTATTTGCACCAACCCAAGACATAAACAAAGGCAAGGTTAGGAGGCTATTCCATGGCGCGAATCGCTGGGGTCGATTTACCGAACAGTAAACGAATAGAGATCGCTTTGACATATATTTACGGGATTGGGCCGTTTCTTTCAAAGCAAATTCTAAAAGAGAACCGAATCAATCCCGATATTCGGGTGAAAGATTTAACTGATGAACAAGCAAGCAAACTCCAGAAATCGGTGGAAAAATATCCAGTTGAAGGAGAATTGCGTTCCCAGATTTCCCAGAATATTAAACGATTGATTTCGATTGGATCGTATCGTGGGATCAGGCATCGACGCGGTCTTCCTGTACGAGGTCAGAGAACCCGGACGAATGCCCGATCGCGGAAAGGTTCTCGACGGACGGTTGGCGTAGGCCGAAAGAAATAGAAACCAGAGACATAAGGAGGCATCGACAGCTTTGGTCAAAAAAGGAAAAGGAAAACGAAAAGAGAAAAAGATCGTCAGAGAAGGCGTAGCGCATATAAAATCGACATTTAACAACACTATTGTGTCCATTTGCGATCGCCAGGGAAATGTGATTTCCTGGGCGACTTCCGGTGGCAGTGGATTTAAGGGAACCAAAAGAGGGACCCCATTTGCTGCGCAATTAGCTGCTGAAGCCGCAGCCAAAAAAGCCATGGATCAGGGATTGAGAGAAATAGAAGTTTTAGTAAAAGGTCCGGGATCAGGACGGGAAACGGCCATACGCTCCCTGCAAGCGACTGGTTTGGTGATAAAGTCAATTAAGGACGTAACGCCTATACCACACAATGGTTGCCGACCGCCAAAACAAAGAAGGGTCTAAGAGGAGGATATACCGATATGTCCAGATATACCGACGCGAAATGCAGATTATGCCGGCGACAAGGAGTGAAATTGTTTTTAAAAGGACCTCGCTGCCTGACTCCGAAGTGTGCTTTTGAAAAGCGACCCTTTGCACCGGGTATGGCCAAAGGTACCCGAAGACGACTTTCCGGATACGGCGTGCAATTGCGTGAAAAGCAAAAAGTACGGTTTATTTATGGAATTAGCGAACGGCAGTTCAATAATTACTTCGAGAAAGCCAGTCGCATTCTGGGAGTCACCGGTGAAAACTTTCTGGTTTTTTTGGAAAAACGCTTGGATAACGTAATTTACCGGATTGGAATAGCCGATTCGCGGAGTGACGCCCGACAAATGGTTTTACACCGTCATTTCAAGGTGAATGGGGAAGGGGTCAATATTCCCTCGTTCTCAGTATCGGTTGGTGATGTGATTGAGCTTTCCGAAGCGGGGAAACAGAATAAAAAAATAAAGGAAATCATCGAAGAGAAAGAACAGTTGAATCCACCGACCTGGTTGGAGTTTCACCCCGAACCATTTTCGGTGACGGTTACCCGTGACCCGAAACGGGATGATATTGATTATCAAGTAGAAGAGTCATTGATAGTTGAGTTTTACTCCAAGTAAATTTGAGGTGTTCGCATGCCCGATATTAAGGAAATGATGAAATTTGATATAGTGGAGCTTCGGGAAGATCGAAACACTCGGGCTCAATACGGGAAGTTTTCAATAGAACCGCTTGAATCGGGGTGGGGCGTGACTATCGGGAATGCCCTGAGACGAGTTCTTCTCTCCTCGATGGAAGGAAGCGCTGTCACCGCGGTTGAAATTGAAAATATTATCCATGAATTTTCTTCTCTTCCGGGAATGAGAGAGGATATTACCGACCTGGTTTTAAATGTGAAGGGGTTGGTTCTCCGTTCTTATTCTGAAGAGGAAGAAATCTTACGGCTTGATGTCATGGGGAATGATGATCCCGATACTCCCCGAATAGTTACTGCTCGTGATATTCAACCGAGTAGCAACGTTGAAATCATAAACAGAGATCATTATTTGGCCGAGCTCAACCGAGAGGGGCATCTCTCCCTGACCATGTATGTCAATCACGGAAGGGGGTATCAGGAAATCACGGAAAAGTCTATCCGTGATTACCGAACCATTCAACTTGATGCCATTTTTACCCCGGTCAAAAAAGTGAATTACAGCGTCGTTGATACCCGGGTTGGTCAGTTTACCAATTTTGACAAGCTGATCCTTGAGATTTGGACAAACGGAGCCGTTCTTCCTCAGGAAGCTTTACGGAAATCTCTCGAGCTCCTGGTCGATGAGTTGTCATACATTTTTGAATTAATCAAAGAAAGTACGTCTGAAGAAACGACCATTCCGGTGAATGTTCTCCCGAGTAGTTCCGATTCGGGCGATGACAAACTGATTGAAGAACTTGAATTATCAGTTCGGGCATATAATTGTTTAAAACGGGCTCGCATCAATACTCTCAGAGAACTGTTAGAAATCATCAATCAACGACCAGAAGATTTAAAGAAAATAAAAAATTTAGGCCAAAAAACCTATGAAGAAATCGTTGAAAAAGTTGAAAAACTTGGATATGAACTCAATAAGGTTGATCTAAACGAGGTGAACAATCAATGAGACATAGAATGAGAAGAGGGAAATTGGGTCGTACCACCTCTCATAAAGAAGCTCTTTTATCGAACCTCTTGGTTTCTTTGATCAAATCGGGAGTAGTGGAAACGACAGAAACCAAAGCCAAAAACCTCAAACCTCTTTTCGAAAAAATTGTCTATCAGGCAACGAGTGGGACCAATGCCACCATGATTCAAGTCATGCGCTGGGTGAATGATAAAGAAGCTTTTAAAACCCTCAATCGAAACCTTGTTCCACGCCTGCGGGAACGGAAAGGCGGATATTGTCGTATTTATAAAACCGGTTTTCGTCAAGGGGATGGAGCACCCATGGCACGTATTGAAATTCTATCTGAATAAAACCGAAAGAGAAAGATTGATCCCCGCCAACCAATGAGCTGGCTTTTTTATGGAAAGGAATACAGTTCGTGATTGAATTCAAGGATGTTTCCTTCTGGTTTTCCGAAGATGAAACGCTCATCGAAAAAAAAGACGAGGTGCTGAGTCATATTGATCTGACCATTCCCAAGGGTGAATTTGTTGTCTTATTGGGTCGGAATGGTTCTGGAAAATCAACACTGGCTAAACATTGTAATGGTTTATTGCTCCCCAAAAAAGGCGTAGTTTTAGTGGATGGTTTGAGTACCATTCAAACCGAACAGCTCTGGGACATCCGTCAAAAAGTAGGATTGGTTTTTCAAAATCCCGATAATCAGATTATTGCCACCACCGTAGAGGAAGATGTCGCCTTTGGGCCGGAAAATCTCGGTTTACACCAAAACGAGATCAGAATCAGGCTTGACGAAGCCCTGACCATCGTCGGGATGGATGATTATCGAAAAAAAGAGCCACATTTGCTCTCGGGCGGTCAAAAACAACGAGTGGCCATTGCCGGAGTATTAGCTATGCACCCCGAATATTTGGTCTTAGACGAAGCAACCTCGATGCTCGATCCCGAAGGGCGAAGTGAAATTATGTCTCTCATATCTGAGCTAAAAGATTCGATTACCATCTTTCATATCACTCATTATATCGAAGAAGCGGTTGATGCTGATCGTGTCTTGGTTATGGATCAAGGTCAAATTGTAGCGCAAGGGACTCCCGCTACCATATTTAATATGAGAGAGAAGATCTATAACTGGGGATTAGAACTCCCCCTGGTCACTGAAACTGCCTGGTTACTTCAACTGCAGTTTCCTCACCTGTATCCCTCTCTTCCTCTCCGAGCTGAAGAATTGGTGACTGCCTTGTGTTCATCAGTTTAGAAAATGTCACCTATATCTATCTGCCCCATACTCCATTTGAATTAACTGCTTTAAAAAATATTTCTCTCACCATCGAACGGGGAGAATCGGTTGGGATAATCGGTCGTACCGGTTGTGGAAAATCGACACTCATCCAACATTTTAATGCTCTTCTGTTCCCCACCGTTGGAAAAGTATGGATTGACGGGGAAGAAATTAAGAAAAAAAGTCCGCACCTTCGAGAAATCCGGAGAAAGATCGGTCTGGTCTTCCAGTATCCCGAACATCAAATCTTTGAAGAGACCGTTTATGCTGAGGTTGCTTTTGGTCCACGTAACAACGGGATGACCGGAAGCGAGTTGGAAGAGACGGTTCGTTGGTCGCTCGAAAGCGTAGGACTTGATTATCATTTCTTAAAAGACAAAAATCCCTTTGAGTTGAGTGGAGGTCAGATGAGGCGGATTGCCATTGCCAGTATTTTGTCGATGCGTCCCGAAGCTCTGGTCTTGGACGAGCCAACCGCCGGGTTAGATCCGGAAGGGAAGCGTATGATTCTACAGAAACTGAAGTATCTCCGAGAGGAGAGGGGAACAACGCTCATCCTGGTTTCGCACAACATAGATGATCTGGCTCATCTCTCCGAACGAATTGTAGTCATGGATCGGGGAACCATCGGCATGGATGGTCCGATTCGTGATGTCTTTTCCCAGATTGAGCAACTGGAAAAGTACGGAATCAAACCACCTACTACTGCTCGTATCGCCGAACTTCTCATGAAAAAAGGGTATGATATTCCAAGAGGAGTATTGACCCCGGAGGAATTATCCTCCGAAATCAAACAAAAAATTTTGATGAGGAGTCACCAATAGCGTGATAGGGAAGGGGTTTGCGGTCGGACAATTTTTACCGATTGAATCTCCGATCCATCATCTGGATCCACGAGTGAAGATTCTCCTCTCCGGTATTCTGATCGTGGTTCTCTTTGTGGTTCAAGACTGGATCTCCTTTTTTTTGCTCAGTGTTTTTATTATTCTGATGACGGTCGCAGCGAAAATACCCATCTCCTATATCGGAAAAAGCCTGAAACCAATCTTATTTTTGTTGGTTTTTACTCTGATTTTACAGATATTTTTTACTCCGGGTGAATATCTTTGGGAATACAGTTTTCTTCATATTTCCCGCGAAGGGTTGGCTCGTGGTTTATTCATCATTGTCAGATTATGCCTGCTCATTCTGGCGACAGCACTGTTGACCTTGACCACCTCCCCAATGGAGCTCACCGACGGGCTTGAATCGCTCTTAGGTCCCTTTAAAAAATTTGGTTTTCCTGCTCATGAACTGGCGATGATGATGACCATCGCCATCCGTTTTATCCCAACTTTAATGGAGGAGGCCGATCGGATAACCAAAGCTCAGCAGGCTCGAGGTGCGGATTTTGAAACCGGCAGTCTGCTGCAGCGAGCCAAAAACCTCATTCCGCTGTTGGTTCCACTCTTCATTAATTCGTTCAAACGGGCAGATGACCTGGCAGTTGCCATGGAATCCCGCTGTTATCGGGGAGGTATTGGTCGCACCCGACTCCGGGTCCTCCGCTTTCAAAAAACCGATTATCTCTTTTTGGCCGGCTCACTGGTTTTCATAACTGTGGTAATCGTATGTTCTTACATTCTCTGGTAGAGGGAACCCACATTGAATCAATCCTGGAAATACAGTGACGAGTGATCAGTAACGAGTAACCAGAAAACAATAAAAAACTCATTTTATTCAGGATAATCATTAATTCCATTTACCGAACTTCTCCCTTTGGACAAAGGGATTCGATTGGTTCTTAAACAATCTTCTCGTCACTTCGTCGCCCCTGAATGTTTCTATCAGGGGTCTAAAAGAAATTAAAAACCATAGATTCCTGATTAATGCATTCAGGAATGACGGATGGAAGACGTCACTTATCCTG
>CAYSWT010000034.1:0-17928 GCA_964434845.1 uncultured Atribacterota bacterium | reverse complement strand
TTAACAACGCCGGAATGGCTCTCTCTAAACCACTGGTTGAAACCACCACTGAAGAATGGGATCGACAAATAACGGTCAATGCCCGAGCCCCTTTTTTATTCTGCAGGGAAGCAATTCCCTATTTAAAAAAATCTGAAGTTCCTGTGATTGTGAATATTTCCTCAGTGGTCGGATATAAAGGATATATTCTCCAGGGTGCGTATACCGCGTCCAAACACGCCTTGATGGGGATGACTAAAGTCTTGGCGCAGGAGGTACAAAAAAATGGCATTCGGGTTTACGTAATCTCACCAGGGGGTGTAGACACTGATTTGGCAGCCAGCATGCGTCCTGATCTTGATCGGTCTATTTTGATTTCTCCCGATGAAATCGCCGATATCATTCTCTACCTGCTCCAGCATCGGGGTAATGCCATGATCGATGAAATCAACATCCACCGGGTAACCAACCAGCCATGGAAATGAGAAAGGCAGTGACTTACCCTTTGACCGCCCCAAAAGTCAGACCACGAATGAGATAACGAAGCATAATGAATGAAAAAAGGATTACCGGTGCCATAGTGACGATACCGGCAGCTGCCAGTGGGCCCCAGGCAATACGCCAGCCGGTGATGAATCGCCCCAGGTAGATGGGGAGAGTTTGGGCCTTATCATTGGTGGTGAGAACTAGTGCCATCATGAATTCTCCCCAGCTTTGAATGAAAGAAAGGGTTGATACTGCAGCTAAACCGGGAGCACTGAGAGGAAGTATGATCGAACGAAAACTCTGCCAGGTCCCAGCCCCATCGACATAAGCCGCTTCATCAAGTTCGCGTGGGATGTCATTAAAAAAGGTGATGAGAATCCAGGTACTGAAGGGGGTCGTAAAAATCAGGTGGGATAGAACCAGAGCCCACCAACTGTTGATAAGATGAAGCCGACTAAAAATCACATAGAGTGGGATAGCTGAGGCAATAGGAGGAAGCATTCGGATGGAAATAATCCACGAAACGAATCCCATTCCACCCCATTTGAACCGAGATATGGCATAGGCTGCCAGAGCAGCGATCAAAGTGGAGAGAAGAGCAACTAAAAGAGCAACGACGATACTGTTGCGGAGATAGGGAGTGATAGTCGAAATAGCGGTGGTGACACTCCCGAAAAAACCACCTTCGAGCCCTAAGAAATTACCCATGGTTAAACTTGAAGGAATAAACGAAGGAGGCCAGGTGAACCACTCCTCGCTCTTTTTAAAGGCGGTCATAATCAACCAGTAAATCGGAAAAATAAAAAAGAACATGACTATGATGATTACCATGCCCTTTATCAATTTTACGACGGTTTTCATTATTATCTCCTTTTTAAATCAGAGTTCCAGGACTTCTTTGAGCCGCAAAAAACGGATGAGAAAGTTGGTTAAAAGGGCAATAACCAATAGTAAAAGAATGCTCAGGGCTGATGCATAACCAATATCCCATCCGAAAGAAACTCCCGCTTTATATATGTAAAAACTGTATGAATGGGTGGATGACCCCGGACCTCCGAAGGTGACCATATAAACGATATCAAAGAGTTTTAGAGCATCGATGCTTCGAATGATCAATACCACCCAAATAAGAGGCTTAATCAGGGGGATTTCTATGTGGCGTATGGCGTTCCATCCGCTGGCGCCATCAACGTATCCAGCTTCGACGATTTCCTGGGGTATGGAACGTAATCCGGCATATAAAACCAAGAAGACAAAGGGTGTCCATTGCCAGACATCAATCATGACCACTCCTAAACGCGAGAAAATGTGGTTTCCGAGCCAGGATACCTTCGAATAGCCGATAAGCGACAGAAAATAATTGACCGGTCCAAATTCATAATTATACAACATTTTCCAAGCAATTCCGGCTACAACTGGAGGGATCATCATCGGAATCAGCAATAAGCCGCGAAAAACCCTTTCACCGAAAACGTCCCTGATTAAAAAGGCGATTCCCAGTCCTAAAAAAATCTCGATGGGAACTGCCATCGCTAAAAGGAAAACGGTAAAGCTCACACTGGAACGAGCGGTAAGATCGGAATAAATATTCTGGTAATTTTGAAAACCGATAAATTGAGGTGGTTCGAAAGAAACCAATGAGTAATCATGAAACGATATATAGATCATATAGGCAAAGGGATAAATAGTCAGTCCGATAAAAAGGGCTAAGAGAGGGAGAACCATTAAAAAGGCGATTCGTTTTCTCCGTTGTATGATGGTTTGCATTGAAGCCTCCCAGGCATGACGAATAAAACCGCAATACCTCCGGGGAGGTTAATCTTTTACAATGCTCCCCGGAGTAAAATGGAATAAATTGATTTACTATTTAAGAGTTTTCATCCACACCTCGGCGATTTGATTGAGGGTTTCAACCGAATTCGGTCTCTGTCCGAGCAAGATCTCTGAGAGTGTTCCCACAAAGACATCCTCGAGTTTGGGTTCTTCAGGAATTCGAGGCCGATGAGAAGCTTTTTCGAGGGAAGGGATGTAGGCTTCTTTGACCCAAGGTGAATCGCTGGCTATTTCCGGATTTTCCACCACTGATATGCGGGTGGGACCAACCCGGTATTTCAACCATTGGATTTTATCGCCCTCTTTACTGGTTGCGTATTGAATGAACCGGAATGCCGCCTCTTTATTTTTGGAAGAAGCATTGATTCCAACTCCCCATCCACCACTCACCGGAGTACCACCCGGCATGACTGTTACTTTCACTTTTTCAGCAAAAGGTTGTAGATCGGGTGAATCTTTCCAGCTGGCGAGGGTAGCCGTCCATTGAGGAATCATCGCCGCCATGCCTTTTCCAAAGACTTCCAAAGTTTCACCGTAATCAGAACCCAGCGGATCAGGAGCATATTTCATGAGATCAATCATATCCTGTATGGCTTTTACAGCCTCTTCGGAATTGAAAGATGATTTTTGATCAGCGGTAAAGAAGTCGCCCCAATCCAGATTCACGTCTCCAAACTTTTTTATTCCTTCCGGGCTGCGGCGATAAGGTCCAAAAAAGTTCAAGAACATGTAAAAAAGGGTATGGGTCCGAGGGAACATGAGGGTAATTCCGTATTCAGTAGGGGATTCGGGATTAAATTTCTTGGTGAAGAATTCTGCTACCTGTTTTACTTCTTCCCAGGTGGCTGGAACCGTCAATTCCCTCCCGTATTTTGTCTGGAATTTGTTTTTCAATTCGGCATTGTTGAATAAGTCACTGCGATAGAAGAAAAACATACAGGCACCATAAAATGGATAGCCAATCCGCTTTTCACCCCAATATCCATAGACGTGTTTGGCGATGGGGATAAAATCGTCATCATCAAAGTTGGTATCAACTAGGTCAGGATGATTTTTTGCGTATTCATTTAAATCTTCAAAACCTGGTGCAATCGCTCCGGCAGTCATGAGATCCCAGGTAGAAACATCGAATGATCCCGCTCCGCTGGTGATATCCTGAAGTATTCGCGGATAGAGTACTTCCCATGACAGAGGAGTGACTTCAATCTGAATATCTGGATTTTTTTCCATGAAATTTTTTGCCAGCTCAAAAAGCGCATCGGCATTATCAGGAGACGACCAGACACTCAGGGTGGCAGCGTAAGCAATCATTGATCCAAATACGAAAAAAAGAATAACAAGCACAAAAAGCATTGATTTTTTAATCATAAAAACCCTCCTTATTAAAGTGATAAGTAACTTTCCCTTTAAACTAGTACAGAATTTAACAGAAGATATCACCTCCCGAAATAGTTTTAAATTTATGGATTTACGAAACGACATAAAAAGCATTGTGTTGTTATTATGATGATAAAAACTGCAGCATTTAGTGAACTACCAAGCGGATTTATTATTTCATACCTTAAAGAAATGTTTACAACGATGTTTAAAAAAATTAGAATGAATTATAAATAAGACGAACTTATAACAACTTACCAAATATATTCTACCATATTATATTGACCAATTTCCCTTCAAATTCTTAAACAATTGTAATTGATTTGGTTTTACCGATTTATCTTCTTTAAATTCTGGAAAGACTTCCAAAACCCGGGGGATCAGACCCTGAATGTAGGCGATGAAGACGCCATAATTGGTTACTGGAACTCCGGCATTTCGAGCAAATTGAAGACGGTAGATCATTTCTTTATGGTTAATCATGCAGCCGCCACAATGGATAATGAGGCGATAATCGGATATGTTGTTAGGGAAAGAAAGACCGGCGGAAACATCAATCTGGATGTCGAAGCCGATACGCTGGCGCAGCCAACGGGGAATTTTCACCCGTCCGATATCATCGGCCAGGGGATGATGTGTACACGCTTCGGCGATCAGCACTTTATCGCTGGGCCGAAGAATATCGACGACTTTGACTGCGGATACCAAACTGGCTAAGTCCCCTTTATTTCGAGCAAAGAGAATGGAAAAACTGGTGAGCGGTTGGTGGGGAGGAAGTGCTCCGGCAACCTTGTGAAAGACCTGAGAATCAGTAATGACCAGCTGGGGTGGATTCTTCAATTTTTCTAAAACTTCAACCAACTCTCTTTCTTTGACAATTAATGCCGATGCATCTGCATCCAGGATCTCTCGCATGGTTTGAACCTGGGGAAGAATGAGCCGCCCCTTGGGAGCCCCGAGATCGATGGGAACAACCAGGATAATCAGATCTCCCGGTTGAATGAGGTCCTTGATTAAAGGTTTTTCCTTATACTGTTGTTGGAGGATTTCGATCAGGGAATTCCTCAGTTTTGAAATTCCCTCACCACTTTGGGCGCTGATCTGAAAGACAGGGAAGGGATAGTTGAATGATGTTGATATATTCTGGGGAAGATCAGCCTTATTCTGAACTCCGATGGTCAATACGTTATTCTCTCTCAGGAGGTCGATGAGTTCCTGTTCCAGGCGAAAATCTCCCGCATTGTCCCATACTAAAAGAGCCACATCACACCGATGCAAGATTTCCAGGGATTTCTTTTTTCGTAATTCCCCCAGAAAACCCTCGTCGTCTAATCCGGCGGTATCGATAAAAACCACCGGTCCAAAAGGAAGGAGTTCCATCGATTTGAATACCGGGTCGGTAGTCGTCCCCGGTTCACTGGAGACAATTGCCACTTCCTGGTTGGTCAAGGCATTGATGAGAGAGGATTTCCCAACATTCCGGCGTCCAAAGATTCCGATATGAGGTCGTAAGCTCCGTGGGGTGTCGTTCATGATTTTTTCTCCTTCAATTTCTCGTAGCCTGGTATCCCCGGTCGGGTCAATTCGATGGGGGTGAGAATCACATTTAATTGTTCGCTGGTAAACAACTGTTTCTCGATGAGAATTTCTCGTAAAGTGAGATTTCTGGCCAGGGATTCGCGGACGATTTCCGAGGTCAGGTCGTGTCCTAAATAAGGTACGATTGCCGTGGCGTAAGCAAAGCTTTGTTCCAGCAGATCCTTACAACGGTCAACCGAAGCTTTGATCGGCCGAATATATTTTTCTCGAAAATTTCGAATTGCAATGATCAATTCATCCAGCATACTTAAAAGATAGGATCCAATAAAGGGGAGAAGATGATTGAGTTCTAACGAGCCACTGGAACATGAAAATCCAATTGCCTGATCTTTCCCCATCACATCAATCGTGATTCCTTCCACATATTCACACATGACCGGATTTATCTTGCCCGGCATAATAGAAGATCCCTCCTGGAGGGGCGGAAGAATTATTTCACCGATTCCGGCTCGAGGACCCATAGCCAACAGGCGAAGATCATTAGCGATTTTACGCAGGTTGACGGCTAATGCTTTTAAAAGCCCCGAGACCTCAGCGAAGACGTCGGTATTCTGAGTATTCTCAAACATATTCATCGACCGGACTAATGGAAGTTCGGTCAACTGGTTGAGGTATGAAATTGCAATTGGGCTGAACCGGGGATGGGCATTCAAACCGGTGCCGACGGCCGTACCTCCCAGATTCACTTCTTTGAGACGCTCTTTGCTTTTCCATAATCGCCAACGATCACGACCGATCGCTTCCGCCCAGGCACCGAATTCCATGCCCAAAGTGATTGGAACCGCATCCTGAAATTCAGTGCGACCGGTTTTGAGGAGAGTAGCAAATTCTTTTTCTTTCTGTTGTAATTCGGTCTGCAGGGCAATAATTTCCTTCTCGAGTTCATTTAATTTCCAGAGAGATGCGACTCGCAGTGAAGTCGGAAAGGTATCGTTGGTCGATTGACTCATATTTATATCGTCTAAGGGATGAATAATTTGATAATTTCCCTTCTCATATCCCGGCGATCTCCAGAGCCCGGTTGGCAATCACCTCGTTGACATTCATGTTCAGTGATGTTCCGGCTCCGCCCTGAAAAAATGAAACCACAATGGACGTATCCCATTTTCCTTCGAATCCTTCCTGACAAGCCTGGAGTATAGGTGACCCTTTTTTTGGATCGAGTAAGCCGATATCCCAGTTAGTCTTCGAGCAAGCCCATTTGACGGCAAAATAAGCATGGATCAATGGTTTTGGTACTGGTTGATGATAAGGAAAATTTTCCTGAGCGCGAAGCGTATGAATACCCCAATAGGATGAAGAGGGAATAAGCTTTTCTCCCAGAAAATCTTTTTCAACACGAAAATTCTCATGATTTTCCATCATTGTTTGGTTCTCCTTGATTGAATTCTTAAGCGGAATTGGATGGGTTACATATTTTTTAAACCAGCTTCTTTTAAAAATTTTCAGTGAATGATTTGCATTCTAAAATATTATAGGATATAGTATCATTATATAAAGGATAAGGAATAAATAAATACCTGACCGGACGGGATCTAATCCTTACCGGGAAGGATGAAAGCAATCGTGTACCTGCGGCAGACAGGAGAACGGTCCTGTGGTCAAGGGGAAGCAAAAGAATACCTTGAGACACCTGGCCTGTTCTATATTTGAACAGGCTTTTTTATTTTCAAACAAATTCTTTTCCCCTTTTCACTGGCATCAAATTACCACGATTTGCTCCTTTCCTCGATCCGGTTATTATCCACCCTTATGGAGGAAAAGTATGAATATTGAAAAACGAATCGGTGTAATCGGTATTGTGGTTGAAGATCGGGAGCAGGTTCCTTTGGTTAATTCATTACTCAGCTCATTTGGGGAAACCATCATTGGACGTTTGGGAATTCCTTATCATGAACGTTCGCTTTCGGTCATTGCCATCATCGTTGATGGGAGTACCGACCAAATCGGTGCCTTAACCGGCCGTCTAGGTCAGATTCCTGGTATTAAGGTGAAGAGCGTCTTGGTCACCCGCTAAGTGAGGTGGAAGCATGAGCCAATTCAATATTGTTCAAGAAAAAAATAAATTGAATGATGTTATGGATTATGATGCCATTGTCGATTTGTTTAATTGGAGCGATGAGCAATTACCTGAACTCTTCGCGAAAGCGGATGTCATCCGTCAGGAGAACGTTGGGGAAGAAGTTCATCTCCGGGCAATTATTGAATTTTCAAACTACTGTGTTTCTCATTGTCTCTACTGTGGTTTAAGATGTGAGAATCGAAAATTGGTCCGCTATCGTCTTTCCACTGGACAAATTTACCAGGCGGTTCAAAAAGCGGTTGATCTCAAATTCAAAACCATTATTCTCCAGTCGGGGGAGGATCCCAATTACCGGGCAACCGATATAGCTCGTATGATCGAATGGATTAAAAGTCGACATGATATCGCCATCACTCTCTCGGTTGGAGAGCGAGCCCGTGAAGAGTATCGTCTCTGGCGTGAAGCCGGTGCCGACCGCTATTTATTAAAACATGAAACTGCTGATGAAATATTATATCAGAGATTAAAACCGGGAAGGAGCTTTCTCGATCGTATTCGATGTCTATGGGATCTGAAAGACTTAGGATACCAGGTTGGTTCGGGAAACATGGTCGGTCTCCCCGGTCAATCAATTGAATCATTGGCGAGAGATGTTTTTTTAATGCGAGAACTCGATATCGAAATGGCGGGCATTGGTCCATTCTTACCCCACCCCGATACTCCCTTAGCAAACGATCCAGCCGGGTCATTACCCTTAACCTTGAAAACCCTGGCAATTACCCGGTTGTGTTTACCAACGGTTCATTTACCGGCGACGACTGCCTTAACAACCATGGCAATAGATGCACGACGACAAGCGATGCAATTGGGTGCAAATGTGGTTATGGTCAATCTCACCCCTCTAACTGTTCGAGATAAGTATTGCATTTATCCTCAAAAGGCAGAAATTATCGAAGAACCGGAAATTTCACTGAATAAATTGAAAATCCTTTTCAATGATTTGAGAAGACCAATTTCTGGTGATTATGGTCATGGTCTGAAAAAGGCAAATAGACCATCTATTGAAAAAAAGGAGGTTATGATATGACAGTGGTGAACAGTGTACCAACCAAAACTGATTTTATTGATGAAACGGTTATTCAAAATTTGCTGGAAAAAGGGAAAAACAGAAGTCGTGAAGAGGTAATAGACATAATCGAGAAAGCTCGGAAAGCGAAAGGGGTCACCCCGGAAGAATGTGCGGTTTTACTCCAGGTTGATGATCCAGAATTGCTCTCCCAAGTCTATCATGTTGCCCACCAAATTAAAGAAACTATCTATGGGAAACGCCTGGTTTTTTTTGCTCCGTTGTATATTAGCAATTATTGTGTGAATAATTGCCGGTATTGCGGATATCGGCGTGATAATGTTTTTCAGCGTCGTCGGCTTAATTCTGAAGAAATTGAAGAAGAAGTCAACATTCTCGAGTCGCTGGGACATAAACGACTGGCCTTGGAAGCAGGTGAAGATCCTGTCAACTGTCCGATTGACTATATTCTTGATACCATTCACACCGTCTATAACGTAAAAAACCAGAAAGGGAGCATCAGGCGGATCAATGTGAATATTGCTGCCACCACCGTTGAAAATTATCGAAAATTAAAACAAGCTGGAATTGGAACCTATATTCTTTTTCAGGAGACCTATCATCGAGATACCTATCGATATATGCATCCTCAGGGACCAAAGAGTGATTATCAATATCATACCACTGCCCTGGATCGAGCCATGGAAGCCGGAATTGATGATGTGGGAACCGGGGTATTATTTGGATTGTATGATTATAAATTTGAGGTATTGGCTTTGCTTTTCAATGCTCTTCACTTGGAAGATATTTTTGGGGTAGGTCCTCATACTATCTCGGTTCCCCGTTTACGCCCGGCTTTGGGTGTCGATCAATCGATTTTCCATCATTTGGTGAGTGACGATGAATTTAAGAAAATTGTGGCTGTTCTACGGTTGGCAGTACCGTATACCGGTATTATTCTATCGACTCGTGAAACATCACAATTACGTGATGAATTAATTTCCCTGGGCATTTCTCAGCTCAGCGCTGGTTCCTGTACCGGAGTTGGTGGTTATAAAGAAAAAAAGGGGAAAGAGTCTCATCAGTCATCATATATAAAAGATTCAACTCAATTCCAAATCGAAGATCATCGCAGTCCCGATGAAGTTTTGCAAAGTGTCTGTCTCTCCGGATATATTCCCAGTTTCTGTACTGCCTGTTACCGACGGGGAAGAACCGGTGATCGATTTATGCCACTGGCTAAAACCGGACAAATCCAAAACATTTGTCAGCCTAATGCCATCCTCACCTTCAAAGAGTATTTGGAAGATTATGCTTCGGAAGAAACCAAAAAAATTGGAGAAAAAATGATTGCTGAGCATCTGCAATTCATACCGAATACCCAGGTTCGTCAGTTGACAGAAGAACGATTGAAATGTATTGAAAACGGACAGAGAGATTTGTATTTTTAAACGAACCAATGTGATGGTGTAAACTCATCGGTGAAGTTTCTGGTGATTATATTTTTCATCTGTATCAAATATTGGGTTCGAGATATTGGATGCTTTCCATTGAGTTCCTTCTCTTTAAAATAATTTATTTTTCTCCCTCGATGGAAGGATTTGATAAGAGAGGGTGAAATATCGATATCTATCTGACGGATATTTTGATAAAATATATCCAATGGGTTTTGGTATTAACCATACCTTTCAGGTATGGAATAATAAAAAGGAGGGAGTGCAGAGTATCTATTATACTGCACGGGAAAACATGAGAAAGAATACTTTATTTCTGATTGCTGTACTCGGTATTGTCATTCTCGCTTTAGGAATTGGCTCCGCTTTTGCTGTAGATAAAAAATATTCGGTGTACCTCTTCGAAGTCGGATTTGATAACCCTTATTTCATTGGCCATATTCATGGAGCTCAGGCGGCAGCGGAGAAGTATCCGAATCTTGATTTAGTGATTTTGGACGGTAGAAACGATCCTGCCACCCAAGCCACCCAGGTGATCCAGGTAATTGCTAAGGGAGTTGACGGAATTCTTCTCAACCCAATCACCAGCGATGCTCTGGTGCCGGCATCCAAAGAAGCCAAAGCGGCAAACATTCCGGTTTTCTGCACCGACCGGGATATTAGTGATCCGGCATATCGGATCGCAGCAGTAGGATCTGATCAAAAATTAATCGGTCGAGTGGCTTCAGAATATGCTCTTAAATTTTTAGAACAATCTGGCTTGCCTAAACCATGGAAAGTGGTGGTTTTGGAAGGTTTGGCTGGGGCTTTGGCGAATACCGAGCGGACGGCTGGATGGTATGAACCTCTCCAACCACTCATCGATAAAGGGGAAGTAACCATTGTTGCTGATGTTCCGGCGGACTGGGCGCGTGAACCGGCAGTTAGAAAAATGAACGAAATCTTGGTTAAAACCAAGGACATTCATTTGGTATTGGCTTCCAACGATGAAATTGCTGCAGGTGCGATCGTTTCACTCGAAGCAGCCGGGCTTGTTCCCAATAAAGACGTGTATTTGATCGGAGTTGATGCTTCGCCAGTGGGTTTGCAACTCATCAAAGACGGAAAATTATTGGCAACGGTTGCTCATCAGGCCTATCTGCAAGGGTACTGGGCGGTCGAAATGATGATGAAATATTTGGAAAAGAAGATTGAACCACCCAAAGACAAATGGCCCAACAACTATATTATCACTCAAAACTTTATGGTTGATAAAAACAACGTCGCCGACGTTGGACCATTTGGGGAACCAGTGAAGGCAGGACCGGTCGCAGAGTTGCCGTATTAACCCAACTCGTTGGATTTAACCGGTCTCTATCGAGAGAGCGCTTTAAATAGCTCTATTGAAGATGCCCATCTATTTATTCGTAGGAGCAGCGCCCTTGTTGCGAATAAGTGTAAGTTCATCTCTCAAATAAATGTTCGCAACTGGAAAGTGCTCCTACGTTTTTTGTGATGGAGTAGATAATTCATTTTAACCCAAAACTTAACTTTCGATAATATATTATGAAAAATTTTATACTGAATTGATTTATTTATACATAGGGAATGAAAATATGAAGTCATATCAGGCTGTCATAGAAATGAAAAATATCTCAAAATATTTTGGGGCGGTAAAAGCATTGGAAGATGTTTCTCTGCAACTCTATTCACAGGAGATTTTGGGGTTAGTTGGTGACAATGCCGCCGGAAAATCTACCCTGCTCAAGGTTCTATCGGGAGTACATCTTCCTGATCGAGGAAGACTTTTAGTGGGCGGAAATGATGCTGGAATTCGTTGTCCTATGGATGCCAGAAGAGTTGGCATTGAAACAGTGTATCAGGATTTTATGCTGGCACCAAACCTGGATGTCGTAGCGAATATTTTTTTGGGTAGAGAATTAACTAAATGGGGACGATTAGCCAAGTTAGAAAAAAAGGGAATGGAAGAAAAAGCCGCCAAGATATTAAAAGATTTAAATGCCGACCTAGGATTGTTGAGCAATTTGGTGATGTCTCTTTCCGGCGGGCAGCAACAGATAGTCGCCATTGCGCGTGCTCTCCTCTATAATCCGAAAGTCATTCTCATGGATGAGCCAACGGCAAGTTTATCGGTTCGTGCCATCGAGCCTTTCCTCGAACTGGTTAAAAACCTCAAAAGCATAGGATGTTCGATCATTTATGTAAGCCATCGCTTGCCAGATGTTTTAGCTATTGCTGACCGGATTGTGGTACTAAGAGCC
Organism: uncultured Atribacterota bacterium; assembly: GCA_964434845.1. Taxonomy (GTDB): domain Bacteria; phylum Atribacterota; class Atribacteria; order Atribacterales; family Atribacteraceae; genus CAYSWT01. The sequence continues at coordinate 5,850 of CAYSWT010000034.1, read as the reverse complement.
GGTAAATTGGTTGCTGAAAAAAGAAAACTTGAAACCAGCCTTGAAGAAGTAGTCTATTTTATGATGGGGATTGAGAATCAAAATCAAAAAAAGAAAGCCCAGGAGAATTAAAATGGCCAATTTCATCTCAAAATTGAGTAGAAGTGTCTATTTTAAACCTCTCCTTTTCTTAATTATTGCGGTAGGCATTGCCGGGATTTTATCCCCTTATTTCTTAACCGTCAGGAATATTCGTGCTATCCTCATATCCGCAGCACCACTGATGATTGTTGCAGTTGGAGAAGCTTTAGTGGTTTTGACTGGTATGATCGATCTCAGTTTAGAGTCGGTATTAGCCTCGAGTGGGGTCATCATTGCTACTATGGATATCATGTGGCAATTTCCGAGTTTTTTAAGTATCATATTAACTCTCTTTTATGGAGGTTTAATAGGTTTCACCAACGGTATTTTAGTGGTAAAAGCAAAAATTCCATCATTTGTCGTTACCTTAGGAATGTATTGGGGTTTAAGAGGACTGGCAATGGTTATCAGTCAGGGTTATCCTATCTCTCCATCATCAGTTTCTCCCAGCCGACCATTTACCTTTCAATGGATATCAGGAAATATATCCAATATTCCCGTCATGGTTATTATTGCACTCTTGATATCGGTGTTTTTCCATTATTACGTATCTGAATTTAAAAAGGGGCGTGATATTTACGCAGTTGGGGGGAACGAGATCGCAGCCCGTAATTGCGGTGTAAACGTTGATGGAGTGAAAATATTTGTATTTGTTGTGTCCGGAATTTTAGGCGCTACCGCTGGGATTATTATGACCTCTTGGATCAACCAAGCTTATGCCTGGACGGCTCAGGGATTAAGCCTCCAGGCAGTAGCAGCAGTGGTTTTGGGCGGTATCCCGTTTATTGGGGGTTTCGGTACCATCATCGGAGTCATTATCGGATCATTTATCATTGCTATGATCTCCGATTTAATCGTTCTTTTAGGCATTTCTCCATTATTTAATTACATTGTTACTGCTATCGTTCTTGTCTTAGCTGGTCTTCAAGTTCGGCGGGGGACATTTGTGAAATAAACCCTTAGTATTTTGCTCGGTTTGTTTATCGATTTTTACGTGACTTCATTACATACCGGTTGATATTTGTTCAATAAAGTGTTTAGGATCTTTTTTCTAGTGAGTGGTTCGGCATCTGGTGTTCTATAATGAGAAATATATAGATTTTTTTCTGAACCAGCTTGCTTGACCCAACACTGGTATTTGATGTGAGAACGGAAGTAGGATTGATCACTCAGATTTTCGCATTCACCGAAAAAGACAACAATGTATGGTTTGGGTTTTACTTTAGGATCATGTACCAGAACAGCATAAATGCATGGCTGTTTTGGTGGTTGCCATTTCCCGAAAGGAATTGGCTCATCAAACAGATAATCCCCAAATTGAATACTCATATTCTCCCTCCTAAATAATTAATAGATATTCTGTTGAATAGACCGCCATGTTGTACGGCAGCACCATATGAAAAATGAAAATCTTATCATTTTTTTTAAATTATGGGAATAACATGCCATGTCGCTACAATTAAATTCAGTCTCCAGGTGTAAGGGATTTGATTTATCAAACCCGAAATTGTGCCACAGGATGGTCTCTTTACACTTTTTACCTTTTACATTTCACTGTATTTACCGGATAGAAAAAATTCATTCATGTGGATGCATCAACTATGAACTGTGAACCATAGGATCGAAATTAAAAAATGCATAGATGTCTGATAATAAGAAGTGTAGCAATGAATAGTACATCAAACTGGAGGTTTTAACTTTTGTAATCTTTATTTTACTCCAAAAATCAATACCAGACAATAAGAATTTTCTATTATTATGCTGTGAGTGGCTAATTATCGGAAAAATTACCCTCCCCGGCATATTATGAAAATATAGTGACGAGTGATCAGTCAAAGAAAAATGCAAACTCTTAAAATCATTTCCCCGAGAGATATCACGGGCAACCTGGAAAATTTTTAAAATTTACAAAACTACTTGCTTTTTCGGATAGATTTGAACGGATGAAAGCTGGTTCCGTCGAAACGGCTGGTTTTCTGGGGGAAAATGCCCTCATTGATGCGACGGACATCTTCGAGTGAATAAAAAGCCTGGGGATTGAAATAATTGATAATATTGATTGCTACATTTAAATCCTTTCGTTTAATGATTGCAAAGATGATTTTAACCGGACCTTCAGCACCACAACCATCGATACTGGTCACACCGAAATTATTGGACCGGAGATGGGTGATGAGTTCAGAGGCGTCTTTTTGAGTGATAATCCGTACAATGGTATAACCCATGGCTAATTTCTCTTCAAGCCACATCCCGACAAAATTTCCCATGGCGAATCCACTGGCGTAAGCAAAATAATATGAGATTGCGGTGAGATTCATCATGATTTGACGCATGGCAAGGAGCCATATCAATACCTCGAAGAAACCGACAATAGGAGCAGTATATTTTAGCCCGCGTGAAACCATTATGATCCGGATTGTTCCCAGGGTTACATCAGCCATACGAGCAAAAAAGATGAGTGACGGGAAGAGAAGAAAATAAAGTATCGACGATAATTCCATGAAAATTCACCCCTGAGGGAAGTTTTCATCCATAAATCGATTAAAAAAAACCACGGGATGAAGGGAGTAAAATTCGACTATTATAGAAATCAAATGATTCAGCGAGAATCCGCTTTCAGAGAAAGAAATCAATCTACACCGGAGATTTCAAAAAGCCGGTTATATTTCTTGATAGATAGTTTTGACTGATTCTATTGAATCGAGTTCTGATTTTAATTTTTCAATCTCTTTGTAATCCCCGGAAAGCTCAAGGATAATGATCCCTTCATCCTTACTCTCGCATTCGGGAGAAAATTCATGCAATCCGAGACGATTGGTAATATTACAGCCATAACGGGTGAGTATTTCCTGAACCTTCATTGCGTTATGGATCCGGTTCCCAACTTTAATAAGCAAGAGTTGAACCATGGATTGCAACCTCCTTATGTGAACTTTTTTCATCATTTATTATATATCAACTGTGCAGAGTAATAATAGAGAAGGGAGATCTGAATATGAAGGCCCTTATTATTATTGATATGCTGAACGATTTCATGCGACCGGAAGGAACGCTCTATGTCGGTGAACAGGTCAATTCGATCATTCAATTCTGTAAGGATATCATTCCTGAATTTAGAAGTGAACAAAATACTATTATCTATACTTGTGATACCCATTGGGAGGATGATGAGGAATTTAAATTATTTCCCCCTCATGCCATTCGAGGCACCTGGGGACACCAAGTAATTGACGAATTAACTCCCCAGAAAGGCGATTTTATTATTCCAAAACGGCGTTTTAGTGCTTTTTATGGAACCGAGCTCGACCTTCTTCTCCGTGAGAAAAAAGTTGATGAGGTCGATATTGTTGGAGTTCTAACCAATATCTGCGTTCTCTATACCGCTGCCTGGGCTCAAATGCTTCACTACCAGGTCGCAGTTTATCGTGAGGGTGTGACCTCTACCGATTTGGATGCCCATAATTTTGCCTTGAAAGAGATGGAAAAAACCCTGGGGGCTAAGATTCTTTAAAACCTGTTTAAAAAGTCCATAAGTTGAATTGAGAAGGAATCCTAAAGAAGTATTCATTTTTTATGATTAAAAAATTGAATTTTGGTTGATAACAATTCCATATTATTCAAGTGGGGGGATTTCAATTTGAAAAAACTCACACCCTTAATTTTTTTTGGATTCACTTTGATTTTTCTTATGTTTTTGCTCTCGATTGGATATAGCTCTGAGCAAATCAAACTATTAGCAGTTCGACATGGTTCTTACCAGGATGAAAAAAGAACCAGAGTGGCTTTTGATTTTTCTGGAGGACTTCCCAACTTTATTCAGGATATTGATTCAGAAGCGGTAGCGGTACATATCCTCTTTGAAAATGTTGCCCCCGGAAAGGTAGAAATGAAAATCTATCCAATTCAAGACGGGAGAGTTGATAACGTATCTATCCGAGCAACCGAGCGAGGCATTGAAGCGGTCATACTCACTCAAACCCCATTTACTTTAACCAATGGTAAAATTCAAAACAATAATACGGTTGTTTATTTCGATATCAAGGAAAACCAGTTTCCGGGAACGACTCCCTCGGTTTCACCAAAAACTCAACTTAATACTGGGAAAATCAGCGGTAGGGTTTTTGATAATTTAACCGGGAAAGCACTCCCCGGAGTCCAAATAACAATTCTTGAATTGAAGGTAATGACAACTTCAGATGGAAGTGGTACCTATATTATCTCAGATATTCCAACCGGTTCAATGACTTTGAAATTTTCACACCCGGGGTATATAGATGAATTCAGAACAATCTCTATTTCTGGAATGAAAGAAGCCAATTTAAATATTGCTTTAAACCGAACCGAAGCCAGGCCTTCCCCAGCTCCGACTTCTGAACCATTTTCCTCCTCCCCACCGAGCGATCGTTTTCAGAATCAAAAGGCTCTGGAGTTTTTTCAGTTGGGAGAATATCATTTTCAATCCAACCATTTCCGGGAAGCGATCGAAGCCTACCAAAAAGCCCTTGAATACGATCCGGAATTTTCTGATGCTTATTATAAATTAGGGATTTCGTATGGAAAATCAGGAGAGCCTGAGAGCGGAATCAATGTACTCCGGGAAGCGATTCGATTAAACCCCCAATGCCAAAGCCTATAATGCTCTGGGGGCTATTTATGGAATGTTGCAGCAATACGGAAACGCCATCGACTTTTTTAAAAAAGCAGTCGAAGTAAACCCCCAGTTTGATTTAGTTTATAATAACTTAGGAATTCTCTATGGAAAAACTGGAGAGCATAAAAAAGCAATTGAAGCCTTGGGTCACGCCATCCAAATCAACCCTCATTCGGCCGAAACTTATGGCGCTTTAGGAGTGGCCTACGCCATGGCTGGTCAACCTCAAGAGGCAATAGAGCCTCTTTTAGAAGCAATTCGAATCGATCCCTCCTATGCCAAAGCCTATTTCAACTTAGGAATAACCTATGTCTGGTTAGGTGATTTGCGGAGGGCACGGGAACAGTATGAAAAATTACAAGATCTCAATCAATTTATGGCTCAAGATCTTTTAGAAGAATTGGGAAAAATCGACAATTGAAGAATCACTTCAGTAATTTTATTCCATTTTTCATCAGATACCCCCTGGTTTAAGGACAGGAAGCGATACAAATTCCACAGATGGTTGCGTCGATCCCGATGGATTGAGAGAGTTTTTTAGCTGATTCTTGACAGGAGAAAGCATTAAAATATTTTTCTAGAGGGGAGTTTATTTCCCAATTCGGTCCCAGAGGGGCATGAGCCGGACAATTTTCAACACAGATCGAACAATCATCACAATGGCTTTGATTGTAAGGTTGAGCAACAGGCAAAGGGATATCGGTGAGAACCGAGGTAAGGCGGATGGCGCTTCCGAAAGATTTGGTAATGAGGAGAGCCGATTTTCCAACCCAACCCAGACCAGCACGAGTAGCCACCGTTTTGTGAGGAAGGGGAGTTGATAAGGACTTCGGGTTGAAGTTTTCAGTGGTGGGTTCAAGGGGTTGTGCTTTAAAACCGCGATCTCTTAACAGGTTGGCGGTAAATTTTCCCAAGTTGGATAAAAAGAGGTTGACTTTTTGGTATTCTCCATAATAGACCAGGGTTGGTCCTTCGGTGAGTTGGGCAACGACAGAAGGGTTGAGGGCAACTGCAATTGAAATGGCTGTCAATCGTAAAATAGAATTGACCCCTGATCGTCATTTAAAACTGACCCCCTG
>CAYSWT010000033.1:0-18078 GCA_964434845.1 uncultured Atribacterota bacterium | reverse complement strand
GTTAATCGTCACCCCTGAATGTTTCTATCAGGGGTCTAAAGGAAATGGAAAAAACCATAGATTCCCGATTAATACATTCGGGAATGACGGATGGAAGACGTCACTTATCCTGTAAACTGTTAGGATGGCAGCCTACGGCGTAAGATGAAAAAAATTCAAAACAAGATGCATACACTTGGAGAAAGAATCCAAGAGTATGGCATGAGGATCTCATCTTTTTATCTTTTCCAACTCAACATCTCAACCTCTCAACAACTCAACATTTTGGTGTTTCCATACTCACCTGGTGCCACTGTGTGGCATGAGGGTCTATTATGAAAATACCGTGAATCGTAAAAAAATCAAAAAAAGATGTCGTTGCGAGACTTGCTGCCCACGGCGTAAGATGAAAAAATGAGAGAACCAAATATTACACTTGGGAAAATCATCCAAGCATGAGTTGTGGCAATCTTGTCTTTTCATTCATTCCAACTCAACGACTCAACACCTCAACAACTCAACATCTTTACAGTAAATATTTTCATACTCACCTGGTGCTGCGAAACAGCAAGAGGATCTATAATAAAAATATCATTATAAAAGAGGAGGCTTTTTATGGAAAAATTATTCGGAACATTTGGCATCCGTCGCATTGTGAATGAAGTTTTCACTCCTGATTTCGCCTTAAAACTCGCTTACAGTTTCGGAACCTATGTCAATCGTGAGCCAGTGGTGGTAGGACGTGACGCACGAAAACATAGCGAAATGATCTACGATGCAGTAATATCCGGCCTCCTTGCCTGTGGGTGTTCAGTGATTGAATTAGGGCTCACTGCGACCCCTACCCTCCAATGGGCTTGCCGCCAGTGGAATGCTTGGGGTGCGATGATAACCGCCAGTCACAATCCGCCTCAGTGGAATGGTATTAAGTTCATGGAAAAAACCGGAAAAGGGTTGGATCGTGAAAACGAATTCGATGTAGAAAAAATATTTTATTCTCAGGATTACCGGTTGGTCCCTTGGGAGCTGATCCCTCAGCAAACCATAAAACGGGATGTGAATGGGGATTATATTCGGGCAATTTTAAATAAAGTCAACGTTCCTTTGATACAAAAAAGTCAATTTCGGGTTGTGATCGATTGTGCTAATGGCGCACCAAGCCTCATTACCCCATTTCTATTAAGCGAATTAGGATGCCATGTGGTGAGCATGAACGCCCACCCCGATGGTCGTTTTCCCGGTCGCAACCCCGAACCAACCCCGGATAACTTGGTCGACATCACCACTCTGATAAAAAATTCCCATTTTCATATCGGTTTTGCTCAGGATGGCGACGGTGACCGGTTAATCGTCATCCGATCCAACGGGGAATTCGTCCCGGGAGACTACAGTGTCAGCCTGGTCGCCAATGAACTGGCTCAACGTGATATCCCCGGACCGATCGTCACCACCGTCGCAACCAGCAGCATGTTAGAGGAAATAGCCCGTCAAACTGGGCGAGAATTCATTGCAACAGCGGTCGGCGACTTAGTAGTGGCGAAAGTCCTCCAGCAGAAAAATGGTATTTTTGGGTGTGAGGAAAATGGAGGAATGATTTTCCCCGACTTTGTCTGGGGACGAGACGGAGCAATTGCTGCCGCTCGTATTCTTCACATCATGGCAACCAAAGAAAAAACTCTCGATGAACTTCTCAATGAGCTGCCTCGATATTATCAGATTAAAATGAAATTAACGGTTAATCCGGAGAAGAAAGAAAAAATTCTAAAGGAAATTGATCGTCTCACTGCGATTGAAACAAACCGGGTTACTATCGATGGATTCAAGGTCACCTATGCTGACGGCTCCTGGCTCTTGATACGCCCCTCGGGCACCGAGCCTCTCTTGCGTATTTTCGCTGAATCCAAAGATCAGGAACATGCTCAAGGTATTGTCCAAAAATATCTTGATATTATTCAGAATATTTAGTCAGTAGGCATCCATACCACAATAATACCCTGGCATGGATGCCTACTGACAGCTTTTATCAATCAATCTCGCTTAAGTATTCCAGGATATAGGGGTTCATCCTTTTTTCACTGCCAATTGTGGTCTCGGGCCCATGCCCAGGGTAAAGCACAGTTTCATCCGGAAAGTTTTTCATGACTATAGTGAGTGATTCAAGAATATCGTTAAAGGAGCCCCCCGGGAGATCGGTCCGCCCTATTGATCCCGCAAAGAGAGTATCACCGCAAAAAAGCCATTGCCTGCTGGCAAAGGAAAGGCACATGCTTCCTGGAGTATGTCCCGGAGTATGAAAAAAAGTGACGTCTTCACCGAAAAGATCGAACAATTCTTTTTTCCCTCGAATAAGAATGTCCGGTTCAGGCGATATATAAGGCTGTAATAATTCCGTGGATAGATTCAATTCCGGGTGAGTAAGATATATCATTTCTGCTTCATATACAATAATTTTAGCACTGGAAAATAGTTTTTTAAAAAAAGTATTCCCTCCAATATGATCAATATGACCGTGGGTATTGATTATATAACGCAGTTCGATTTGATGCTTGGTTAATCGCATCGCTAACTCAGGAGATGAACCTCCGGGATCGATGAGAATCGCTTCTTTGTCGTTATAAAGGAGGTAACAATTCGTCATAAGATCTCCCAGGGCGTAAGTTTCAATCTTTAGTTCACCAATCATTGATTTCCCCTTTCTTTGCTATCGAGCAAAATAGTCACCGGACCATCATTGCATAATTCAACCCGCATCATCGCACCAAATACCCCTTCAGCCACGGGAAGGTTCTGATTCCGTAAACCATGAATCACCTCCCGATAGATCCTTTGAGCTTCTTCAGGCGCTGCGGCTTCATCATAACTCGGCCGAAGTCCTCTTCGACAGTTACCATACAAAGTAAATTGAGAAATGAGGAGGATTTCACCATGAACCTCTCGAAGGCTGAGGTTCATTTTTCCCCGATCATCATCGAATATCCGTAATTTGGGGATTTTACGGACCGTAAATTCAATATCCGAAGGGCTGTCAGATTTTCCCACACCCAGAAATACCACCATTCCTTTCCCAATTTGACCGATCGTCTTTCCCTCAATCATCACACGGGCATTAGTAACTCTTTGAATCAGCGCTCTCACCTTAATCCGAAAATGCCTCCTCGACGAATATTTTTGACATTTGATACTTTCCGGAGTTCACGAAAAAGGTTTTCCAATTCTTCCTTGTTTTTTACTGAAATCACTAAATAGATACGAGCATCACTCGAGATGAGGTGGGCATGAACCGATCGAATGGTAACCCCAAAGTTCGCTACGGTATTGGTCACATCAGCAAGCAGTTTTGGGCGATCCAATGCCTCGACGACCAAACCGGCATCATAATAACGTCCATAATTTTCATCCCATTCTGCTTCAACCAGCCGGCTTTCATCCCGGGTTAACCGTTCTAAGTTCAGACAATCGATACGGTGGATGGTAATTCCCTTTCCCAGGGTCACATAGCCTACGATTTTATCGCCAGGTATGGGTGTGCAACAACGGGCTATTTTGACTGCCAAACCAGATGCTCCTTGAATGATCACTCCATCGCCACTGGGTTGAGTTGATTGCTTACTTGCCACTTTCCGTTTGGTTTGAAAACGTTTCCGAATTTCGAAAGGAACGACTTTACTAATGAATTGACGGATAGTAATCCGACCCTCACCGATGCTGACATACAGGTCATCCATGGTTTTAAAATTATTTACTTCCATAAATTCGGCGAGCTTGGTATTCACCACATTCTGTTCTTCCGGAGTAAGAGAAAATTTTTCCAATTCTTTTTCCATAAATACTTTCCCGCGATCTCGATTGGCATCACGATTTTTCTTTCTGAGAAAAGCTCGTATTTTATTTCGAGCAGCTGGAGTTTTGGCAATGCGCAACCAATCGAGACTTGGTCCTGTAGAAGTACGAGAAGTGATGATTTCAACAATATCGCCACTTTTTAATTCGTAATCAAGGGGAACAATTTGTTTATTTACTCGAGCACCGATACAATTATTCCCGACTTCGGTGTGGATAAGGAAGGCAAAATCGATGGTACTTGATCCTCGGGGAAGTTTTCTCAGATCTCCCTTAGGAGTAAATACATACACTTCATCATCAAAAAGATCGATTTTCAGGCTCTCCACGAATTCATGGGTGGTTCGTAAATCTTGTTGCCATTCTAAAATTTGGCGAAGCCAGGCCATTCGTTCGTTAAAAGTGTCATCGGAATCACCAGATTTACCCTCCTTATATCGCCAATGAGCAGCAATTCCATATTCAGCGACGTGATGCATATCCCAGGTCCGGATTTGTATTTCCATAGGGACACCACCCGGGCCAATAACCGTAGTATGGAGAGATTGGTACATGTTAGATTTAGGCAGAGCAATATAGTCTTTAAAGCGACCAGCGACTGGTACCCAGAGGGAATGAACCAGACCCAACACAGCGTAACATTCCTCAACAGTGTTGGTAATCACTCGTAGAGCAATCAGATCGTGCAGATCTTCCAAACTGACATTCTGGCGATTGATTTTCAGATAGATACTGTAAATATTTTTAAAGCGGCTTTGAATTTCAGCTACAATATTGGCTTGCTGAATACGTTGAGCAAGTTTCTTGGTTGCTTCCTGAATTTGAAGCTCCCGTTGGTCTTTGATTTTCTCTATCCCTTGTTGAATACTACAAAAAGCTTCTAAGTCGAGAAAATAGAGGCTGAGATTTTCGAGCTCTGATTGAATCATGCCGATTCCCAAACGGTGCGCTATTGGGGCAAAAATTTCCAGGGTTTCTCGTGCGATCACCTCTTTTTTGTCACGGTATTGGTATTTCAACGTTCTCATATTATGAAGACGATCTGCCAATTTTATGATGATGACGCGTATGTCTTCTGCCATTGCAATAAAAAGTCGGCGATAATTTTCGATTTGCTCCTCCTCTTTCGAACTAAAGTGAAATCCAACGTTTAACTTGGTGACACCTCGGACCAAGGAGGCAATCTCTTTCCCGAATAAAGATATCAGTTGGTTATCAGTGGTTTGGGTATCTTCTAAAACATCATGGAGAAGCGCGGCTGCAATCGTAGTGTTATCCATGCGCAGGTCGGTGACAATATGAGCAACAGCTAATGGATGAATGATGTAAGGCTCGCCTGATAAACGACTCTGGCCCTGATGGGCTGAAAGAGAGTATTCATAGGCTTTTGTGATGAGATTCTGATCGCTGTTGGGGTTATATTTGTCAATTTTTGAAAGAAGCGATTCGAGAGTCAATGACTCGAGATAAATGGTATTCATATTTTTCTTATTCAGAAGTACAAAACATCTCCCATTAATAATAACTCTTCACTACTTATAAAAACAGTTATACAAAAACCCATAGAAGAAACATCCCTTTACGATAAATTCCGCATCGGTAAGGAACTCTTAAGAAAAAGAATGTTTATCTTTTTAACGAAAGGCCTACTCACTATCTTTACTACATTTTTACCAATGAATGAACGGTATATTTTGATAAAAGCTCCCTCCCCTTCAATGACTCCAATTCAATGACAAAACCAATACCGATGATTTTTCCTCCCAATTCCTCCACCATCTCGCAGGCTGCTAAAGTGGTTCCGCCGGTTGCCAATAAATCATCGATAATGATAATTCTTTGATTTTTTAGAATTGCATCTGCATGAATTTCGAGGGTTGCGGTTGCGTATTCTAAATTATAGGTTTTCGATTTCACATCTGTTGGAAGTTTCCCCTGTTTTCTGATAGGAACAAAACCACATTCGAGTACATAAGCTACTGGAGCTCCAATAATAAATCCTCGGGCTTCAATACCCACTACCAAATCGATATTTTCGTTTTTAAAGAGATTGGCAAGGTCATGAATCGTTTCATGAAAGGCATTTTTTTCCTTTAATAGTGTGGTAATATCTTTAAACTGAACTCCAGGTTTGGGAAAATCAGGAATATTTCGAATATAGGATGCTAAGTTCACTTTTCTCATTCCTTTCATTTCTTAATTCTCCAATCCATGATTTTTAAATATGGCTGATCACAATATCCATTGCGGATTTCAAAGATCAGATCAATCAGAGAGCTCGAAACCAGATCTGAAACATTTTCATTCATAATCGTGGCATCTACCCGGTGTTGCCTCATTTTATTTTTTTGCATAAGAACCAATTTCAAACGTTGACGGTTCTTTCCGGAAAACCAACGTTCACTGACAGTTACATCTGAAGAGATAAAAAGAGGATTTGGGTTTTTTTCTCCAAATGGCTGTAATTTTTTTAACCAGGACATCAATCGGGAATCCAAATCGGCCATAGTGACCTGTGCATCAACCACAATCCCTGAATTTTCTTGTAACATTCTTATTTTATCACCAAAAAGCTCATTCAGTTGATCACGCATCAAACCTAAATTCGATAAAGGTATTTTTAATCCAGCGGCCATTTCGTGTCCCCCATATCTGATGAGCAAAGAAGATACTTTCGCTAACGCTTCAGTAATGTTAAACCCAAAAATACTTCGAGCCGATCCAACTGCATGAGTGTCATTCTCACTTAAAACAATAACGGGTCGTTGTAACCGTTCACTCAGTCGAGAAGCAATAATTCCTAATACTCCAGTATTCCAGTTTTTTCCGGATATAACAACGATCGCATCATTCATAAATAATTCATTTTGCTTATCTTCGGAGAGACTGGTAAATACTTTCGTTTCTTCTTTTTGGCGTTTTTGGTTGCACTCATTGAGGAGCTTGGCATGAGTAAGTGCATCTTGATATTTATCAGTTATTAAGAGTTCTAATGCCACCCGAGGGTCTTCCACCCGACCAGCGGCATTTAAGCGAGGGGCAATGATATAACCTATTTGTTCTGATCCGATATCGCGACTATTAAATCCAGCAATTTCCATCAGTGCCTGTAAGCCGCAGCCCGGATCATAATTGATCTTTTTCAAGCCGTATTTTACGATGGTTCGGTTTTCACCCAATAGCGGTACGACATCTCCAATTGTACCGACACAAGCCAGAGATATGAATTCTTCAAGGGGAGAAATATTTATATTCCGATAGCAAGCGTATTCTTGAACCAGAGCCAGTGCAACCCCGGCTCCTGACAGGGGAATGACAATTTTTTGGGCATCCCAATCCCAGGTTGATACAATGATATCGGCTTCAGGACGCTCCTTTGGATGAGGAACATGGTGATCAGTGATGATTATTCGAATCCCTTTTTTCTTTAAATACAGAACAGCGCTGACATCTTTTATACCAGCATCAACCGTGATAACCAGATCTGGACTTAATCTCAGAATGTTTTCAACTGCTTTTTCTGACAATCCATATCCTTCAAAAAATCGGCTTGGAATATAGGTATCAACATTCATGGAAAATTTTCTAAGGAAACGGAAAAGAATCGCACAAGCAGTTAATCCATCAACATCATAATCGCCAAAAATAAGGATTTTTCCTCTGGCATTCACTATGGTATCGATGAGCTGAACCGCTTCTTTTAAGTTGGGGAGAAAGCGAAGATTGTCTAACGAAGACAGGTCTGGATCTAAAAACGAGCGGGCGTCATCCAGGGTAAAAATACCCCGATTCATTAATACCCGCGCTATTGAAACCGGCGAACAAAGGCTGCCTGCAAGTTGTTTGAGGCAGCCTTTGTTGACTTTCCGAATTTGCCATTTCCTCTGGTACAAACAGCTTACCTCCTCAGAGGTTTTTTCACTTCCCAATCATAAAAAAATGAAGCAGCAATAAATATTGATGAATAGGTTCCAATGAGTAACCCAATAAGCATGGTAATAGCAAAGTCCTGGGTCATTTTTCCACCAAAAAAAACCAACGACAATACCGGCAACAAAGTGGTTAAAACGGTATTAACCGTTCGGGAGAGGGTTTCATTGAGACTGGTATTGATCAGATCTTTAAAGTTCATACGCTTATGAAGAGAAAGCTTTTCCCGGATTCGGTCCATAATAACGATGGAATCGTTGATGGAATATCCGAGGATGGTCAGTAGAGCTGCCAGAACCGAGGTATTGAATTCTCTTCCGAATAAAGTGATCAACCCTAAAACGATAATACCGTCATGTGCCATGGCAATAATCGATGTCACTGCAGGTCGGAACTCAAATCGAATGGAAACATAGATTAGAATTCCGATAACAGCGATAATGAGAGCGATAAAAGCAGTTCTTCTCAATTCTCCTCCAACAGTTGGTCCAACGTCTTCGATACGAATGATTTTGACTTCACCAAATTTATCTTTTAAGGCTTTTTCCAAATCATTTTTTTGAGCATCATTCAGTTTAATTGTACGAATAGCAATTTCATCATCGGCAAACCGCTGAAATACACTATTTTGTAAATTAAACTGGGTTAATACCGCTCGTAACTCTTCAGCGGTGATAGCTTTCGTAAATTTATATTGGATAATAGTTCCCCCAGCAAAATCGACACCGTAGTTTAATCCCCTGATAAATCCTATAATTGCCAATATGGTAAAAACAATAGAAATGGTGTAGGCAACCTTTCGAAACCCTATAAAATCAATATGTGTATTCCGGATGAATTCCATTATTGTATCCTCCCTTGTTCCATCAGGATTTAAAGGTTGGTTTCTGAACCAAGAGATCCACCAGGGCTCTTGTTACCCAAATGCCGGTGAACATACTGCAAATGATACCGAGACTGAGGGTTACTCCAAAACCTTTGATGGAACCGGTGCCAACGAAAAATAAAAGGGCGGCTGCAATCAAGGTTGTGATATTTGAATCTAAAATAGTCTTAAACGCTTTATCAAAACCAGCCTGAATGGCAGCTCGCCAAGTTTTTCCTGACCGATATTCCTCTTTGATTCTCTCAAAGATTAAAACATTGGCGTCCACTGCCATACCGACCGAGAGAATGAAGGCACCGATTCCGGGAAGAGTCAAGGTTGCCTGGAGAACTGCCAACAAAGCAAAGGTAAATAATGCATAGCACACTAAGGCAATATCTGCTAATAAACCCATCCATCCGTAATAGAGTAACATGAATATAAACACTAAGATTAAACCAATAATCGCTGCCCGGATGCCAAAGCGGATCGAATCTTTTCCAAGAGAAGGTCCTACTGACCGCTGCTCAATGACTTCAACTTTAACCGGCAAAGCACCCGCGCGAAGTAAAATAGCTAAATTCTGCGCTTCATCAAGTGTGAAGCGTCCGGTAATTTGAGCATCTCCTTTGAGAATCGGTTCCTGAACCACTGGATTGGAAATGATTTTTCCATCAAGATATATTCCTATCGGTTTTCCAACATTCGCAGTCGTTGCCTTAGCAAAAAGATCTGCCCCTTCCTTGTTAAAAGAAATCGAAACCGTAGGTCGTCCAAAACGATCGTATTGTACCTGGGCATTCTTCAATGTTGCACCAGTGAGAAGGGTCTTTCCGGTTTCATCTTTGAATTCAAGTAAGGCGGTTTTCCCAATAATTTCCACTGCTCGCTGCGGATCGGTTTCACCGGGCAACTGAACCAGCACCCGTCGCTCTCCTTGACGGAGAATGATGGGTTCAGATACCCCTAATTGGTCTATACGATTTCGGACGATTTCAACCACTCGCTTGACCGAATCCTCATCCAGCGGTGCCTCAGGGGTATCAATACACTCTAAGACAATGTGTGATCCTCCCTTGAGGTCAAGGCCAAGACGAATACGTTGTGCAGGAGGAACCAACGCCAAAATTGAAAGTGCTACTAATGCAATTGTAATAATGAGTCTCCAGGGTAAATCCTTCCAATTCTTGATCAAAACGTCCTGCCTCCTTTTTCGCTTTGTGAATTATGATTTATTTTTTAGTTGAAATGGCTGATTTGGAGAAACGGATGGTAACCCCTTTAGCGACTTCTAAAATGACTTCATCATCAGAAACCTGAACAATTGTTCCATGGATGCCTCCAATAGAAACAACCTGGTCTCCCTTTTTTAGACTCCCCAAAAGATTACGTTGAGATTTTTGCTTTTGTTGTTGAGGTCGAATAAGGAGAAAATAAAAAATAACAATGATGAAAATTAGAGGCAACAACTGGGTAAACATACTCCCTGTACCCGGGGCAGCCCCAGGTGTTGTTCCACCCGGCGCGGTTCCACCGGTTGCTGCATATGCTATCGAGGTCAAAAAACTCATTTTCATATCACTCCTTTTTATAGGTACTATAATTAATTGATGTCTTGCCCATGATACCGAGCAAGAATATCTGATGATAAATCCCGAAATGAACCATTTAAAATGGCTTTACGAATACGATTCATTAACTCTATCATAAAAAAAAGATTGTGTATAGTAGCCAATTCAGCTGCCAATATTTCTCCCGCTTTAAAGAGGTGCCGCAAATAAGAACGAGAAAAATTTCGGCAGGTATAACAGCCACAGTGAGTATCGATGGGTTTCGAATCACGGGCATATTCAAGACGATCGATATTCATTCGACCCGACCAGGTTAAAATGCATGCATTCCGGGCATTACGAGTAGGGAGAGCACAATCGAACATGTCTATGCCCCTTTTTACACCTTCAATAATGCTATCGGGCAAACCAACCCCCATGAGATATCTTGCTTTGGAAACCGGTAAACAAGGAATAGCCACTTCGATCATTTGATACATAATAGGCTTTGGTTCGCCTACGCTTAAACCGCCGATCGCATAGCCATCAAATCCAATCTTTACCGTTTCATGAGCACTATATATACGTAATGCCTCATGGGTCCCACCCTGGATAATACCAAATAATAACTGTGATTTCGACTGAAAAACATCACGGCATTTCCGTGCCCAAATCAAAGTTCGATCTGTTGCCGTTTTAACCTGATAGTCGGTCGCTGGATACCCCACACATTGGTCAAGAATCATTACCACGTCAGCTCCGATGTCTTGCTGGATCTGCATCGATGTTTCAGGAGTAAACCGATGAAGAGAACCGTTGAGGTGAGATCGAAAAGTAGCCCCTTCATCATTAATCTGCACCAAATCCGCCAAACTGAAAATCTGGAATCCTCCGCTATCGGTGAGGATCGAACCATCCCAAGACATAAAACGATGGAGTCCTCCTGCCTCCTTGATAATATCCTCTCCAGGACGGAGATGAAGATGATATGAATTCCCTAATAATATTTTCACTCCGATTTCCTGCAATCGATCAGGAGCTACGCTTTTAACTGATCCTTGAGTTCCCACCGGCATAAAAACTGGTGTTTCGATATCTCCATGAAAAGTGTGTAAAACACCTACTCGAGCTGATGTCTTTTCATCCTTACAAAGGAGTGTAAACGGTTCCATAAATACTGTTGTCTCCTCTTCCAAGTCGAATAGATATTTTTTCAAAGAGTATTATAAAACGTCGATAAACGGAATAACAACCCATTATGAAAATACCGTGAATCGTAAATCGTAAAAAAAAACAAAAAAATCTGCCATTGAGAGATCGACAGTATACGGCATAAGATTAAAAAATGAAAGAATCAAATATTTCGCTTGGGAAAATCATCCAAGCGCGAGGCGTGGCAATCTCATCCGACAACGAAGTTGTCGTCCTGAGGAGCGTTTTTTGCGACGTGAGGATCTCATTTTTTGATTTTATTCCAACTCAACGACTCAACACCTCAACGACTCAACATCTTTACATTAAATATTTTCATCCTCTCCTGGTGATTCGGGTTTTGGCCTGGCATTGATGTCTATTTACTGCTTTTAAATAATAAATGTCGCATCACCGAAACTATAAAAGCGGTAACGATGATTGATCGCCTCGGCATATACCTGTTTCATGAAATCAGTTCCGGCGAAAGCGCAAACCAGCATAAACAATGTCGATCGAGGAAGATGGAAATTGGTAATCATAGCATCAACCATCTGAAATTGGAAACCAGGATAAATAAATATATCGGTTTCCCCGTGATCCTCGCAAATATATTTGTGCCGTTGATGAATTGATTCGAGAACTCGAACCACTGTGGTACCAACGGCAATTACCCGGTTTCCCCTTTTCTTGGTATTGAGAATAGCTTCGGCAGTTGTTCGATTAAGCTCGAAACACTCGCTATGCATTCGATGCTCTTCGATGGTATGAGTTTTAACCGGGAAAAACGTTCCGGGACCGACGTGCAAAGTAAGAAAAGCAAACCGAACTCCTTGTTTTTGAAGGTGTATGATTAATGGTTCGGTAAAATGGATACCGGCAGTGGGTGCAGCGACTGATCCATCATGCCGGGCATAAACTGTCTGATAGTCATCGAGTTTCAACTGAGGAGTTTTGATATATGGGGGTGTTGGAGTATGGCCGTATTTTAAAAATATTTTATTCTCTTCATCTTGAGAGAAAGAGGGTTTAAGATACCACCAATCCGAATCTCTGCCAACAACTAACCAGGAGATGGAGGGATTTTCGGGGAGAACCAGAATCGTCCCTATTCTCACCCTTCTTGAAGGATTCAGAGAACTCGCCCACCAATCTTTATGGTGATGAAGAAAAAGAATCTCAACTTTCCCTCCACTTTCTTTTTTAATGGCATAAAAGCGCGCCGGGAGAACCCGGGTATCGTTGAGAACCAAGAGATCCCCCGCCTGCAAATACTCACCAATATTGGAAAAAATACAATGATCAATAGTTTGATATTTTCGATTGATCACCATTAATCGACATTGATCTCGAGGAAAAATAGGATTCTGAGCAATGAGCTCGGAGGGAAGAGTAAAATTAAATTGATCAGTCAAAATCATTTAAAACGTGCTTTCTTCAGGTCACATCCGGGGAAATAATAGAGAAGGATATCTTGGAAGGAATACCCCTCAAGAGCCATCCCGCGAGCACCCCATTGTGATAGCCCAACTCCATGTCCGTATCCTCGACCCCGGAATATATATATTTGATCATACTCAGCGTAAACAAAGTTATTTTCTTTTAATGGTGGTTTTTCGATTTCTTCGATTATTTTAACTGGATTCGAGGAGAAATCATCCGCCTTCAGTGAGGAAGAGGAAGCCTCTTTTCTTTCTTCTTCGCGCATTTTTAAAAAGGTGATAATATCATCAAGATTCCAATCTTTATCGAGCATCGCTCGATAATCTGGTACTTTTGACGCTGTATCAGACTCGGTCATTTTAATGATAGGGGAAGGAGCGGGTGTAGAACAAAACGAAGGTTGAGAAGAAACCGGTCGAGACGTTGAAATAACTTCAAAAAACGTGCTGTGGAGTCGATCATAGCCAATGGCTTCTCGGAAACGGCTGGCTGGAATCCGAAATTGTTTGAGATTGGTTTGAATAATAAATTCTTTTACTCTTTCACCATGATTATTGGGATTGGCTTGGAGTTTTACGATTTCACCTTGAATATAGCCGGCTTGTTGAAGAGCTTTACTTATTTCAGCGGAACTCATGGTGATTTCCCAACTGGCATGAGGTGAATCACTTTCCCATGGAGAATCTACACTGATGAGGTAGGGAACATCCTTCCCCCAAACATTGAAGGCTGAATCGGTACGTCCCCCGCTTTCGGAATGAAAACACACTCCGGCAGGTTGATTTTGATAGGTGAGAATAAGACCCCGAGTAGCATCAACCAATTTATTGGCGATCGGATCTTCAGCATTGACACCACCGTACGCCTGGCAATGAGAGGACGAACAAAAATCATAACCCGATTCACGGTGCCGGCCTAAATTTTTTACCGCATAGGTACGAGCCGTTACAATTTGGGCTTTTACCGCTTGTTCAGGCCAACGTGGGCTGATTTCTAATTTTATAGTTCCTTTAATATAATCATCTAAGGGGAGAATATTGACAAGGTTTAGTTTGCCGCTTTCATATTTGATCAAAAAAGAACCTCGATAAGGACGGTTATTAACAGTGAGATATCCTTTCCCGCTGGGTATCAACATAACCGAAGAAGCAAGTAATTGTCTCTCTTCCCAGGTAATCATTTTTTTACTGGGAATAAATGTCAATATTTGCTGGGCGGGTATTGAATACGATTTCTTGCCGATCTTTGCCTGTAATCCACTGGTTGAAGAAACAACGATATCAGGCTTCCCCTGATAGATGAGGACCCTAACTTCAGGATATGATTCCGCACCAACCTTTCCCGTCCCAAAAAACATCCAAAGAAAAATCGTGGACCATACGAAGATATACATCCCTCTATTTGTCATCATTTACCGCCTGAAGAGTGAGAGAATAAGAGTTAAAAGAATACTGATAAGTATACATGTTGCAATTGGAAAATAAACGGTGAAATTCCCCTTTTTATAAACAATATCTCCGGGAAGTCTCCCCAGTCGATTTAAAACAGGGATTTTTTGAAAAATCAAGATGATGAGTCCAATAATTACCAATATGATCCCAATAGTCAGGATAATTTTTGCCCAAAAAGAGATCTCCATAAACGTTTTTTTTCTCCTTCCCATTGACTCAATAGACATCCACAATACTTTTGTCGGTAGAGTCTCATTTCCTTGGATTGTTCCACGCTTTTTTGGTAAAAAGATCGAAAATCCCTTTTTAAATAAGACATATCGTAATCACGAGCGATTTGTTCACCGATCAGATTAATTTTATCTTGATCCTGATAAGGACTGATTGTCAGAGTGGTGGTGAACATATTAAAGCCGTTTTTCTTCCCCCATTCAACTACTTTACCGAATCTCACTCGATAACAGGCCAAGCAACGGTCAGAGACCGATTTGATTTCCTGAAAATAGTTCATTGGTTGATAGGGGAAAGGGGCTATTCCTTTCCGTCCCGAGAGTTGAAGATAAGAAAAAAAGTTTTCATATCGTCGACAATATTCATCATAAGGATGAATATTCGGATTGTAAAAGAGGTTCGTCACCTCCCATCCCTCTCGTTCCAGTACCGGATTGACCGCGGTTGCACACGGTCCACAACAAACATGGAGGAGGAGCTTAGTATAATTCATAAAGGTCCCCTCCCTTTAAATAGGTATGGCCTTGAGGGGTGATCATCCGTCCTCGTGGAGTCCTGATGAGAAAACCAATCTTAATCAAAAAAGGTTCGTAGATCTCTTCAACTGTGGCGGCATCTTCGCCTAACATCATCGCTAAATTATTAATACCTACCGGCCCACCTTGATAATGGTCTAAAAGGATTTTGAGTAATGTCCTGTCCATGCGGGTAAGTCCCATGCGATCAATCTCAAGGCACTCCAAGGCTTCTTTTACCAATGGGAAATCAATGAGTGATTTTCCATAAAACTGTGCAAAATCTCGTATTCTTTTAAGAATACGGTTGGCGATGCGTGGTGTTCCCCGAGAACGACGGGCAATTTCATAGGCAGCATCTTGGTCTATCACCATATTCATAACTGAGGCTGAACGGTGTACAATTTCTGACAAATTGTCTTCGTTATAGAAATCAAGTTTTTCAATAATCCCAAAACGATTGCGAAGTGGCGCGCTGAGGAAACTTATACGGGTGGTCGCTCCAATAAGGGTGAACGGAGGGAGAGTAATCCGAATACTTCTGGCACCCGGCCCCTTTCCGATCAAAATATCCAATGCAAAATCTTCCATTGCGCTATAAAGGATTTCTTCGCAGACCCGAGGAAGGCGATGAACTTCATCGATGAATATGATATCACCAGCAGTAACGGTGGTGAGGATCGAAGCGACATCTCCCGATCGAGTCAGAGATGGCCCGGATAAATAGCGAATATTACTGTTCATTTCATTGGCGATGATTGATGCCAGCGTGGTTTTACCCAAACCTGGTGGTCCGTAGAGTATGACATGATCCAAGGGTTCGCCGCGCGTCAGTGAGGCTTGAATATAGATATTAAGATTGGACCTGACTTTATCCTGTCCGATAAAATCGATCAGCCTTTTGGGTCGGAGGGTTATATCCTCGTCATTCTCGTTAGAAAATGGAAAAATATCTTTTTTTTTGGAATCATCTATCACTTCTGCCCACCCATTTTACTCAAAGCCATTTTTAAAAGCGATTCAGTATCATTGAACAGGTCCTGATTCTCACTCCATAGATTATTCAGAACATTTTCGATTTCAGTAGGAGTATATCCCAGGCTGGAAAGGGCGGTTTTAACCTCTTTCCAGGTTTGAGAAGTACTCAAAGAAGTGCTTAAAATCAGATCACTTTTCCCGAATCGGGGCTTCAATTCCAACAGAAGACGCTTTATCGTCTTTGGAGCAAGGTTGGTTCGAGAGGAGAGATAATCGACATTTTCCGTTAAAATGAGATCAGCTAATTCTTTCCAATATATCCGAGAGAGAATTTTAAAGGCAGTTTTGTGACCGACACCTTTGATTGCACAAAGAATATCAAAGGTGTCGCGCTCTTTTGGATCTTCGAATCCATAATAAAAAAAATCACCATCTTCACGAAAATAAAAACGAATATATAACTGTTTTTCCTCTCCCAGATTTATATGAGAGACGAACGGAGTAACTTTGATCCGAAAACCAAATGGTCCACTTTCAACGATCCACTCATCATTTTCAATAGCAGCAATGTATCCTCGAATGTATTCAAACATGTGAAAAAATTATTCCCGAATGAAAGGCATGGCATAAAGCGACTGCCAGCGCATCGGCCACATCATCTGAAGAGAGAACCTGGTCTTGTAAAGAAAGAATGGTTTTAACCATGTAAATAACCTGTTCTTTCTTTGCTCTTCCATAGCCGACCACGGATTGTTTCACCTGAAGCGGAGTATATTCATAGATCGGGATAGAATGCATGGCAGCATTAAGCATAATTACTCCTCGAGCTTCACCAACTGAAATAGCGGTTTTGGAGTTTTTGTTAAAAAAAAGTTCCTCAACCGCTACCTCAGCAGGATAGAAGGTATTCAACAAATGATCAATCTCCTGATAGATGATGTACAAACGCTTTGCGAGCGGAAGGTTTTTCTCAGTGACGATTGCACCAAACTCTATCGCCTTGACCTGAGAACTTTTTCGATCCTTGGATATCAACCCATACCCAGTAGTAGCAGTTCCCGGATCAATTCCTAATATGATGAGATCCTGATTCGGCATCAAGGATTATTGCTCCAAGGATTCAAGGAGTTCATCAGAAATTTCAAAATTGGCATAGACTTCTTGTACATCGTCCAGCTCTTCCAACCCATCAATCAGGTTAAGCATTTGTTGCGCTTGCTTCCCTTCGAGATGAATAGTCGTCTTAGGCACCATGGTAAGCTCGGCGTTGATATAAGGTATTTTGTTTTCATCAATGAGATTTTTAATCCGTTCGTAGTCATTCGGAGAGGTCACTATGTCGATAGTTGATTCGGAAGTACGAATATCATCGGCACCGGCATCGATGGCTAACATGGTGAGATCGTCTTCATTCACACTCTCTTTATCAAAGGAGATGAGCCCTTTTCTCTCAAATATCCATGAGACAGAGCCACTTTCACCTAAGTTTCCACCTAATTTACTGAAAAGGTGTCGTATTTCGGCTGTGGTTCGGTTACGGTTATCGGTGGTGGCATCAATCATCACCGCCACACCTCCCGGTCCATAACCTTCATAGGTAGCTTCTTCAATCGACACTCCCTCTAATTCACCGGTACCTTTTTTAATTGCTTTTTCAATATTATCCGCCGGCATATTAATTTCTCGAGCCTTAAGAACGGCATCTCTGAGCCTTGGATTGTTATCCGGGTTTCCGCCACCCTGGCGGGCAGCAACTGTAATCAGCCGTATTAATTTACTGAAAGCTTTCCCACGAGCCGTATCGGTTTTCCCTTTTTTATGTTTAATTGATGCCCACTTTGAATGTCCGGACATAGGTTTCCCCCTTCAATTAAAGTCTTCATTTATTGTACCACAATTGATATAAAAAACACTCCCGATTCCATTTGATAGTATCTGAAGTTGTTTTAAATCAAGGAGAAGGTGTGAGAGGTCTTGTTTTAGATATATTTGAAAGTGTTTTGTACTTAATACTAATCAAATCATGTTGTATTGTCATTTGTCCCACTATACAAAAAAAGAGCTGGAGAGGGTCTCTCCAGCTCTTTTTCAGGGTACTTCACAGG
>CAYSWT010000032.1:0-18631 GCA_964434845.1 uncultured Atribacterota bacterium | reverse complement strand
TGGTGCCGTAATACGGCATGGCGGTCTATTCAATTCTCAAAAATGGAGCCACTGAAAAATGGGATGAGTTTTTGGGGGCTCACAATTGTTGATTTTTCTAACTAAAATGAATTATAAATCTCCCCGTCGTACTCGATAAATATACCCGCGATAGGCGTTGAAATTTTCCAGACTCATCTCTGGGGGGACACCCCCGGCTCCAGAAAGTATAAATCGCTCACTTCCACCAATGGCAACCACTTCCCGAATATGTTGCCGTAATTCCTCTTTCTTCATCTGCCCGATGGTACAGCTGATACCACCTTTGAGAGTAACCCGTTTGCCATATTTTTCTTTTATGGCTTTAAAATCCATGCCATCATAGGCATCCAGAGGATCGATGGAGTCAAAACCGGCCTCAACAAAGTCTTCAAAGAGAGACATGACATTTCCGTGGGAATGGAACATCACTTTTTTACCACGGGCGTGGAGCGCCTGAACAATTTTCCGATCGCTTTCCTTAAATAATTCCCGGTAGCTATTAGGACTAAAATAAGATGCAGTTTGAGTCCCCATATCGTTGGTAATCCATAAACCATCAACTTCACATTCATCGACCACCATCAATGCCAGCTTGATCACTGCATCGACTGCTCGAGCTGACATCTTTTTGACCAGTTCCGGTTCGGAAGCGATATCCATCCAGGTTTCTTCCAACCCCCGGAAGAGCATCCAGGTCGATTCAAAAGATCCCTTCCCTTCCATGGTTACAAAGTATCCCAGGTCTTTTAATTTTTTTACCGGTTCCCTTAAGGCTTTTATCCGCTTGCGTAATGCTTCCCAGTCTGGATCGGGTATCATCTCAAAATCTTCAGGGTGTTTCACCGGGTTATAAAATGCTTTCGCATAATAGGGTTTTTTGCGCCAATACCAGATACCGCCAAAGAAGGTCCGTACCACCAGATGAGTTTCATCTTCGGTCAATACGTCACAAAATATTCCTGGACCTCCCGGAATATTCAGTGGAGCAGGAATAATGACCCAATCCGAATGGAAAAGCTCGGCTTCTAAGAGAGCAATTTCTTCCCAATTTCCTGCCATGATTTGAGGTCCAAAAAAAGCCAATCGGGCTTCCAGGCAATCAAAACCATCAATATAGGGAAGAATATCGGTGGGTTTTCCGTCTAAAGCCGCCATGATGCGTTCAAAACCAGTCATTTCAGACACCTCCTTGATGATTCCTATGAATGGTTGAACTTCTCCTCATCCATTCTTTTTAAAATCATCATTGATACTTCATGTTAAAATATTATTAGGATAAAAAAGTAACTGGAGTTTCTCGCTTCCTATCCGCATTCATTATATATGATACCAAAAGTTTTTCTTTCTTCATTAAAGAAAGGAGGTTATGAGAATGAATATCATCACGAGAGACGATATTGAAAACCTTTTAGAAAAACGGGAGGGCTTATGTGTCTCTCTGTATGCTCCCATGGAGAAAAGCGGCGATACCCAACAAAATCCGATCCGCTTTAAAAATCTCTTAGCCGAAGCTGAAAAACATTTGGTTGAACATGGTCTGCGCGAATCCGATGCTATAGACTTTCTCTCGCCCGCTAAAAAACTTCAGCAAAACAGCCTTTTTTGGGAGCATCAAAACGACGGATTAGCAGTATTTCTCTCAAAAGAGACCTTTCTCCACTATCGGCAACCGTACCGTTTTAAAGAATTAGCGGTAGTGAGCGACCATTTTCATATCAAACCTCTCCTCCCACTCCTGGTCGGTGATGGACGATTTTTTGTGTTAGCTCTGAGTCAAAGTACCGTGCGGTTGATTCAGGGTACACGTTTTAACGTAAACGAAATAGATTTGGAAGGCATGCCGGAGGGGCTGGCGAGTGTGATCCGGCAAGAAGGTGTGGAAAAACTTCTCCAATTCCATACTGTTGCCCCTACAACCAAAGGTGATCGTCCTGCCATCTTTTTTGGGCATGGCGCTGGTTATAATATCAAAGAGAACATTCAGCGTTACTTTCAATTAGTGAACAAAGCCCTTCATGACTACATTCGGAACGAGAATGTTCCTCTGGTCCTGGCTGGTGTTGATTATTTACTCCCGATATACCGTGAAGTGAATACCTATCCTCTCCTGGTGAAAGAGGGAATCGAAGGAAATCCCGAAGGACTCAGTGCTGAGAAACTTCATGAAAAAGCCTGGAAAATAGTTGAGCCTCTTTTTAATAAAGTTCAAAATGAAGCCAAGGAAAAATGTGAGGCAGCCATTCAAAAAGGAAATAAATTCGCTTCCGTTGTTTTAGAAGAGATCGTTCCCGCTGCCTATCATGGACGAGTCGAAACCCTTTTTGTCACGATCGGTCTTGAAAAATGGGGCGTCTTTCATCCCGAAACGAATTTGATCGTCGTTCATGAAAAAAACGAAACTGGTGATACCGACCTCCTCGATTTCAGTGCTATCCAAACCATCCACCATGGTGGAACCGTCTACGCCATAAAACCAGAGAACACTCCTGGCAATTCTATTGTGGCAGCGTTATACCGATATTGAGACCTTTCAGCTTATGAATTGAGAAACATGGGAGTCATACAATTGTATGACTCCCATGTTTCTTTTACATTCTTTCCGGCCCGCACAGGTTTTCAGCCTTTTCCGCAACTCGTCCACACGTTACACACACATATTTCCCATTTCTCACCAATTTTTTGTAATCGTCAAAGTGTTCCTGAATATACCCGACGTTTTCCATAAAACAGAGATGCTTTTCATGACCATCATGCGGCATCCTTACATCAACCATAGTCATCCCTCCAAATCGTTTTATTATTCTAATTCAATATCCATCATTATATTATTTATCTTATCAGATATTATCAGAAAATTATTATTTTTTCCAGGAAAATATTATTGGGTTATTTCGATTGGAAATTGGTACACTCCCATCTGGATAACCCAAAATTACCGATGCCACCAGTCCATAGCTATCCGGAACTCCCAAGTCAGATTTCACTTCCTTCGTATTAAGGACATCATAAACAAATCCTATCCAACAACTCCCAATTCCATATTCCCATGCCGCCAGCATGAGATTTTGAGCGACCATGCTACAATCATTTATCACGGTAAATACATCCTTCTTACCATATATTAAAACCAAAACCGGTGCATGATAGAAAATGCTGGTTTTCGGATCGGCAAAATAATCCATATACTTTTCCATCTCAGGATTATTTTTAAATCTTTCTAATAAAATGCTCTTGGTTTGACTTGATAGTTTTTGAAGGTATTCTTCATCTTCGATTACTACAAAACCCCAAGGTTGCTTATTCATCCCACTGGGAGCCCATATCGCGGTTTGTAAAAGCTCGTTTATTATTTCTTTAAGGATTTTTTCTCCTCGATACTGTCGAATACTTCTCCGAGTTTTAATCGCAACACATGTCTCCATTTTCTTACCTCCCAGATTGCCGTTTTTCATTACAATATAATATTTTTCTATCCTGGAAATACACCAGGATATCAGCCTACGGCGTAAGATGAAAAAATTCAAAACAAGATGAATACACTTGGAGAAAGAATCCCAGAGTATGGCATGAGGATCTCATCTTTTGATCTTTTTCAACTCAACAACTCAACCTCTCAACACCTCAACATTTTTGTATTTCCACCTTCATATGGTGCCACAATGTGGCATAAGGCTCTATCGATAAATGCGAACTTTTGAAAAATTTTTTATTGGGTACGTCCAAATATTATTGCTATTTTATTATCGTACAGTATAATAATGATATAAACCGGGCAAAGGAATATGGTCGTGAAGACCAAGGAGCGGGAATCCCAATATGTCCTCACTGCCCGGTTTTTTATTGGGCTAAATAAGACAAAAGATATCAAGACACAGTGCGGTCACAAAGTGAAGCAAAAAAACCGGTAAAAATGTACCCGTTTCATAGGCAAATATTCCCATTCCCAACCCACCGATGATAGAAACCAGATATTCGGGTTTCCCTTGATGAAGAAGAGTAAAAGTGATCAGTTGTATGAGAATGGCATATCGTCCCCATTTGTGCTTTAATCCAAATAGCAGAAAACCTCGACAAAAATATTCCCAGGAAAACATATAGAGTGCGGCTAAACTTTCATACAAAACAAATTGAAACAGCGAAGTTCGAGCAGCCGGAAACATTGGATAAAAAGAACGATAGGAAGGAATATGGGAAACATAGAACGCCCATAAAATTCCCAGAATGAGAAAAAAAATCAACCATTTTCCCCAACGCCGAATAGAGCCGACCGTTCCTCCAAGCTCTCGAAAGGGGATATGCATCGTCATACGATTCACCATAGATGGAAACAATAATAACCATAGAGCACCCGATAAAAGAAAAAAATGCATCGAATAATTAGGAAATTTAGGAACGAAGCGAACATAAAATGTATCATAAAATACTACTGCCATAATACTGGTGACGATTACGATTCCCTCCCGGCTGGATATCAATTGCCAATACACCGGAATAAGTGTTTTAATCGATTTGAAATATTCTCTCATTTTCCCCACCCTTTATCGATCTGTGATCAAATATGATTCTAATAATAAGACATTTCATTGATCCTGAGAATAGACCGCCATGCTGCCTTGCAGCACCATATGACAATGAAAACTTCGACACAATAGATTTTTATGGCGGGTATCGACACCATCCGTCATTCCCGAATGTATTAATCGGGAATCTAAGTTTTTTTACTTAACTTTAGACCCCTGATAAAAACATTCAGGGGTGACGAAATAACGAGAAGATTGTTTAAGAACCAATCGAATCCCTTTATTCAAAGGGAGAGGTCCGGAAAAGGGTGGTGATTGAGTATCTTTAAACTTTTTACCTTTTACCTTTCACTGCGTTTCCAGGATAGACCGTCATGCTGCTACGCAGCACCATAGGATATGGAAATTTCCAATTGTTGAGTTGTTGAGAAGTTGAGATGTTGAGTTGGAAAAAAGCTAAGGGGGAAGATTTTTTTTACGACTCACTACTCACGGAATTTCCAGGATAGACCGTCATGCTGCTACGCAGCACCATATGAATATGAAAATACCCCCTTCACCCTGACCCTCTCCCGTCGGTCTACGATTTGAGATAAAAGAAAAATGATAAAAAAAGATACGAATGGGAAAAGCATCCATTCGTAGGAGAGGGAAAATATTGGGAGAAGGTGAGAATGATGGTGATTTTTTTAAACTACTCACTACTCACGGAATTTCTAGGATAGACATTTATACCAATGGTTATTGTTATTGAAAAGCAGGACGAGTTTTCATTTTGCTGATGGTATTAGAGCCTTTTTCTGACATAAAAGTCTTTTCTCAGGTCTTGGCTTTTACACTATTCTGATTTCAAGTCGAAGATATTTAGGGAGTATCCTTTTTTTTATCCTACACCGTAAGCTGATCCTGGCATTTTTCAGGGGGAGAATGAGTGGGTTGGCATCCAATAATCTCAAACAATTATTAGGGATAAGGAATACTGTATTAGAATAGAATGTTCTATAAAATAAACGAAAAGAGGAGGATAGCTTCATGCGGAAAATGACCCAACGCAACCTCGAAGATGCTTATGCTGGAGAATCACAAGCTCATATGAGATATTTAATTTTTGCTGGCGTGGCTGAAAAAGAAGGAAAAGCGAATTTAGCTCGTTTGTTTCGAGCGATCGCATATGCCGAGCAGATCCATGCAACCAATCATTATCGGGAATTGGGAAATATCAACGATAGTGTCAAAAATTTAGATATGGCAATTGCTGGGGAAAATTTTGAAGTGACCGAAATGTATCCGGTTTACAACAACACCGCTTCCTTCCAGGATGAAAAAGGTGCAGTACGAACCACTCATTATGCCTGGGAAACCGAAAAGATTCATGAAAAAATGTATGTTAAAGCCAAGGAAGCAGCTGAAAAAGGGAAAGATATCACCGTGGAAAAGATATTCATTTGTCCGGTTTGTGGCTATACTATTGAAGGAGAACTCCCAGATTACTGTCCGGTGTGTAAAACCAAGAAGGAACTTTTTAAAGCCTTTTAGGAGGTGATGGCATGAAAGTGTTTGGTGAATTCTTTCAGGCGGCTGATTGGAAACAAGAAAAACATATCCCGGTTATTGATGGCCCAGATTCAATCAAAAAAGGCGAATTTACCCATTTTTCAGTTTCGGTTGGGAAAGAAATTCCCCATCCCAATACCACCGAGCACCATATTCGATGGATTGAAATCTATTTTCTTCCTGACAGTTCGAAATTCCCATATCAAGTGGCTCGTTTTGACTATACCGCCCACGGTGAATCTCCTGAGGGTGCGAATCAAGGTCCGATTTATACCTCGCCCTACTCCTGTTTTACCGTAAAGTTTGAAAAACCAGGAGTCCTTTATGCTTCTTCCTATTGTAACATTCACGGTCTTTGGAAAAACGAAAAAACGATCTCGATAATCGAGTAATGATGGTGCGGCCGCTACAGGCCGCATCATTTCCTTTCCCTAACATGAGTGACCACGAACACCCGAAAAGCGAAAGCAAGCTGATCGTTACCATTCTTCTCAATCTCACCATTTCGGTGGCGGAGATTATCGGTGGTCTATTTTCAGGAAGTTTAGCACTCATTTCCGATGCTTTGCATAACCTTACCGATACCACCTCGATGTTCATCAGCCTCTTTTCAATCAGGATCGCCCGCAAAGAAAGATCATTTCGTAATACCTATGGTTTTAAACGAGCTGAAATAATTGCTGCTTTGGTCAATTCAGTCCTTTTATTTATTACTATGGCCTATATCTTTTTTGAAGCGATTCAGCGGTTATTTCATCCTCAAGAAGTCGTCTCCTCAATCATGCTTCCAGTTGCCATTATCGGTCTCTTCGGAAATTTCTTTTCCGCTTTGCTTCTCTTTCGGGAAGCAAAAACAAGTTTCAATCTGAAAAGTACTTTCCTGCATATTGTTATTGACACCGTTTCATCGGTTATTGTCATTATCGGTGGTATCATTATTCGCTATACCGATTGGTTTTATATCGATCCTATTCTGAGCATCGCCGTTCTCTTCTTCGTGCTCAATGAAGGATTCGGCGTTTTCCGCGACGTTCTCCACATCCTCATGCAAGGCACACCCACCGATATCGACTTATCTCAAATGAAATCCCGACTCGAATCAATTCCTGGAGTGGTCAATGTTCATCATATCCACGTCTGGTCATTGAACGAAACCGATCGATTCACCGAATTCCATGTGGCGGTAAGCTGCCAATCCTTTGAAGAAATGGATACACTCCGCGAAAAAATTCATGCCATCCTTGACCACGAATTTCATATCGAACACACCACTATCCAGTTTGAAGGAAAAAGCTGTGAGGCTTAAATCAAACTCGTCATTCGTTGACATCTCTTCTGATTTGCTGCATTATCTGTAACACGAACCCTCCCTCATCCTGGTTCTTTCATCATCTTTTCACTATGAACCATTTCCCACACTCCCAACGCCTCAGGGTTGACGAGATATGCCGGTCGCTCCCCTTTAAGGGTACTCACCAGGTTCTGGGCAGCTATGATGGCCATTTTAGTACGGGTTTGATAAGAAGCGGACCCGATGTGGGGGACGATAACGACATTATCGAGGTCCAACAGCTCGGGTTCAACCGCAGGTTCATTCTCGAAAACGTCGAGAGCGGCTCCACGGATCCACTTTTGCCGGAGTGCCTTTGCCAACGCTTTTTCATCGACAATTGGACCGCGGGCGGTATTGATGAGATAGCTTTCCTTTTTCATCATTTTCAATTCTTTCTCTCCAATAAGATGAAAGGTCTCCTCGGTGAGAGGAACATGGATAGAAACAAAGTCGGATTCCTGTAGGAGGTCATAGAGATGGCAGTAAGATACTTTAAATTCCTCTTCCAATCGCTGAGATACTCGTTCTCGATCGTAATAAATAACTTTCATATTGAATCCTTTTGCCCGACGAGCCATTGATTGTCCGATTCGACCGAAACCGATAAGACCGAGAGTTGATCCATGCACATCAGTTCCTAAAAGCAGCATCGGCTCCCACCCCCGAAATCTTCCGGCACGGAGGAATTTATCTCCTTCGACGATTCGTCGAGCCGAACTCATGAGGAGCGACCAGGCCAGATCAGCAGTGGTTTCAGTGAGCACCCCCGGAGTATTGGTGACCAGAATCCCCCGTTTGGTCGCTTCGGCAACATCGATATTGTTAAAACCCACTGCATAATTCGAAATCACTTGGAGTTGTAGACCTGCTGTTTCCATTACCTCGCGATCAATGGTATCGGTAAGAAGAGATAACAGTCCATCAATACCTTTCACCTTGTCCAAAAGAACTTGTCGAGGGAGGACGCCATCGTAATCACTCACCTCCATATGACAGAATTCATTAACAATTTTCAATCCATCATCAGGAATGACTCGGGTTATAAAAACTCGCTCTTTTTTCATTGGTTTATGCTCAGCTCCTTTTCATTTCGGTTGAACCCGATCCAAAGCAGTCAAAAAGGTTCTTTTGGCATTAGCGACAACCAAATCTGATTCTTCTCCAGGGAGTGGTTTGACTTCAAAGGAGATGACCGGACGTTGGGTCATTCCCTGTTGCTCAAAGTACCCGATTTTTTGGAGAGCTTCGAGAAAATTTGCGACCTCTTGAACAGTATTACATCCGCCAGCGATCCCAAAGCGAGGATGGGTGTCACCATAGGCAGTATGACCTTTTTCCAACACTCCATTTCCAATGTGGATATGGCCAACAAAGGGTGCGAGCAGTTTTAAAACATAGAGGGGATCTTCAAAAAGGAGTGGAATATGGGAGAGATCGACCGTTAACGAGAAGTTTGGAAAATTCGCTTTTACTTTCTTTGCAACATCAAACGCATCGGGGGCCGGACCAATCAAAGCCTTTTTATCAATGACATGATCAAAGACCTCGAGATTGACCCCCAAACAATACCCGGCAGAAAGACTTTTTTCCTGTGCATGTCGGCATAATTCCTCAAGAGAAAGAACTAATTTATCCTTTAATACTTCTTTATTCTCATTGACATCATTTCTTCCGGATAAAAAAGCCAGAGTACGCGCTCGAACTTGATAGGACCGATCAATATGATCTTTGCATATCTGCACTGCCCTGAGTCTTTCTTCTTCATTGGGAGAATTCAGATTGAGTTTTTGTGACAAGATGAGAGGTTGAGCTGCAAGAAGAAACTCAACCTCTGCTATTTCACACTGGGAAGATATTCTCTCCAATATTTCATCGCGAAGGAGAACGCTCACTTCAATCGCCTGAAAAAATTCATCAATAAGGATTGAATGAACCGATTTTAGGACTTCATCATCAGCTTGTGCGTGGGGAAATGCCATAAAATGGACTATTCCCATGTGAAAGGTATCATGCCAGGGATACATGTCAAACCTCCTATTAAGTTTTGATGATGAATGAGAGAAATAAAGAGGTTTTCTCAACACCTATGGTACCAGGGTTTTAACCGGACATAAATGTCCGTTCACTTCTCACTATTAAGCTTTAATGTAATCTTACCGGCCATATCGACCCATTAATTGCACCTCTCCCAGGATATGACCTTTAGCGGCAGACAATACCTGGTTGCGGTTCAAACCCGATTTTGTAGGAAGCTGAATATCCAATGCCAGCAAACGGAAAAGATACCGATGGGGTTTTCCAGGCGGTGGACAGGGACCGCCATAACCAAGTTTCCGAAAATCATTAATCCCCTGTGTGATAGATTCCAGGATTTTTTGCTCTCCTTTTTTTCCGGAATTATCCGGAAGCTGATGAACCGTCACTGGGATATTATATACAACCCAGTGTACCCAGATACCAGCCGGAGCATCCGGATCCTCACAAATTAATGCGAAACTCACCGTATTGGCAGGGACATTTTCCCAGGAGAGTTCCGGAGAGACGTCTTCTCCTTCACAGGTGTATTTCTTTGGAATCGTTCCTCCATTGTTAAATGCAGTGCTTTTGAGAATGAACGAACTCTCACTGTTTTCCTGAGCATATCCAGATGTCAGGAATACATTGAAAATGAAAACCAAAAAAATCACACTCCAAATGAAACAATTCATCTTTCATCCCTCCAAATTATCCTAACTTTGATAAATTTAATGAAAATATAGTTACGAGTAATCAGTAAAGACCCTGCCGGGAGATGGTCAGCGTGCAGAGTATTTTCATTTTTCAGATGTTACCAGGCCAGTTTTTTGGTATAAATGCCTACTCATCGCCTTTAATTTATCTATGACGGAGCATTTCAAAGATGAGCATAATACCCAGAATGGCAGCGATGATATAACCGAAGATGCCAAGAATGCTAAGGGATTTCAGATATTGATAGTTAGTATAAATCAGTGATGAGCCAATTAAAAAAGCAGCCAGAATAATGCTCAACGAAATCCGGTTACTCACCGAATCAATTTTTCTACTTAATTCTTCAAGTTCTTTATTTTCAAATTTGATGCTGAAACGACCGGAAGAAAGTTTGGTGAGTATTTCATGTCCCTTTCCTGGAAATTCTTCCGCCAGTTTTTTCCAATCCAGTAAATAGTGAAAAGCCTTCTGGGTCATATTGTCAAAATCCATGGTACGAGTAAAAATCTGACGAAGATATTTTTCTAAATAAGGAGCAATGGTAAAGTGAGGGTTGAGCATCATACCCGTCCCTTCAGCAACCACCAGGGCTCTCATGATCGAAGCAAAATGGGCCGGAAATCGGAGATTGTGTTTCCGAAAGATATAGAAGAAATCGGTTACCAGATTATTTAAATTCATTTCCTTTAAATCGGCGGTGATGTACCTTTCCAAGACCTCGTTGAGATCGACCCGTAACGCGATGGGTGACTTGACCGTCGTGAATAAAATATCCTCTTCCATATAGACCACCACTCGAGAAGCATCTTTTTCCAATGCAGCTAAAAGGATTTTGACAATACTTTCCCGGGTTTCGCTATCGATGGCTCCGACCATTCCAAAATCCAGAAATACCAATTCTCGGTTAGGTTCTTTTACCATAATATTCCCTGGGTGAGGATCAGCATGAAAAAAACCATCCTCAAAGATCATTTTCAAAACTGCCATTGCCCCTCTTTCGGCTAAAAGCTGGCAATCAAGCTCTTCGATATGACAATCCTTGATCCGGGTTAATCGGACACCTTCGATAAGCTCCATTACCAAAATTTTTTTGGTTGTATAGTCGCGATAAATTTCTGGGATATACACTCCTTCTTGATTTTTAAAATTTTCCCGAAATTTAATAGCGTTGATAGCCTCGTACAAAAAGTCAATCTCTCGCATCAGATTTTTCTTAAATTCCGCAACTAATTCACTAAAAGAAATATTTTCAGCAAAAATGCGTAAACGGTCTGAAAAACTGGCGAGATAGCTCAATATTTCCAAATCGGCATTCACCTTTTCTTCAATGTTGGGCTTCTGTATTTTAACCGCTACTTTTACACCGTTTTTCAACACCGCTCGATGAACCTGTGCAATAGAAGCTGATGCCAATGGAATCGGATCAAATTCTAAAAAAATGTCTTCAATTTTGGACTTAAGTTCGGATTCAACCACTGTCCGAATTTCATCGAAGGAAACAGGAGTGGTTTCATCCTGGAGTTTTTTTAGTTCATAGCAATACTCTTCAGAAACAAGATCGATTCGGGTACTGAGAATTTGTCCAATTTTTATGAACGTGGTTCCTAATTCTTCTAATGCTAACCTTAAATTCACTTGCGGAGGATTACTAAGAATTTGTTTGCTTATCGGTGGAAAGGTAAATCGCTCAAAAAAGACAAAGCGATGCAGTGCAAATCCGTATTTATTAAATACTCGGACAATCTCGCGGAATCTCTTAAAATTTCTATACATCGGGTGTTGTAAGATTATCAATCAGCATTCCTCTCTATCCTGAAAATACCAGGATCAGCCTACGGCGTAAGATGAAAAAATATTGAAAAAGATAAAAAACCGAGAGGATAGACCCTCATATTTTCCATATTCATATGGTGCCGCAATGCGGCATGAGGGTCTATCCTGAAAAGTGCCACAGGATTCGATGTTAATCGTCACCCCTGAATGTTTCTATCAGGGGTCTAAAGTAAAAAAGACTTAGATTCCCGATTAATACATTCGGGAATGACGGATGGTATCGATATCCGCCATAAAAATCTATTGCGTCGAAGTTTTCATATTCACATGGTGCCACGAAGTGGCATGAGGGTCTATCCTGGAAATACCAGGATCAGTCTTCGGCATAATATTGAAAAATCAAAAAGAGAAACTGAAAGTATAGACCGCAATTTTTCATTTCTAAATGGTGTTACAAGCAGTACGGTAGTCTATAACATATCATGTTTTTTTCATTATACCCCAATAGACTGGCTTAAACAAAATTTCCAAACGACGGTTACGACACGTCATGGGATGTTGCTACAATTAAATTCAGACAACGGGCACAATAAATTTGCGCCCCTACCAAGGATCGATTCAATAAAAGATGAGATCCTCACGCCCTACGCTTGGATGGTTTTTCCCAAGCGTAATATTTAATCTTACGCCGAAGGCTGACGGTTTCGCAACGACAGCTTTGAGGTGCTTTTATCAATTCCACAGTTCCACAGTTCAACAATTCCACAATCTTTACTACATTTTCATAATATATTTACTAAATTCGAAAAGGGATGCTATCAAACAATCGTTTCCCAGCAGTATTTCGATTCGGAACACATCCTGCTTGAGCATTCACAACTGGTTCTCCCAGAGGCACATCGATGGACATAGATTTAGTAATCAGAAGAAGCTGACTGGAATGGATTGATCGATGCCCTAGGAGTTTATAGGCTACAGTGACGGCAAGTATAACTGGAATCGCGTGATGAAACCCGAACAATTCACAAGCCATGATCACTGCAGATAGAGGAGTGTTGGCACACGCCCCTAAAAAAGTGACTAATCCCACTTGAGACCAGAAGGATGAATTCAAAGAAAAAAGATGGGCGAAATTCATCCCAAAGACCGATCCGATAAAAAACATGGGAGTGACTACTCCACCAGAGCCACCCATGCCTAAGGTAATGGTCACCGCTAAAATTTTAATAACCCACAATATCCAAGGTACTGATTTACCCGCCATGACCTGCTGAATGGTGGTCATACCAACACCTAAAGCAGGTGTAAAACCAAGAACTCCAAATACGACCAGAACCAAGCCTCCTACGAGGGGTGTAAACCAATACGATATTTGATGATCAATTTTTTCACCCAGCTTTTCCATACAAAATGACAGATTGATGAAA
This sequence comes from uncultured Atribacterota bacterium, assembly GCA_964434845.1. Taxonomy (GTDB): domain Bacteria; phylum Atribacterota; class Atribacteria; order Atribacterales; family Atribacteraceae; genus CAYSWT01. The sequence goes on along the minus strand of CAYSWT010000032.1, from coordinate 5,273 downwards.
AGTCGGGCAATCAGAGCAATGAAAAACCCAAAAACGGCTGCCATTCCTAATAAAATTGACAGAAAAATCCATTTGATGGTACTCAGAAAAAGGATAGAGAATTCCCTTTGTTCATTTAAAAAATAACCTTTTACGTTCATAACGCTAAATAATTTTGCTCCTTTCACTCCATAAGATAGGGTTCAATGTCTTCCGGGCGGACCAGAACCCGCCGATGGGCATCCAGAGATATATTCAAAGAAGCAATAATATTCGCCGCTCGCACTGATTTGACCAGATCAAAGCCTTTCCAGAGTCCCCAGATGAGACCGGCATTAAAGTAATCACCGGCTCCGATAGTATCCTTCACCTCAACCTGGATGGTGGGCACTTGAAGTGAAGCATGGGGGGTAATGATCCGGCTTCCTTCTTTCCCGATTTTCACTATTAGAGTGCCCGACCAATCATAAAAAATCTGAAGCAGTTTTTTATCAGTTAAATTCTCGACTTCAATTTCGTTGGGAAGAAAATAGTCAAAATAGGGAAGCAGGTTGAACACCTCATTTTTGACATCTCTTGTCCATCCCTCTGGTGGCCAACCGGTATCGAGCAGAAGAACAGTCCCGGGTTTTTCGCTTTTCATTTTTCGGAGGAAGATAACCAGTTCATCGGTTCTGAGGGAATTGCTGAGAAAATATCCGCATATCAGAAAAAAATCACCGTTCTGAACTGATGGATACATTTCTTCTAAATGTGACACCGATATTTCTCTTTGAGTACCAAGCTCGGTTAAAAAGGTTCTTTCATGAGTATTGCGATTGGTGACCGCTACTGATAACCCGGTTGGAATTTGGGGGAGGGCAAATAAATAATCAGTGCGAACTCCCCACTTTTCATAAGAAGTACGAATATCCTGACCAACGTTATCTTCACCGATCGTTCCTACCACATACACTGGTACTGCCAAGCTCCCTAAGGCCAGTACGGTGTTGCTGGCCTGTCCTCCCGGACGCATAGTATATCCCGGAACAAGCAACTCTATTCCCCATCCGGGAAAATCATCAATTTCGCCTAAAATAAGGTCGAGGCTGATATTCCCCTCTATAAAAACTTTTTTCATTTTTTACTCCTTTAGTGTCGTTTTGATTACAATCTCATCTGTAACAGGTTCGATCCCTTTTTTTGGGAATGGAAAATAAGCAAGTATCTGGATTAAAAAAACTATAGAAAAATCATCCTTTATTTTAATTCTTTCAAGAGAGCTTAGAAAGTGATGAGTTCAATAAAATGGATAACTGGAATTGGTATATTTTTAAGGTTTTATTTCATTTTCTTAAGATATCCATGCCAGGCAAAAACCCGAATCACCAGGAGAGGATGAAAATATTTATTGTAATGATGTTGAGTCGTTGAGGTGTTGAGTCGTTGAGTTGGCAAGAATGAAAAAATGAAATTGCCACGCCTCACGCTTGGATGATTTTCCCAAGCGTAATATTTGATCCTTTCATTTTTTTAATCTTGCACCATAGGCTGTCAGTCTCGCAATGACAACTTTCATCGTTTATTCGTTTGCTGGTTACTCGAAACTCGTTACTCGTAACTGCATTTTCATGATAGAATGAAGAAAATGGAGGAGGTTAAATCATGAATGGAGTTTGCGATTTAGCAATTATCGGCATGGCGGTTATGGGCCAAAACCTGGCTCTAAATATCGCCGGTAAAGGATATTCGGTAGCGGTATATAATCGCACACCATCGAAAACTGAGGATCTTCTCCAGAGAAAGACTGACCAAGAACTCATTTATCCCACCTACCGGATCGAAGATCTGATCGACTCATTAAAGAAACCACGTAAGATCATGCTTATGGTTAAAGCCGGAGCACCAGTTGATGAATTCATCACCCTTCTCAACCCTCTTCTAAAAAAAGGCGACCTTATAATCGATGGCGGGAACTCCTACTATAAAGATACCGAACGGAGATTGCGTGAAGTCGAGAATCGGGGTTTGTTGTATCTTGGAACCGGTATCAGTGGTGGTGAAGAAGGGGCTCTTCATGGTCCATCTATCATGCCAGGTGGTCACTCTGCCGGGTATGATTTGGTTCAAGATATTTTTTTGAAAGCAGCTGCCCAGACCGAAGATGGCCCTTGTTGTACCTATCTTGGCCAGGGGGGTGCTGGTCATTTCGTCAAGATGGTTCATAATGGCATTGAATATGCTCTCATGGAGCTCATTGCCGAATGTTATGATCTTATGCGAAAAGCCCTTAAAATGGAGCCACCGGCGATGGCAGCAGTCTTTGAACGGTGGAATCATTCCGATGATTTGAATTCTTATCTTTTTGAGATTACGGCTAACATTCTGAAGCATTTCGACCAAGAAACCGGGCATTCCCTCATCGATCTCATTCTCGATGAAGCCGAACAAAAAGGGACTGGAAAATGGACTTCGCAAATCTCCTTTGATTTCGGAATCCCTACTCCGGTTATCAACCAGGCGGTGGTTGCCCGGACTCTTTCCTCGTTCAAAGAAACCCGCCTTCGTCAATCGGAAAAATACCGGTGGGATAAGCCAGATCCCCCGGTTTCCGAATCGAATGAGTTCCTCTCACGCTTTTCGGATGCCCTTTTCATCGGTATTCTCGTTGCTTTCAACGAGGGGATGCACTTGCTTTCGACAGCTTCCCGGGAAAAAAGCTGGAATCTTCCTCTTCCCGAAATCGCCCGCATCTGGAAAGGAGGCTGTATCCTCCGTACCCGTCTTTTGAACCGGATACAAAAAGCCCTTTCCAATCAAAACCACGGTTTTCTTCTTGAATCTCCCGATTTTGTACCAGATATCCATAAAAAAATCATCTCGCTTCGAAAAACGAACATCCTGGGAATCGAACATCATGTCCCGTTGCCAGCTTTTCATGCCGTTCTTTCCTCTCTTGATGGCTGGACTTCCCCCCTCCTTCCGGCAAACCTCATCCAGGCACAACGGGATTATTTTGGAGCTCATACTTACCGACGTATCGATCGTGAGGGTATTTTCCATACCCGCTGGGAGGAGGAAAAATTATGAATTGTGAGGGTGCCGATATCATTCGTCCTTACACCGAACAAGAGCTCAAACGGCGAACACTCGAAGAATTAGAAAAATGCCGGTTTGATGATAAAAAAATTCTGGTCATCGTTCCCGATAACACCCGCACCGCCCCCATGCAGCTCTTCTTCTCAATCTTTCAACAAACGCTCGTTAAAAGAGCGCGCCAACTCGATTTTATGATTGCTCTGGGAACCCACCCGGCCATGACTTCCGAGCAAATCCATAACGAATTCGGGGTCACTCCCCATGAGGCTGGTTCCATGGAAATTGGTATTTATAACCATCAATGGGATAACCCTCGAGCGCTGAAAACCATTGGTACTTTGACAGTTGAACAAATTGAAAAAATTACCGGTGGGCTCCTTCATGAAGAGATTCCAGTCACTATTAACCAAAAAATTTTTGAATACGATGAGCTGGTCATCCTCGGACCAGTCTTCCCCCATGAAGTGGTCGGTTTTTCGGGAGGATACAAATACTTTTTTCCTGGCATTTCCGGTCCGGAAATCATCAATGCCTTTCATTGGCTGTCAGCGCTTATTACCAACCCGAAAATCATCGGTCACAAAGATACTCCAGTACGGCAGATTCTCAACGAAGCTGCTCAATTCATTCCTTTGCCAGTGACTGCCTTATGTTTCGTAATGAAAGGAAAAGTTCCTTGCGGGCTTTTTGCCGGAAACCCAATCGAAGCCTGGTCGGAAGCCGTCGACCTTTCAGCGAGAGTGAATATCATCTACAAGTCAAAACCCTTTCAAAAAGTAATTTCTCTCGCCCCACCGATGTATACCGAGCTCTGGGTAGGAGGAAAATGTATGTATAAACTCGAACCAGTAGTCGACGATGAGGGAGAAATCATCATCTACGCTCCTCATTTAAACGAGATATCTGTGACTCACAGAAAATATCTTCGGGAGATTGGGTATCATACCCGTGATTATTATTTGTCACATTGGGAAAAATATCGGCATATTCCCAAAGGTGTCCTCGCCCACTCCACCCACGTGAAAGGAATAGGAAAATATTTAAATGGAAAAGAATGTCCGCGAATAAAAGTGATTCTGGCAACCGCTCTTTCCAGAGAACTTTGCTCTTCGATCAATCTTGATTATCTCGATTTTCACACTCTTGATCTAGAACAATATTTGGGGAGGGAAGATGAAGGATTTTTAGTCGTACCGAATGCAGGTGAAATGCTCTACCGCCTTGCCGATGGAACCGTCCCCGATATTGATCGCTTCGAAAAGGGTAAAAGGTCGTTTGGGAAAATTTAAAAGGCTAAAACTCCATCATATAATTGGAGCGACATGCCATGGCATGTCGCTCTATAAAATGGCATAAAGATGAATTGAAATGATATTCTTTCTCAATGACAATCCTTTAACAATCTACTGTTTATTATCGGGTATAGAGAATGTCTTCTTTGCCAAAATCCCCCTCAGCGCATATCCCCTCTGATTAATCTCATTTTGAGCATCGACGGTTAAATTTTCTCCTGACATGATTTTTTCCTCATATATATAAACCACGATCTCCTGCCCTGGTTTTATATCCGGTAATATTTCCACAATATTTTTCTGATGATCAATGAAACGAAAGTCTTCTTTACGGAAAGATAGTCTGAAAGTCTGTTCAGCAAGCTTTGATTCTATCTCACTCGGTTGAGTCTTATAATCCTTTCCATCCACAGTCATAAATACTTCCAAAAACGCTGTTCCACTTCCATCGGTCATTATTTTCCCCTCGACCGTAATCGATGAATATGCTCCGATTCCTTCATATTTAATCGCATTAATCACAGCCTTATTCATACCTGCCCAAGCCGGCATGATTAAAATAACTAAAATGATGACGGGTGTTATAAATAAAATTTGTCCGATCAACTTCTTCATCAACAATCACCTCATTGTAAGTAGCTTGTATTTTATATTATTTATACCATTCTATCCTCTGGCAAGTTCACAGAATATATGTCTATGCTTGAAAAATATCGTTTATCCTTTAATAAAAGGAAATTTCAGCTTTCTTTCCAAAAATTTTGAAAAGGGATATTTATCCTGTAAATGCAGTAAAATATAAAAAGTGTAAAAATACTCAATCATCACCCTATCCGGACATCTCCCTTTGAACAAAGGGAGATTGAGAAGGATTCGATTGGTTGACCGTCCATTTCAAATCCCCCCTGACCCCCCTTTTCTAAA
>CAYSWT010000031.1:0-19056 GCA_964434845.1 uncultured Atribacterota bacterium | reverse complement strand
TGTCCAACCAATCGAATTCCTCTCGATCTCCCTTTGTCCAAAGGGAGAGGTTTGGTGAATGGAATTATTGAATATCCTGAATAAAATGAGTTTTCATTGTTTGCTGGTTACTCGTTACTGACCACTCGTCACTGCAATAAATACTTTTATCAAATCCACAAATCAACAGTTCAACAATATTTTCAGTATAACAGATGGTGATTTGTTAAAAAAGTGAATGGTAAAGAGTAAATAGTTAAAATAAAAGCAACCACCCTGTCGCTCCGCGACACTCCTCCGGAGTATGGGAAACTATTTACTATTCACATTCTACCATTCATGGTTTTATGTGATATGGTAAAATAAAAAAAGGGGGTTGGGTGGTTGAAGCGACGGGTGAAGGTGTTGCATACTGCGGATTGGCATTTGGGGCTTGTTTCGTGGAAGATGCTGGGTGGGGTCGATCGGCAGGTGGAACAGCGGGAATGCCTGGAAAAAATGATTGAGCAGGCTCGCACGGAACGGGTGGATGTGATTGTCCATGCTGGAGATTTGTTCCACCAGTATCATCAACCGCCGCGCGAAACGATCCGGCTGGCGATTGAGGCGCTGATGGAGCTGAAGACGATTGCACCGGTAGTGTGGGTAATCGGGAATCACGACTGGTATGCCATTGATGCCTTAAAAAATGTTTTTCCGAAAGATATCTTCATCGTTCGCGATTTCACCCCCTTGACGATACCGGATCGACCAATAAAAATCTTTCCCCTTCCCTATCTGAGCCTGGCTCGCTTTTTGGGGACTGCTGTCGGAGAGAATATCCAGGATGAAGCTCAGGAGAGGCTGCGAGCACAAATGCGAACCTGGGAGAGTCATTTTGACCCGGATTACTGGCATATATTGGTGGCTCACCTTTCGGTGGATGAACTGGCCTCCCATTACGCGGAAGCCAATCTGACCCGGGAAATATTCATTAAACCAGCCGATATTCCGTCGGGAATCGATTATGCTGCTTTTGGCCACCTGCATGGTTTTATCTCTTATAACAAATGCTCTTTTCCTCTTTTTTATCCGTCTTCCTTAGTGCTCGATACCTTTCTCCGGGAAGATCAGGTGGCGGGTTACCTCATCGTCGAATTGGAAGAAGGGAAAAAACCGCAGGTTCACAGCCATTCCTTTGAAAGCTGCCGCTTGATCACCATACCGGTTCATGATGAGATCGCACTTCCAGATCTCCGAGAAGTGATTGAGAAGCAAGCACTTTCTCCCCGCAACTATATCCGGATTCGAGTAAGCAAGAAAGTGATCGCTCCGGAATTCTACCGGGAATTGAAACAGCTCTGCGGTGACCACTGGCAGGTGGTGACAGTGGAGACGATGCCAATCGAACGTGAAAACGAATTCCCCTCGGAGACACCCGAAGTAACCACCAATACCATTCCCGTATTATTCGAAACCTTTTGCCGTGAAAAAGAATTTTCTTCTGAAGTGGTCGAACTTTTTCTAAAATACTATCAGGAACTCTTGAGCCGGGAACCGACCGATGAAACCGAATAAACTCGCAGTGAGAAAATTTTTGGGGTTGGAATCACTGGATTTGACCTTTGATGACGACTTGTTTGTTATCGTCGGGCCGAATGGGGCCGGGAAGTCTTCCATTTTAGAAGCCCTTTTTTTTGCCCTCTATGGCAGGAGCATCCGTAGTGGTGGGAAAAACGCTTTGGTTCATCGCGGTTACCCGCAGGAATCACTCCGGACCGTTTTGGAATTTCTCCTTGGTGGTATACGGTTTCGGATCATTCGTGAATATTCGGCGAAGCGAGGAAGTACCGCTCTCTTAGAAAAGGAAGAAAGCGGGAAATGGATAGCAGTCCGTTCTGGTGAGCGAATGGTCAACTTGGAGCTGGAACGATTGATCGGTTTAGATCCCGATACCTTTCAAGCTGCGGTTTTTCTCCCTCAAGGAGAAACCCTTTCTTTCGTGGAGGCAACTCCCGCCGAGCGTTTTCAGATTTTGAGCACCCTTTTTGGATTGGGAATCCTGGATGACATTCGGGAGAAAGTTAAAAGCCGGTTGGATGGCTTGGAAGCGGTTTTGAAGAGGGTAGAAGAACAATGGGAATCTCTAAAAGCGGAAGATCTCGACGAAAAACACCGGTTTTTCAACCAGGAAATGGAGGAATTGAGGAAAAGAATCGGTGAGATGGTCATTGCCGAAGAAGCGAAAACCATCACAGTGCGAAAGCTGGAGACCCTGAATGAACGGTATCAAGAATTGGTCAACGTCCGCCAGCGAAAGAGCGAGCTGTTAAAAACCATTGAACATGCCCAGGAGCAGGCGGAAATAGACCGGAATATTCAACAGGCAATTTACGTGAAAGCGTCGTTTTGGCTCCCCTATCAAACCAGTCGGGACCATCTATGCCGGGTCGATCAGGATCTGAAATCGATGCAGGAAAAAAGGGTGTCTCTTCAGCAACAAATGGCTGAAACCGTGAAAAACATTCAAAAAGCCGGAGAAAATGAAAAAAGTTTAACGGAAAAGGCTGCCCGGCTTGAACACTACGCGGAACGGCTTGATAACGATGCCCGCCCGGAGATGAATCAACTCCAGCTTCTCCTCCAGCAGCTCCAAATAGCAACTTCTGAACAAGCCCGGGTGCAAAATACTCTCCTTTCTCTTGAAAAAGCCCTCCTGCTCGAGCACGAAAAACTTCGAAAACTCCGAAACAATATTGTGCAGAGTACCGGGAAGTGCCATCTTTTGGATCAAAAATTGATGCGCCTGGAAAAAATTCTCGACAGCTATGAACCACTTGCCACCAAAAAAAACCTTTTAGAAAAAGAAAAAATCTTCCATGAAACCGAATTCAAAGAGCATCAGTCCCGCTCGGAACGCCTGGCGAGAGACGTTCAGACCCTAGACCAGGAACTACTTCGGGTCGAAGCGGAATGGGAAAAAATGGAAACTGATAAAGTTGCTATAGAACACCACTATCAGGAACAGCTCAAACAGTATGTGACCAGTGAGTTGGAATCTATCTGGAAACAAACCGGAACCTGCCCGGTTTGCGGGAGCCACACCCCCGTCCCTTCCTTATTGGAATCACAAAAAGTTCCAATCGATATCGTGGAAACAGAAAAAGAGTATCGAGCTTTTCAGAATTCCTGGACGGGAATGAATTTAAAAATAGAAAAAATCCGGGAGAAAAAGCAACTTCTTCTCCAAACCAAAACTGAAACTGATCAAAAAATCCAACTTTATCGGGAGAAACTCTCTCGCCTCCAGGGAGAAGAGCAAACCATCAATGAATCACTCTGTGCTCTGGTTGAAGACCTCTCGTTTAAGGAAATCCCGGAATACTCAAACCTTAAAGCCTTTTATGAACGAGAGAGGGCCAGAAGAGATCAGCTTATCCAAGAAATCCACCGCCAGGAAAATGATGGGTCGGTTTTGGAGGAAAAAATCAAAGGATGGGAGCAACGAAAGCAAGAAATGGTTGCCACTGTTACCGAATTATCTCACCAACTTGTACTATTGAATCTTCAGGTGAATGAAAAGAGAAATGCTGTTTTCACTATTTTGCGCTCGCTGAATCTGCCGCCGCAAGCGGATCAGCTTCCCGAAGACACCTTTCAATATTACTGGGAAAGTTGCCAGCGTTCGTTGAATACCCTCACTACTCAACTACGAACCGCTCGGGGGGCGTTCGAAAGTTTACAAACCAGAAAAGATATGTTAGAAAAAAACCTCTTCGAATTGGAGGGTGAATTACAGAAACTATCGGAAAAACGGCAGGTTTTAGTACAAGAAGAAAGTACCCACGAAATGGCTTTTCATCAGGAACTCGAGCGACTGGGATGGAACCAGCAAAAGTTTGAAAGTTTGAAAGACCGGCAACCAGGGGGATGGCAAGACAAGCTCAACCGATGGGAAGGCGAGCTTCGGCAAGTTGAGAATTATATCCAAAACCTCAGTCAGCAGGTGAATGATCTCTGCCGGGAATTAACCGTTCAACCGGAAGTGAGCCGGGAGAAATATGACGAGGAGAAAAAACAATTAGAAAAAATTCGTACCGAACTTGGTGAAGACCGGAAAAAAATCGGTGTTGTGGAAAATGAGCTCAAAAATATTCAAACCAAGATGGAAGAAAAGAAGAATTTAGAACGTGAAATCGGAGACATCCGCAAGGAACGCGACCTTCATCTTCAACTCAAAGGAGCCTTAGAAACGAAGGGATTTAAGAATTACCTCCTGGCTTTTTTGTTAAAAGAATTAGAAAGTGAAGCCTCGACCATCCTGATGGAGCTTTCCGAAGGGCGCTATGCTCTGGAAGTTAGAATGAATCGGGGGAATACTGAGATTTTGGTCATCGATTCCCGGTATGGTTGGCAGGAGCGCATGCCCGGGGAATGTTCCGGAGGAGAAAAAACCCTGATTGCCCTGGCCCTGGCTTTGGCTCTTTCTCGAATCCGACTGAGGGAATCTGGTGTGAACCGCAGTGCTGATTGTCTTTTTATCGATGAGGGTTTTTCTCCGCTTGATCGTGAACACCTGGAACTGGTAGCGGACGCAATTCTCCGTCTGGGACAAGATGGACGGATGGTCGGGGTGGTTACCCACGATCCGCTTTTTGCGAATTTGTTCCCGATTCACTTAGAAGTTTGCGAGGGAGAGGCAGTATGGAAGAAGAATCAGGACGTTCGTTGAATTTAATTGCGTATCTTCGCGAGCATAGTGCTCAGCTGGACCACTGGTATTATGATGAGGATTCCTTTTCTCATCGTGACATCACCCCGGGGGATGCCCTGCTTTCCACTTTCCGTGAAGTCGAGACCAGCCGTGATTGCGAATCATGGGAGAAGCGAAGGCCGAAGCAGCTTCCCTCCAAAGTTTTTTTCGTGGATGGACGGATGCGGGTTTATGGACGCATCCTGCTTGGGGTGGAGGTCTTACTCCTGGGGGAAATTGCGGCGGGACACGCAATCTGGGAAAGGAAGAGCGGGCTTTCTATGGGTTTTTCTCCGCATAATCCACCAGAGAAGCAGCGAGTACTGGGTGTTTCTGAACAACTGGTGCTCACCTGGCAGGAAAATGGGAATCATCCCTGCATCGAATTAGGGAATGGAATAGATTTTATCCTGGAAGGGTCGGGACGTCTGCCCCGTTTGACCAAAAACTTCGATGCTTCTCAACAGGCTCTGTTTAATGCCATGCAAAAACTGGAAAAGAAGGTGGTCGGGCGATTACTTTTCCAAGGGGTTCCGGTGATTCAGGACGGGACGGTACACGCCAACGATCCTATTTTTTCTCCCGGTGTCGGTCCGCTGGGTTTGGTGAAACGGATCGAAAATTTTCGTTTACCAATCGAGGGGGCTCTTCCCTCGGGCGACACGGCTCAGCTGTCGCAGACCATTCGACAGATGCTCTTTGAGTTGGACAAAGGAGAAAGGACTCCATTTTTAGGAGCTTTTTTTGAGGATGGTTCATCGCTGCAGCGAGTCTTCATCTATACTCGCCTGGTTGACCGGAATGATCGCTATCCGCTCAAAGGGTTGGTGCGCTGTGAAGTGGTGGTCCGGCAGGAAAATTCAGCACGATTCAAGGACGACCTCACCCTCTTTTTTGATCAGATGGTGTCGCTTCTGCCGGAACTCACCGGCGATTATCCCTGGCGCCGTCTTCCGGAGAATATCTTTCCCATCATCGCCTTGGAGGACCACCTCGGGCAGTTTTTCCTCTCCCCGGACCTGGTCCGTTATTATTTTGAACGGGCGCTGGTAGGAAAAACTGTAAAACAGTAAATCGTAAATTGTGAATAGACCGCCATGCTGCTTCGCAGCACCATGTGAATATGAAAATTCCGACGCAATAGATTTTTATGGCGGGTATCGACACCATACGTCATTCCCGAATGTATTAATCGGGAATATAAGTCTTTTTTGCTTTATTTTAGACCCCTGATAGAAACATTCAGGGGTGACGAAGTGACGAGAAGATTGTTTAAGAACCAATCGAATCCCTTTATCCAAAGGGAGAGGTTCGGGGAAGGGTGATGATTGAGTAACTATTTACATTTCACTGTATTTTCAGGATGGAGATGGAGGTTGGAAATGGGTGAAAGAGTTGGAACGGTGACGGGTTTGAAGGAGATATCGCCCTATGGGTTTTGGATCCGGGTGAATTCGAAAACGGCTGTACCCGGGCTGGATGATATGGTGCGGGTGGATTACGAATGGAATGGATGTGCTTTTCGGGCTTATGGGGTGATCACCGAGATCGTGACTCAATGGGATGGAACAGTGACCACTGGATACCAGGAAGAAGCCTGCGCTGAAGGGGTATTCATCGGAATCCCGATTTATGTGGGGCGGGTGATTGTCACCCGGGTGTTAGCACAGAGAGGGGAAAGCATGATCACAGTGACCCCGACACTCCCGCCGCCGGTGGGACAATCGGTGGTATTGATCGACCGTCAGGAGTCTGATGTGGCTTTGGGTTTTGATGTTATCAAGCGGGAAAAAAGAGAGGTTCCGGCCGGAATTCTGTCGAACAATGAGGTTGGCTATTTGGATTTAAAATACCTTTTGGGAGACAATGGCGCACACATCAACGTGAGTGGGCAATCGGGGGTGGCGGCTAAAACCTCTTATGCCACCTTTCTGCTCTGGATGATAAAAAATTACGGGCATCAGAAACTCAGGAATCACACTCTGGCCAACAGTCGTTCGCTGATTTTTAATGTAAAGGGAGAAAGCCTTCTCTTTCTCGATCACTGGAACCGGGAGTGGTATGAAGCCCGGGACGGCACCGAGGAAGATCGACGTCGGTATGAGCTCTGGCAGGGAATGTTTCAAAAATTTGATCTCGAACCCCACCCATTTGAAAATGTCGAAGTCAGTGTTCCTCCCCGGGATGTTGCCGGGACACCGAACCTCAGCCGTTCGCGCAGCGGGGTCTATTCCTACGGATGGGACATCATCGACATCGTTGAATTGGGCTTGATACCGCTCATGTTCGACCCAGAAGAGGTTTCGATGAATCCCAATTTCCAGCTGGCGGTCAGCGTCATCGAAGACGTCCTGCGTGACCGCTACGAAGCCCTGGTGTTTGATGCCCGAAAAGAGCTCTCCACCGGAATGTATCAACTTTTCCGGTTGTCACCTTCCGGATTGGACAATAAATCCCTGGTTTATTCCTATTTCATCGCGTCCCGAGTCGAGGCTGAGGAACTCCTTTGGCATTTTGGTCTTCCCAATGGTTTTGATCAACTCATCGATATGCTTCGGTTGGAATCCAGATCTGAAAAAGATGATGAATCTTCCGAGGCTGGGGATCTATCCCAAGCACTCCGCAGGGAACAGATCAATGACCTCACTATTCTGGCTATTTCACGCCGACTTCGTACTGCTCGCCGGACCGGATTGAATTATTTATGGCGCCGGGTCGATTTTCAGCCGTCGATTATCGATCAACCCCCTACTGTTCCTTATCAGCTCAACTGGAATCGACCGGGAGGAGTGACGGTGGTGGATATTTCCAAGCTCCATACCCGAGCTCAGGCATTCGTGGTGGGGGCAGTCCTGCGGGATATCATGTATTGCAAAGAACGGGCTTCCCTCAATGAGCCGGTATTCGTCTATCTGGATGAGCTCAACAAGTATGCTCCTCGCACCGGTGGAGGTCCACTTGGTTCCATATTTCGGGATGTCGCCGAACGGGGGCGGTCGTTCCGGGTGGTTTTGGTGGGCGCTGAGCAGACCGCGTCTCAGGTTGATTACCGAGTGATTACTCAGGCGGCGACCTCGGTGGTGGGACGGCAAAAATATGCCGAACTTACCAAGGAAGAATACGCCCACCTGCAGGGTTCCCTTCGGGAAAAAGCCGCTTCCCTCCTCCCCGGTGAAATGATCCTGGATCAGCCTTTTTTCCGGATACCGATCACCGTTAAATTTCCGCTCACTCCCTGGGCGACGTCGGAGGAATCCCGCGGGGATTGGTATCGATCCCACGAAGAACCAGTTGCGAAAGGAGAAATACCCTCCGCTGAGGAGGAGCTCAAGAGATTGTTGGAGTGAAATTCACCCTCCCCCCCCTTCCGTCAAGGGGGGCATATATATTTTTCATTTTTACTTATTTCTGCTTGAGAAGGAGTTGCTGTGATGTACAAAGAATATGTGATAAAAACTCGACTTCGGGAGGAATTGGTTTTGGTGACAGGATTGGTACAGGAGGCGGTAGTGGAATCAGGGGTGAAGGAAGGAATGTGTTTGGTGCAGGTGCCACACACGACAGCGGGAATAATGATAAATGAAAACGCTGATCCGGATGTGGTTGATGATATTCTCAAGGGGCTCAAACAGATGGTACCCGATCGGGCGGATTATTTTCACTTGGAGGGGAATTCCCCGGCTCACATCAAAGCCTCGTTGATGGGCTGCTCGGTACAGGTTATGATCGAAGCGGGTCGTTTGATGCTTGGGACGTGGCAAGGAATTTATTTCTGTGAGTTTGATGGACCGCGTTCCCGGAAACTGTGGGTGAGAGCCCAATGACCGCACGCAAAGTAACTCAGAATAAAAGCTTGAAATTGCTCAATAATGCCCGGGGGCAGCTGGATGCCGTTATGCGTTTGGTTAATGATGATGCGTCCTGCGTGGATATTTTAAGACAAATATTAGCGACGATTTCTCTTCTGCGCCGCTCGCACACCGAAATATTAAAGAAGTATTTAGAAGAATGTCTGGGTGAGGCGAATCCACATGGGAATAAAGAGAACCGTGCCAAAGTCTTAGAAGAAATCATGAAGTATATGGAAAAAAATATTTAGCGAGGGGAAAATAGTTTATTGAATTATATAAAAACAGGAAGTAGGCAATGGGGAGAAAACGTATGGAGTAGCCAATAATTTTGTAAATATGACAGATATCACCTTCGTTTGACTTCTCCCTTTGGACAAAGGGAGATTAAGAGGGATTCGATTTATCAGACCCGAGCCATCTCCCTCGGGAGCAATGAATTGCTCCCCTACATAGGATTGACCAGGGGAAAGGAGATTTTCAAAAGTGAATTTAACCACACCATTATATATAAATATTTTATATAATGTATTGACAAATTTGAAGATTCTGCATATAGTATAGATATAATTAAATGATTTATATATATGTGAGGTGGGAATGATGGCGAAGAGGATGCAGGAGCGGTTTTCGCTGTCGTCGTTGGCCAAAACCCTTTTTGAACAAGGAAGACGGCCAGTTGTTCCTTTGATGGGATATCCGGGTTTGCAATTGACCAAAACGACCATAAAGCAAAATCAATTTAACCATATCGTGCAATTCCAATCGTTAAGTCGGCTCTATGATCGGTTTCAGCCGGATGGAATGTTTTTCATGATGGATCTGTCGGTAGAAGCCAGTGCTCTTGGATTACCGGTTCGTTTCCCTCTGGAGGAAACACCATCGGTTGAATCTCATCCGGTTAAAGCCCGTGAAGACCTGGATGCATTTCGTAAAATTGACGTTTTAGGTGATGGACGGGTGTTGGTCTTTATCGAAACTCTGCATCACATGCGAAGTGCGTTCCCCTGCCCGGTCGGAGCATACGTCATCGGTCCGCTCACTCTGGCGGGGCTGCTCATCGGTGCCAATGAATTGGCGATGAAGAGCATCGTTGAACCGGAATTTTTCCGGGAAACGGTTGAATTTGCCTATCAGGTGGTGATGAGATATGCCCGGGCGCTCAAGGAAGCAGGAGCAGATATGATTATGGTGTTAGAACCAACGGCAGTGATATTCGGACCGAATCAGTTTCGGAACAATTTATCCAGTCTGTACCGGGAAATGGTGGGGATCTTTGATGATATTGAAATTATCCTTCACGTCTGTGGTGACAGCACTCATCTGTTAAAGGTCATGGCAGATACCGGCGTCGCTGGATTGAGCCTGGATAGTATGGTGGATTTCAAGAAGGCTGTGGAAATTGCCGGGTCTCAGGTCATGCTCATCGGAAACGTCAGCCCGGTCGAAATGCTTTCGACTTCCCCGAGTGAAGTCTATATTCAGACGGCTGAACTCCTCGATCAAACCCAAAATCATCCCCGATTCGTTCTCAGCACCGGTTGTGATCTCCCCCAGGATGTCCCGTTGGAAAACATCGATGCCTTTATGAAAGCCGGGAAAGACTGGAGACGGCAAAAAGTGACAGTGAGGGAAATTGCGGGATAAACCCACTTATTTTTTCATTCCTATCAGAAAAACCGTGACCAATATTAAACCCGCTGCAAGATTCATTAATTTCCCATAAGGTGATGCCAGCTGTCCGTGTATGGAAGGAAAATGTGAGGGGAAATAGGATCTCTTCCATACTCCATAGGAATATAACGCCACGTCGATATCGGGGAGAGTCGAGAAAAGGACCGCCCAGGCAAAATAAAGCGGGAGCGAATAGATCCGGCTGAGAATCACATAAACCATGGCTCCCAGGGCAATATCGACCAGAACCTGCCTCACTGTGGTCAGGTCTTGATGTGGGATGGCATCGAGCAGGATGTGCCCTCCGATGCCCCCCATGAGGAGAAGGATAATGTTTCTGGTTTGAGTTGCCAAAGCCAAACCCCAGAGGCTATGAACGATAATCAACATAAATTGTATCCTGTAAATACAGTAACGAGTTATGAGTGACCAGTAAAAAAGCCACTACAATCCACCATTTGAGCTCTCCCTTTGGATAAAGGGAGATTGAGAGGGATTCGATTGGTTGACCGTCCATTTCAAATCCCCCTTGTCCCCTTTTTAAAACGGGAAAAAATTGGGGAACTATCAGGCTTTCCCTGTCGACAAAGAGGCTTCCATGCATTCGTGGGCAGCGGCTTTGAGGCGGGGTGCGATGTCCCGGAAAATCTTGGGAAGGAAGAGTTCGTCGGGATGATGAGTCATGTAGTCTTTCATACCCTCCAGGAAGGCGACACGAAGGGTGGTGCTGAAATTGATTTTTCGGACCCCGGAAGTGACGGCTTGCTGGAGTTGATCAAGAGGAGTTCCGCTGCCGCCGTGGATGACCAGGGGCAAACCGGTTTGTTTTTTGATTTCCCGGATGCGGTCGAACTGAAGATGAGGAACCATCTCATTATATAAACCGTGCCGGGTACCGACGGCGACGGCTAACATGTCAACACCGGTTTCGCGAGCAAAGAGAGCAGCTTCTTCGGGTGAGGTAAAAAACTCGTCGGATTCTAAATCTTTTTCCCACCTTTCATCACCTTCGAGTCCACCGACTCTTCCTATTTCTCCTTCGACTATCACTCCAGCCAAATGAGAAATTTCGACCACTTTGCGGGTGATTGCGATATTATTTTCCAGGGAATGACGTGATCCATCAATCATGACCGATGAGAAATGATTTAGAAGAGCATCCATGACCTCTTTTATTTCGTGGCTGTGGTCGAGGTGGAGCGAAAAAGGGACGGTATATTTTTTCGACAATGCCAGAAGCGCATCTGAAAGGGCGGTTATATCCGTAAAACAATATTCGACTGGCGCGAATTGGACAATGACCGGTGAGTGCATTTCTTCCGCTTCCTCTAAAATCCAGGTCATAAATTCCAGGTGTGGGGAATTGAAGGCCGGGAGAGCGAAATTTCCCTTTTCTGCTAATTCGATAAGGCTTTTAGTAGAAACCAGAGACAATTGTCATTACTCCTTCCTGTATGGTCAAAATTGAATCTTTTTTTATGAAAAATTCAAACGTTTATATCATACGCAGCTGGGCGGAAAAATACAAGAGGGGGGATAAATACCGAATCCCCCTCTTGTTCCCCTTTTGGCCAAAGGGGGAATAGAAGCGAACTATAATGCACCACTTACTGCTGCCTACTCACTATCCTTATGGGACCAAAGTCAGAATTTTCTTGGCTTGTTTGGGGTAGTGAGCGATGAAGAGGAGCTCTTCCTCGACCAGGGGTTTTTGTTTTTCGACGTTGGCGAAACGGGTGAGTTCGAGGATCTCCCTGGCTTCTTCTTCGTTTTTAAATTCGACTTCCAGGTTGTCGTAGACATTGCGAAAACCACGGATGCCGCTGTATTCTCCTACGACGATTTGACGGCCGGTTTCAATCAATTCCGGTTCGCCCCGTCCGAGTTCTTCGTAGTCATAAAGTTCGTAGTTTTTCCGGTCCTTGATGACTCCATCGGCATGAATACCTGAAGCGTGGGCGAAAGCATTAGCCCCTACTCCGGGCTGGGTGATGGGAATAGGTACTTTAAAGGCGTAGGAAGCGTACTTACAGGTTTTCCAGGCGGCCTTGAGGCTGACATTGTCGTAGAGCTGATATTTTTCATTATCCAAATAGTTGGCATGTTTAATGGCCAAAATGACCGATATCAAGTCGGCATTACCGGCTCGTTCCCCAACACCGTTGATGGTAGTGTTGATATACACATCGCAACCGGCATCGACTGCGGCTTTGGCTCCACTTATCGAGTTGGCGACCGCCATACCCAGATCGTTATGGCAATGGAGTTCGATGGGCATTCTAACTGCTTCGGCGATTTTTGAGATCCGGTCATAAATACTGAATGGACTATCATAGCCGAGGGTATCACAATACCGGAAACGTTCCGCTCCCGCTTCCTTTCCGGCTAAGGCAAAATCGATCAGAAATTCCAGGTCGGTTCGTGAAGCGTCTTCGGCATTGACTCCCACTCCTATTGCCCCCATTTCAATGGCAGTCCGGGTGGCTTCAGTCATGGCCTGGATGACGTCGTCGCGGGTCATCCGTCCCTGGAATTTTCCTGACAGCATTTGATCAGAAGTGGAAATCGAAAGGTTGAGATATTTTATATTCGGTACGAGCTGATATGCGAGTTCAACGTCTTGTTTAACGGCTCGAAGCCATCCGCTTAAACGAATCGGACTGA
Source organism: uncultured Atribacterota bacterium (assembly GCA_964434845.1). GTDB lineage: Bacteria > Atribacterota > Atribacteria > Atribacterales > Atribacteraceae > CAYSWT01. The sequence continues at coordinate 6,159 of CAYSWT010000031.1, read as the reverse complement.
GTACACCCATTTCCGCCAGTTCCAAGTTGGCGTTGAGATAGTTGGTTTCGTGTCGGGTGGTGGGAAAACCGAATTCACTCTGAATGACTCCCATTTCATTGAGATACATATTAACAATGGTTTTTTCTATCTTGGCTAATCCCAAATGCGCTGTCTGCACACCATCACGATTGGTTACATCAAGCAAAAAGATTTTTGGCATATCGATACCTCCCTTACCTTAATTGATGGATAAAACTTTTCAATCGCGTCATTCCTTTTTCGATATTCGCTTCCGAGGTGGCATACGAAAAGCGCAGATAGCCTTCCATTCCAAAAGCGCTCCCTGGGACGGCGGCAATGTGGGCTTTTTCTAACAGGATCTCAGCCAATTGGAGCGAGGTATCGATGCGTTGACCGTCAAGGCTCTTTCCCAAACAAGAAGAAAAATCAGCAAAAATGTAAAAGGCGCCACGAGGAATGGGGAAATGAACATCGGGTATTTCCGATAAATGCTGAACCATGAGCAATCTTCTTTGATTAAATCTGTCAACCATTTCCTTTATGATTTGCGAATCACATTGTAAAGCGGCTAATGCGGCTTTTTGACTGATGGAAACCGGGTTGGAGGTCGAATGATCCTGCAGCCGTCCCATGGCCTGAATGGCGTCTTTCGGTCCGGCGGCATAACCGATTCTCCAGCCAGTCATGGAAAAAGTTTTAGAAACACCATTTATCACCATGGTACGAGATTGAATTTCTGGTGAAAAAGAAGCAATGCTGGTAATTTTGGCTCCATCATAGACTAAATGTTCGTAAATTTCATCGGAAATAACCACGATGTCGCTTTCGATGGCGAGTGTGGCGAGTTCCTGGAGAGATTCCTCATCCCATACCACTCCGCTGGGATTGGAGGGATTGTTGAGTATCATCATCCGGGTCCGATTGGTGATTTTTTTCTTGATATCATCGAAGTGAATCAATAAGGTTTTCGGGTCACAGTTAATGAAGACCGGAGTGCTCCCCGCCAGCCGGATTTGTTCAGCATAGGTGACCCAATAGGGGATGGGAAGAAGTACTTCGTCTCCGGTATCACAGAGAGTGAGGATAGCGTTGTAGAGTGAATGTTTGGCTCCGCAGGAGACGATGATTTCTTCCGGGCGATAGTCAAGGTCGTTTTCTCTTTTTAGTTTAGCAATGATGGCCTCTTTCAGCTCAGGGATTCCGGAGGTAGGGGTATATTTGGTAAATCCCTGGTCGATGGCTAATTTCGCTGCGTCTTTGATACATTGAGGGGTATCGAAATCGGGCTCTCCGGCACTAAAAGAGACCACATCCAACCCGCTTTTTTTCATGGCTTTAGCCCGGGCTGAAATCGAGAGAGTTGCTGATGGTTCAATCTGATTGATTTTTTGAGATATTCTCACTCTGTACCCCCTGACTTTCTTGTTTGGCTGAGACTCTTGGGTGGTTCTTACTCGTTGATTAAGATGATTGTTTTTAACTTTGGCGAGTATTCATTTCGTATATATTGAGTACTGCTCGGCGAGGTTACGTTTCTGTTTCCCAAGAAGGTTTTAATCACTCTTATATAGTAGTGAGGGAAAATTGTCAAGAAGTTTGTCGGTTTTTTTTGAAGCGATCGGTACCCCCCCCTTTATCCCCCCTCGATGGGGGAATGAATAGATAAACATAAAATAATGTAGCGACATGCCATGGCATGTCGTCATCGTCGTTTGGAAAAAGCATCCAAGGCTGGTAACGTGGCAATCTCATCTTTTTATTCATTCCATCTCAACGCCTCAACATCTTTACAGTAAATATTTTCATCATTCAGATGGTGCTTTCAATCAACATGGTAGTCTATTGATTGGAAAGAAACCGAGATTTTAGATACAATAAATGAAATATGAATTATTGACCGGTCGTTATGCCGGAATAGAAGGAGGTATGAAAAGTGAAGATTGGGGTGTTGTTGGTTCTCTTTCAGAATGAATCGTTGGAAAAGGCACTGGATCTGGTCAAGGGTATGGGGGTCGAGGCAGTTGAAATCGGGACAGGAGGCTATCCGGGTAATGCTCACTGCAAACCCGAGGAACTACTGAAAAGCGGGGATGCGATAAAAAAATTCAAGGATACGATTGCTTCGCGCGGACTCGAAATCAGTGCGCTGAGCTGTCACGGGAATCCAGTTCATCCCAATGCCCAAATAGCTGCATCCTTTCACCAGGATTTTGAAATGACCGCGTTATTAGCTGAAAAGTTGGGAGTGAAAAATGTGATCACTTTCTCCGGGTGTCCGGGCGATTCAGAGAATGCCACTTATCCCAACTGGGTCACCTGTCCCTGGCCTAATGAATATTCGGAGGTTCTCGCCTGGCAGTGGGAAAAGAAACTGATCCCCTACTGGAAAAAAGCCGGACAATTCGCTCAGGATCATGGGGTACGAGTGGGTCTGGAAATGCACCCCGGGTTTTGTGTATATAATCCCGAGACTCTCCTGAATCTCCGAGGAGCAGTGGGAGATGTCATTGGCGCCAATTTCGACCCCAGCCACCTTTTCTGGCAAGGGATTGATCCTATCTTGGCGTTGAAAAAGCTTGAAGGTGCTGTTTTCCACATTCATGCCAAGGACACCAAGATCGACGCCCTCAATAGCTCTTTCAACGGGAATCTCGACACCAAGCCCTATACCCAGGAAAGCAAACGCTCCTGGATATTCCGTACCGTTGGATATGGGCACGATATTGCTTTTTGGAAAGATTTTGTGAGCACCTGCCGGCTGATTGGCTATGATGGTGTGCTGTCTATTGAACACGAAGATTCACTCATGTCTGCCTTCGAAGGCTTCAGCAAAGCGGTGGCTCTCCTCAAAGAAGCCTTGATTCGCGAAAAAGTTGGTGCTGCTTGGTGGGTGTGAGAAAATTTATTGTCCTCATATCGAGGGCAATAAATTTGCGCCCCTATAATGAGAATAGTATTGGTAGGGGTTTGATTTATAAAACCCAGATCAACCAAGCTGGGATAATCCTCCATATATTGGGCTCAATGAAGCGCACCTTGACATGAACGGTACACCCCCTCTCAAGAGAGGACTTAAAGAATCGCAGCAGGAATGCTGTTCTCTTAAGAGTTATCTGGTTTACTGAGTAGAAACTCAACCAGTTTACGGAAGGCGAGAGCGCGGTGGCTGAAGCGGTTTTTGATTTTTTCGCCGAGTTCGGCGAAGGTTTGATCGTATGGGGGGAGGATGAAGATGGGGTCGTAACCGAAACCAGATTGTCCGCGTGTCTCTTGGGCGATCCAGCCTTCACAGTGACCCTCGAAGAGTCTTTCCCCTCCCTCCCAGGCTAGAGCGGCTACACAGACGAAGCGTGCGGAGCGTTGTTTGGGTGGAATGTCTTTCAGCAACTCGAGTATACGCTCATTTTTGTCCTGGGTACTGAAGAGCTCACCGCCGAAACGGGCGGAATAAAGGCCAGGTGCACCATCAAGAGCGTCGATTTCCAAACCAGAATCTTCCCCAACACAGAACTTTCCGCTGACTTCGAAACCACGACGTGCTTTTAAGAGGGCATTTTCGGCGTAGCTCGAACCGGTTTCGGGAACGTCACCCGGAGAATAATCCTGGTAAATACTTCGCATGGAAAATGAAAAAGGGCGCAATATATCGTTTATTTCTTTGAGTTTCCCGGGATTTTTTGACAGAATATAAATGGACTGGGGAATTTCGATCAAGGAAGCCCTCGTTCCAGTGTTTTCTTTTGAATAGCAATGATGTCTTTGATCCCTTTTTCAGCAAGGACGAGGAGGCGATCGAGGGTTTCGTGAGAAAAGGGATCGCCCTCGGCAGTTCCCTGAATTTCGACGAACTGGCCCTTACCGGTCATCACCACGTTCATATCCACCTGGGCGGACGAGTCTTCTTCGAAGTTGAGATCCAACAGGTCATGACTGTTTACCACCCCCACGCTTACCGCGGCTAAATAATCTTTGAGTAAATTCCCGGAAGTGAGGAGACCACGATCGACATAACTCCATAAGGCGTCGACGAGCGCAATGAATGATCCGTTGATGGCCAGGGTTCGGGTGCCACCATCAGCCTGGATTACATCACAATCGATCAGAATAGTCCGTTCGCCCAGGGTGTCCATATTCATCACCGAGCGAAGAGCCCGGCCAATGAGACGTTGAATTTCGTGGGTTCTCCCACCGATACGGCCTTTGATGGATTCCCGGACGTTACGGGTTGAGGTCGCCCGGGGAATCATGGCGTACTCGGCGGTGATCCAGCCTTGATTGGTCCCCCGTAGAAAGAGAGGGACTTTATCCTCGATGGTCGCTGAACAGATAATCCGATTGTTTCCTTCCTCTATTAACACCGATCCCTCGGCAGCCCGTAGATAATTTCTGGTAATCGTAAGGGAACGGATTTCATCAAACCGTCTGCCATCATTTCGTATCTGGGTTATATCACGTTCATTTTTGAGATATGAATTCAAATCTTGAAAACTATTGAACTTCTGCAATGAGTTTTTCATCCCTTTCCAGCGGTTCAGAAATATCGATATGACCGCATAATGTTGTTTCTTCTTTTCCGTCGATTAAGATCTTGACTCGTTTTACATTGGGAAGCGAAGTCAAGGTATCGACAATACTGAAGACACTGAGGAGTTCCTGGGAGGTGCCCCCGGCTTGACCTTCTTTCATCTCCCGGCTGAGGTCGACATAGATCACTCCGCCTTCGGAAAAAACGCCATTTAATCTGGTTAATGGAGGGAGAGGATTGTAATGAGATGAAAGTTGAGGACCCTTCAGCAGTTCCTGGAGGACTGATTCCAGTAAATTGGCACTTTTCTCCATGGTCCGTTTTTCGGGTACCAGGGCGGTAAATTCTTCATTGGTAAAGTAAAGGACGACTTCGCTGGTTGATTTTTCACCGGATGGGGTCAGGCCATTCTCGCTGCCATTGGTGGAAATAAAACCGGAATCATCCGGAGAGGTGGTGGTTTTTTTCCCTCCAGGTATAAGATATTCACCGGCATAGACGATCGCAAAAAAAACCGCCAAACCAATTAAAATGTATAAAATGGGGTGAAGAAAGGTTAAACTTTTCTTTTTTCTTCTTCTTTTTGTCCTTCGTTCATCCATGATTGATTTTAATCCTCAAGTAATTTTTTGAGATCAGCACTCGATAAAAATTGTTCGATACCAGTAACCATCCCCCGTACCAGCTTATCCTGGAAAGCAGAGTTCGCCAGGTTTTTGGCTTCGGTTGGATTGCTCAAGAAACCGATTTCAATCAGACAGGAGGGGAAGTACATGCCCTTGAGTAAAATTAAAGGTGCTTCTTTCAGCCCTCGTGACACCTGGCCGGTCTCTTTGACCATACTCTTTTCGATGATATCGCCTAAGGATTTGCTAATGTCCCGGCTTATGACATACAAAGAACTGAGGACAACGGTGTTGGTTATATTGTTTTGCTCGGGAGTATGGCCCTCTTCGATGAACGATTGGTTTTCACGGTTGGCGACATCCTGGGCGCCTTCGCCTTGATATTGGGCGCTGCCAATGAAGATTTCGACTCCGGTTGCTTTTTTGCTCGGACTGGAATTGGCGTGGATGCTGAGCAGAACCACCGGTTGTTTATTATTTGCAACTGCTGCTCGTTCCTTTAGACTTGGATAGGAGTCACTTTCTCGGGTTAAATATACTTCATACCCGCGCTTGACGAGAGCTTCCTGGAGTTTTTTTGCCACCTGAAGTACGATATTTTTTTCCTGATACCCATTGACCACACATCCAGGATCTTTACCACCATGACCGGGATCGATAACGATTACTTTGGGGTTGATTTTGTTAAAAGGAAGAGTGGAAACGTCAATGCTGGGAACCGGTTTGGGGGTTGTCGGTGAAGTGGAAGTCGGTTTGGTTTCGGGGGTGGTGATGACTGGTGCCACCGTCACCGTGGGGGAGGTCAGGAGGGTTGATGAAGTGATATCTAGGTAGACCCGGGGACTATCACCGCCCAACTGGTTTTTGCTGATTGTCGCGGGTGATTTTAAATAGATTATGGCTTCAATGGTATTCCCTTTTTTCTGGAGTTCGATGCGATTGACACGATTATCGTTGACGTTGAACGAAGAAGGCGTCCCCGGAGCTAAAGAAACGTTATTGAAG
>CAYSWT010000030.1:0-19728 GCA_964434845.1 uncultured Atribacterota bacterium | reverse complement strand
TCATATGGTGCCGAAATTCGGCATGGCGGTCTATCCTCCATTTATCAATCACCGTATTTTCACTGTACTCAATCATCCATCCCTGGAATCTTTCAACCATCTTTTGGTTATCGTGAAATGGAGAGGGAATCAACCGATTGTAGAAATATATGGTACAGTTAAAATTCCGGTTTTCGACTGGTTGGTTGAAAAACCGGAAGTCATTTGTTAATATAGTCCAAGTTTATTTTCCCGGGAGGGATTGAGATTGATTGTAAATGAAGTCAACAAAATTCGAGAAATCGAAAAGTTGAAAGAGCAGGAAATGAAAGAGGCTCAAAGGCAGGCACAACAAATTCTATTCGATATGGAAAAAAAGATTGATCAACTTCATACTCAGGCTCTCCAAAATACCGAGAAAAAGGCAGAAAAAGTCGGAGAAAATCTGTTGAATGACGCTCGTAAAGAAGTGGAAGCCATTCTCCACAAATATGAACAAGAAGCGATTGCTCTTGAAAAAGAAATATCTCAGAGAATCCCATTGGTGGTTGAGCATCTTTTAGGGAAAGTGTGGGAAGAATATGGCAATTAGAAATATGAAAAAAGTAGGGATATTGATCCATCGATCCCTACATGATGAGATTTTTACCCTTCTCCAGGATATGGGAGTTCTTCAAATTACCACCCAATCAGATATAGATGGTGATAATCCTCCCCATGAAGAAATACATTTCGAGGAATTAGAACGAAAAATTGCTGAAGTCCATTATTGTTTTGATTTTTTTAATAAATACCGCACCGAAAAGCCCTCTTTTTTAGAAAGCTTTTTCCCTACCCCGGTTGAAATAAAAAAAGAGGAATTTCTCGAAAAGACTTTCAATCATGTTCCAATTTACCGTGATTGCCAATCTATTGAAGAGCAGCTTAACGGGATACGTACCTCGAAGAATCGACTGACAGTCCAATTGGAATTTTTAAAGAAGATCGATAACGTCCCCTTACATTTGGAGGATATTGGAACTACTCGATTCACTAAAAGCTATTTACTCGAGATGCCCGAAAATCAATATCAAAGTTTACAGAATCACCTCCAGCAAACTGTCAAAGAATTTTCCATTCATAAATTTTCTGGTAAAGATAAAAATTGCTTTGTCTTTCTCATTATTCATCGCGACTTAATTGATAGCGTGGAATCCATCTTCTCCGAGGAGTCAGTCAGTGTTTTGACTCTTCCTCAAGCCTATGAGGGAACACCAGTTGAAGTCATCAAATCCATCGAAAAAAAAATTGAAGAATTGGAAAATGAACGAAAAAAAATTGAAGAAAAGGCCATTTCCTACATTAAACATGAGCCTGATCTTAAAATTGCCTTTGATTTTTACAACACCGAATTGGAACGGCGAGCTTCCGAAGCCCGAATTCTTCAAACCCACGACGTTTGTCTTATATCCGGATGGGCGGTTGCTGAAGACATCCCTCGAATTGAAGAAAAAATGAAATCCATTGGTAAAGAATGGGTCATCTATCAAAGAGATCCTGAACCAGGAGAAGATATCCCCATTGCTCTCAACAACGGACCCTGGGCTCGAAACTTTGATGTTTTGACCAGCCTGTATGGCCTTCCCAATTATACCGAAATCGATCCCACCCCATTTGTAGCGGTGTTTTTCTTCATCTATTTCGGCATTTGCCTCGGAGATGCCATTTATGGTCTGATTGTTGCCTTGGTTGGGTTTATCGCCCCTAACATAATTGTCATGCCCGGTTCTGCCAAGCGCTTTTTCCATATGTTGGGATGGGGTGGGTTTGCCTCGTTAATATTCGGTGCTCTCACCGGCTCGTGGATGGGTGATACGTTCGACTATTTACCAGCTTTTTTGGGATTTTTAACAGTATTGAAAAATAAATTAATGATCATAAACCCCATCAACAATCCAATTCCTATGATTATCTTGTCCTTCGTTTTCGGAATCACTCAAGTATTAACCGGTCTCCTCATTGCATTTGTCAAAGAATGGAAAAGAAAGAATTATAAGGAAGCAATTTTTGACAAATTGAGCTGGTTCCTTTTCATCTTTTCGATTGTTTTTTATATTCTGACAATTACCGTTATGCCCAACCTCAAAACCTTCGGGCTCTGGTTGGTTATTACCACTGCACTCTATATGGTCGGCACTCAGGGTCGAAGCAAAAAAAACCCCATCCTAAAGGTTTTTGCTGGATTATACAGTTTATATGGAATAACTTCTTATTTAGGAGATGTATTATCTTATTCCCGGTTATTTGCTTTGGGTTTAACCACATCAATTATCGCTATGTTAGGTCGTACTATTGCCGGATTATTCGGCTCATCACCTTATATCGGATGGATCATCTGGATTGTGATTTTTATAGGTTTTACAGTATTTAATATCTTAATGAGTGGCTTGGGGGCTTTTGTTCATTCCGCTCGACTGAATTACGTTGAATTTTTTACTAAATTTTATGAAAACGGCGGGAAACCCTTCCAGCCATTGCAGTACAAAACCAAATACGTTAAATTTACCCAGGAATAAATCATATTCAGGTTGCTATTTGATCTTAAGTATTTCATTTACCGAAAATAAATAACCATCCGGTATTCACAACCGGGTTAATCAAGGGAGGTCGTTGGTATTATGTTCATCGATGGCACAGCTTTTGCTTTGATGGGTTCAGCGCTCGCAATAGGTCTCGCAGGAGTAGGATCGGCATTAGGAGTAGGAATAGCCGGAGAAGCCGGAGCCGGAGTGATGACGGAAGATCCAAGTAAGTTCGGTCAGGTCTTACTGTTACAAGCGCTTCCTGGGACCCAGGGTATTTACGGTTTGTTATCCGGATTCTGGGTTCTCTTAAAACTCGGACTTTTTGGAGGAACTCCGGTTGACATCACTACAGCTCAAGGTTTACAAATTTTATTCGCCTGCCTGCCGATTGCTATTGTCGGACTCGTTTCTGGAATCTCTCAGGGAAAAACATCGGCAGCTTCCATTGGTTTAATAGCCAGACGGCCTGAAGAAACTGGTAAAGCTATCATTCTCCCCGCCATGGTTGAAACCTATGCAGTTCTCTCATTGTTGGCAACCATTCTCCTTCTGAATTCAATTAAACTGTAGGAGTAACTCAAACATGTCACTTGAAGACATACTGAAGAAAATCGAGCAGGAGGCGCAACAACGCAAAAAGGCAATTTTACAGAATGCTCGCCTTGAAGCTGAAAATAGGTTAGAAAAAGCTAAAATCGATATTGAACAGGAATGTAATCATCTTTTCGAGCAACGGATGAAAGAAGCCCAGCTGATCGTTCAGCGCCTGCTTGCTGAAGCCAAATTAAAAGGAAGAGGCCGGATTGGAAAAGTAAAGTCCGAAGCATTACAGAAAGTGCGCGTAGAGCTCGCTTCCGCATTTGTTCAGAAAATATCACAATCCCAAAAAAAATGGTATACAAAAATCATTATGGCGAATACTTCCTCTAAAAACGAAAAAATTTTTATGGCATCACCGGAAGCAAGCCAATTGGGAGAAGACTTTATTAATGAGCTCAACCACGAGGAAAAAACGTCTTTTCGTTATGGTGGCATCACGAAAGACATCGACCATGGGGTATTGCTAAAAAAAGACGGCATGATTTTGAACTTGAGCTTCGATGCACTTCTCGAAGATGTCATGCGGAAAAATGAAAGTCATACTTCGGAAATGCTCTTTCAAGGTAGAAACAAATGACGGTTCTTCAAGAAAAAATGAGTTCAAGCAATGTCATGAATTATGCCTATCTTATTGGCCGGATTCGAGGTCTGGAACGGGGTGTATTGAGTAATCGGCTCTTAGAAAATGCCCTGAAGGCCGAAGATCTGGAACAAACGCTTCGGGTACTTACCGAGCTTCCTTATCTGAGTGAAGTTCTCCAAAATGTCGCCAAAAATCCACAGGCCATTGATCAAGCGTTGACCGATCATTTTTGGGGTACCCTCAGTGTAATCGCTACCAATCGATATGGTACTGATATTGCCAATTTCTTTCAACTCACTTTCGATTTTAATGATTTGAAACTGATTGTAAAACGTCATCTCGCCAAATCTGGGAGCGATAAGGAATATCCATCGACATTTGATTGGAAACGAGCCCTTCGATATGTCGCAGGTGAAAGTAGTGAATACCTCAATGATGTGTATCGGCATGCTCTCAATGATGCCTTGGCTGGATATGAAAATACGCACCACGTTCAACAAGTTGATCATGTCCTTGATCGAGCCTATTTGGAAGAAGTAAAACGCATTGCTGATGCCAGCGAAAGCAAAGTCATAAAAAACTGGTTGATTGCATATATCATATTCGCTTATCTTCGGGCTGCTTTCCGGGCGAGATTTCAACAATCAAAAATCGATTGGTTCCGATCGATTTATTTCGAGAATCCCTATATCCGTTTTGAGGATTTAGCAGAAATCATCAACGGTCCCGAGGAAAAAGTGGTGGAAATCATCGTTCATCAAGGATTTCACGAGCTCCTTCCTCATGAAGGCGAATATCGAAATGACCCTTACTCTTTATCCGAAATCGAAAGAAATATGGACAACTATCTCATGCGGTTCATCCGACCCTACCGGATTCAGGCTTTTGGTCCGGAACCAGTCTTTGGGTTTCTCTATGCGAAAATGACTGATATTCGGAATCTCCGCATCCTGCTTCACGGCAAATACTTCGGTATCGATGAAACCGGACTGAGAAATAAATTGCGGGAGTGTTATTATGAATAAAGTAAAAGTTGCTTTTATCGGTGGAGAAGAAAATACCCTTTGTTTTCGAGGAATGGGATTTGATGTCTATCCCGTCAATTCATATGAAACCTTGAACGACGTCTTGCCAACTCTGAGACGGGAAAATTATTCAATGATTTTTACCGAATGGAAGTTTTATGATTCGATAAAAAAACAATTTGAAGATGTCCGCTCTGAAGCCCTACCGGCCATTTTAGGAATCCCAACCAAACCAACCGAAAAGGGACGAGGATCGAAGTTTATTTCCCAACTGGTAGAGATGGCAATTGGGAGTAATATAATGCTCCAGGAAGAGGAATGATGGTGATGAATAGAGATAACAATGGATTCATATTAAGTGTTAACGGACCTGTCGTGACTGCCCAGAACCTCTCCGACGCTAAAATGTATGACATGGTCAAGGTCGGGACAAAAAAACTAGTCGGTGAAATTATCGGTATTCATAATGATCAAGTGACCATCCAAGTCTATGAAGAAACTGCCGGTCTTCAACCAGGAGAACCGGTCGAAACCACCCATGAGCCGCTCAGCGTTGAGCTTGGTCCAGGACTTATCGGGAATATCTTTGATGGAACCCAACGTCCCCTGGAAGTGATTTTGAAAACTTCGGGAAATTTCATCGCTCGTGGAGTGGTGGCTCCTGCTTTGGATCGTGCGAAAAAATGGGACTTTAAACCCGTGGTGCAAAGGGGAGCGCGCGTTCAACCGGGAGATATCCTGGGTGAAGTCAAGGAAAGCGCCACCATTACTCAAAAAATCATGGTGCCTCCCGGAATCGCAGGAACGGTAGCCGAGATTAAATCTGGCTCTTTTACTGTCATCGACACCATTGCCATTATCCGTTCCGATGCTGGAGAAGAGATACCAATTACCATGCTCCAGCGCTGGCCGGTTCGAACCGGTCGTCCGTATAACAACAAACTCAGTCTCGACGAACCGCTCATCACCGGTCAACGGGTTATCGATATGTTTTTCCCGATTGCCAAAGGTGGAGTCGCCTGTATCCCAGGACCCTTCGGAAGCGGAAAAACCGTCGTCCAACACCAGCTGGCTAAGTGGTCGAATGCCGATGTCATTATTTTCATCGGTTGTGGTGAACGGGGGAACGAAATGACTGACGTGTTGATGGAATTCCCGGAACTCATTGACCCCTATACCAATGAACCGTTGATGAAAAGAACCGTACTGATCGCAAATACCTCCAACATGCCGGTTGCTGCTCGTGAAGCCTCGGTATACACTGGAATTACCATTGCCGAGTATTATCGCGATATGGGATATAATGTTGCCCTCATGGCTGATTCAACATCCCGTTGGGCGGAAGCCATGCGTGAAATCTCCGGACGACTCGAAGAAATGCCCGGTGAGGAAGGATTTCCGGCTTACTTAGGAAGCCGAATCGCCAGCTTCTATGAACGAGCTGGTAAAGTCAACTGTTATGGCACTGACGACCGTTTTGGATCACTCAGCGTTATCGGAGCAGTGTCGCCTCCAGGTGGCGATCTTTCCGAACCGGTTACTCAGAATACCCTCCGAGTAGTTCAAGTCTTTTGGGGTTTGGAAGATAAATTAGCCTACAAACGCCACTTTCCAGCCATCAACTGGCTCCAAAGTTATTCGCTTTACATCCAGAGTCTGGAAAGCTATTGGAAACAAAATGTTGCACCTGATTTTGCCGCTCTTCGTGCTGAAGCTCTTCGTCTTCTGCAACAAGAAGCCGAATTAGAAGAGATTGTCCGCCTGGTCGGTGTTGAATCTCTTTCTTTCAAAGAACGTTTTGTTTTAGAAATTACCCGTTTTATCCGTGAAGATTTTCTTCAACAGAACGCCTTCGTCGAAATCGACACTTTTACCTCACTTCGTAAACAATATTTCATGATGAAGGTGATCCTGACCTACTTCCAAGAAGGAATGAAAGCCTTGGTTCAGGGATATTCACTCAAAGACATCTTGAGTATTCCTGCCCGGGAACGAATTGCCCGAATGAAATTTATACCCGAAGAAGATCTGAACAAATTAGAAAATCTGATCACGGAAATTCAAGATCAACTAAAAGCTAAAACGAGGGGGGAGGTAGAGAGCAATGTATAAAGAATATTTAACCATTTCTGAAGTCGCTGGCCCCCTTTTAAACATCGAACAGGTAGCAGATGCCCGTTATATGGAAATCGTCGAAATCGAACTCCAGGATGGATCCCTTAAACGTGGACAAGTACTGATGACCAGCAGTGGGAAAGCGCTGGTTCAGGTTTTTGAAGGAACTGAAGGAATCGGCATCGGTCAAACCAAAGTTAAATTTCTGGGGCGGGTTATGGAACTACCGGTTTCACCCGATATTTTAGGGAGAATATTTAACGGCTCGGGCACTCCGATCGATGGCGGGCCGGAGATTTTTCCTGATGCTCGTCTGGACATCAATGGCAACCCGATGAACCCCGTGGCTCGCGACTATCCGATCGATTTCATTCAGACCGGTGTTTCGGCAATCGATGGTTTAAACACCCTGGTACGGGGTCAGAAACTCCCCATCTTTTCTGCTTCCGGTCTTCCCCATGCCCGATTAGCCGCCCAGATCGCCCGTCAAGCCCGAGTCTTGGGAGATACCGAGACTTTTGCAGTGGTTTTCGGAGCTTTGGGAATCACCTTTGAAGAAGCAAACTACTTTATGTTGGAGCTGCGCAACACCGGGGCTATTGAGCGTTCGGTCCTCTTCATCAACCTCGCCAACGACCCGGCAGTCGAACGAATCATCACTCCTCGGATGGCGCTCACTGCAGCAGAATATCTGGCCTTTACCATGGATATGCAGGTGCTGGTTATTTTGACCGACATGACAAACTACTGCGAGGCACTCCGTGAAATCTCTGCTGCCCGTCGTGAAGTCCCCGGACGGCGAGGTTATCCCGGCTATCTCTATACTGACCTCGCCTCCATGTACGAACGTGCCGGACGAATCCGGGGGAAAAAAGGGTCGATCACCCAAATCCCGATCCTCACCATGCCGGAGGACGACAAAACTCATCCTATCCCTGACCTCACCGGGTATATTACCGAAGGACAGATAATCATCAGTCGTCAACTTTACCGAAAGGGAATATATCCACCCATTGATGTCCTGCCCTCTCTTTCGCGTTTACGTGACAAAGGAATCGGAAAAGGAAAGACGCGGGAAGACCATTCGGACTTGGCTAACCAGCTCTTCGCTGCCTACGCACGGGGTCGAGAGGCTGTCGAACTGGCCACCATTTTGGGAGAGGCTTCTCTGACTGACATCGACCGTATCTATATGAAGTTCTCTGAACAGTTTGAAATGAAATTCATCCGTCAAGGAGAATATGAAAATCGCAGTATCGATGAAACCCTGGACATCGGTTGGGACCTGTTGCGTATGCTTCCCAAAGAAGAGCTAAAACGAGTCCGGGATGCCTTCATCGAAAAATATTACCAGCAATCCGGAACTGCTACCGTACGGGAGGGTTGAGAGTGAGACTGAACGTCAATCCCAATCGTATGGAGCTCATGAAGCTCAAGAGCCGCCTTGCTATGGCCAGGCGTGGCCATAAATTGCTCAAAGACAAGCTCGATGCTTTAATCCAGGATTTCGTTAAAATCATTCGGGAAAACCGTACCCTTCGGCGAGACGTGGAAAAAGAGATCATCAAGGCTTTTGAAGCTCAAAATAAAGCATCACTCATGCTTTCTGAACAAGATAAAGAACTGGTCACTACCTTAACCCAACAAAAAATCGTACTCGATGTCAGCACCCGTCATATAACTGGAGTACGAGTGCCCCACTTCGAAGTTCATCTGGAAGGGAATCCCTATTCCTACAGCCTGGTCAATACACCCGCCGAACTCGACGAAGCCCTCAGTTCCTTCTTCCGGGTACTCCCACTGATGATCAAACTGGCCGACGCTGAAAAAACCATCGAACTGTTAGCAGTTGAAATTGAAAAAACCCGGCGGCGAGTCAACGCCCTGGAATACGTGCTCATCCCCAACCTTGAAGAAACCATCAAATATATCAATTTCAAATTGGACGAGCTTGCCCGGGGAGCGATCACCAGCATCATGCGCATCAAGCATTAACTTTTCTCTCCCTCGATGAGAGGGGTTAGGGGAGGGTGAGTTGAAGAAATACCAGTATTAAGAATGGAAGGAGGGTTTTTAACGCGTATTGCCATTTTTGCCGATATCCACGGCAATTTCGATGCCCTGAATACCGTTGCTTTTCAACTCGGGAGCATCGATGCCTTGATCGTGCTGGGAGATACCGTCGGCTATGGTGCCGAACCGGAACTCTGTGTTCAATGGGTTATCAATCACCATGCCGATTGCCTGCTGGGAAACCACGACGCTGCGTGCACCGGGATTCTTCCTATCACTTGGTTCAATCCCTTAGCTGCTGATGCCATTTTCTGGACTAAAAAACACCTCTCTACCCGTAGTCTGACCTATCTCCAGAATTTACCTCAGATTGTTTCCGGTTTCGCCGATGCCCAGTGGGTTCATGGCAGTCTCCGTAAGCCACTTGAAGAATACATCGATCTTCCCGCCACTGCCAAAGAGATATTCGGATACCAGGACTTTCAACTATGCTTTCTTGCTCACACTCACATCGCCGAAGCCTACATTGAGCAAAACGGAAAAGTGTTAAACCCCCAATTTCCGGAGGGTGGAGAAATTCTGCTTCACGAACAGAAACGATACCTCATCAACTGCGGAAGCATTGGTCAGCCCCGCGACGGCAACCCGTCTGCGTCTTTTGGCCTCTACGATACCGAAAAAGGTATAGTCAAAATTTCACGAATTGAGTATAATATTCAACGTGCAGCTGACAAAATCGTCGCTGCCGGCCTTCCAGAATATCTTTCGATTCGTCTTTACACCGGACGATAAAATGTGCGCCCGTAGCTCAATAGGATAGAGCGTCGGCCTCCGGAGCCGCAGGTTGGAGGTTCAAATCCTCTCGGGCGCACCACTATTTTATAGAACCATTGTAGCCCAACGCGATGATCGATTCCCAGGGGGAAGTGAGATCATGAAAAGAATTCTGGCTGGAATATTGATACTTGGTTTTTCCTTAGTGACACTGAGACCTGGTTTTGCCCATGATTTAGAGAAAAGTCTCTCTGGTAGTTGGTGGGGTACTCTTTCTCTTTCCTCAGGGAATTGGGTGGTCATTATGCGATTTTCCCAGAAAGATGGTCATTGGGAGGGAAAGTTCCTTGTTCCCCAGCAAGGAGTAGAAACTCCCCTTACAGAGATTTCCTTCGATGGAGAACATTTGACGATTGAGGTAGCACTCTTAAAAGGACGATACGAGGGAAGACTTCAGGATAGCACTTTTTTTGAGGGCAAATGGATTCAATTAGGGCGAGAATTTCGACTTGCTTTGCAACGGGGAGAACCCCTTGTGGTTTCTCGACCCCAGGAGCCTAAAAGTCCTTATCCCTATCGAGAAGAAGAGGTCACTGTTTGGAATCCTAAGGCTAAGATACATCTCTCAGGAACACTTACTTTACCTCTTTCTGGTAGTCCTTTTCCTGCGGTGATTCTTATCTCTGGGTCTGGTCCTCAAGACCGGGATGAGACCATTGCTGCGCATCATCCCTTTCTTGTGTGGGCTGATTATCTGACACGCCAGGGATTTGCGGTGCTTCGTTTTGACGACCGGGGAGTGGGAAAGTCAGAAGGCAACTTTGCTTCTGCCACCTCTTTGGATTTCGCAGAAGACGTTCTCACCTTTTTCCAGTATCTGTGTTCCAAGACAGAAATCGATGCAGAGTCTATTGGTTTTCTCGGTCACAGCGAAGGTGGATACGTCGCTACGCTTTTAGCCAGTCGTGAAACAAATATTGCTTTTCTCATTCTCCTTGCCTCTCCAGCCATTCCTTGGGATGAGCTTTTAAAAAAACAAGCGGAGCTTATAAACCGAGCAGAAGGTGTGCCAGAAACAGTCATCTCCAAGAATCGTCTTCTCCAAGAAAGGCTTTTTGCTGCAGTCAGAAGCGAGGAAAATGTAACCAGATTAGAAGAGGAAATACGTCAGATTTTTCAGGAGTTCATATCCTCTTTGAGTAATGAAGAGAAACAATACCTAAGCGTTGATTCTTCATTCCTTGATTCTCAAGTGCAGTTTCTCACTTCTCTCTGGTTTCGTTACATTTTAAAGCATGATCCAGCCACTTTCTTGCAGGAGGTTTCTTGCCCGGTATTGGCCCTCTATGGAGGGAAGGACCTCCAGGTTCCTGCTTTGGAAAACAAATCTGCCTGCGAAAAAGCCTTTAAGGAAGGAGGAAATACTCATTTTGTAGTGAAAGAATTTCCTCAGCTTAATCACCTCTTTCAAACTGCCCAAACTGGTTCTCCCATAGAATATGGGATGATTGAAGAAACCATTTCACCTCAGGTCCTTGAGACAATCGGAGAGTGGCTTAAGAGTGTGACCAAAAGAGGAAAGATGGAGTAGTTTTCCCAGGGTAAATAGTCTTAAAATTACCTCCTTTCTGTGATACCTTACGTAAATTTGATACAATATCAAAAATTACGAATGGGATTCATCACTGAATCCGATCCAATATATTCAAGTTCCATATAGAACGGACTGAATAACGTGTAAGAGTAAGATCGAATCATGTTTCATTGACGATCTAATAAAAACCTGCAACTCGGTTGTGTAGAGTGAAAAGTTTTCTATGATTGAAAAACGAAATTGTGAAAATATCTAGACACATACCCCTGTTCCTTCATATTGTTTTCTCCAATAATTTGGTATCATTTAGTATTTTTAGATATAATGAGCCTATAGTATGTGGAGGTTAATACATTAACATGAAAGCGCTTAGAGAATACAGAATAATTAAGGATGGGAAAATTATTATTGATATTCCTGAAGATTTCGGAGCTCAGGAAGTAGAGGTCATTGTATTACCCAAACCAACCGAGAAGAAAAAAAACCTCAGCAATTTCCTACTTGAAGGACCAGTCGTAAGCGATGAAGAATTAAATAATCTCATTTTAGTCAAGGAATGGCTCCAAAAATGGATGATCGAGGGATCCTCTTAGATACAACGATTCTCATCGACTACTTTCGAAAATCAGATAAAGAAAAGACCATTCTCTATCAGATTTCACAAACGGATAGTGATTTATATCTTTCAACCATAAGTGATTCTTTCAATCTTTTGAAACGAACGGAGAAAATTTTTAAATGGTTATCATCAGTGATTTAGCCCATCAACTTGCCAATAAAGCGTTAGAACTATTATCATCACATATCAGTATCAAAGCTGCTTACCTATATGATTCTCACGTCAAGGGAAACGCTGGAAAACAGAGTGATATTGATGTTGGTGTTTTTATTGAAGGGTATGACACCATGAGTCTCTCTCAAATGGTCAGGTTAATAGTCTTGGTTCAAAAAGAAATCAATGATACATTAGACATTCATTTTTTCCAGCTGAAGCCCTAATTCATGAAGAACCTGCCAGTTTTACCCCCTACGTCATAAAAAATGGCACATTAATTCTCCACCACGATATTGTAATAACGTCATAAGTCCAACATGTAATTGAAAAGCCACAGAATTCCATTTAGTGCCACCATTTTAAATTCAACTTGGTTCTTATTCCTCAAGTGACTCACTTTTTTTATTGACATTCAAAACCTCCTAATAGTCTTGATTTATGCGAATTTTTTTTAAGTAAAAGAGAGTGGATGTCACGTGAAATCAATTACAGTTACGATAAGCGGTAGGATAAAATGTTACTGGTGGTAGATTCGAGTAATTATATAAATGAATCAAAAATAATTCTGCTCAAAAAGGTTAACCAAGGAAGGAGGATGAATCATGAGCGTAAGAACCGATCTCATGAAAGAGATGAATATCCTCCCCATAAAGAATTAAGGAAACTTTTTAACCACATTCGATGGATACTTACTCAGAAATGAAAAAACTCGAAGAAGTATCCGTAGAAATAAAAAAGGGTGATTGGGTAGAGTGGAATTAAGTCGAGATTGAAGTTCCTTCTCTTCCATCTCGTTTTTATGCTATATTATTTATTATTTTCATCAAGTTCAACCCCTTTTGGGAGGAAAGCAATGGACAATGAGAGTAGTCGATGGCCAAAAGCCAGAGTAGGCGAAGTGGTAGGACTATTAGAAATGATCGAT
The DNA here is from genome assembly GCA_964434845.1 of uncultured Atribacterota bacterium. GTDB lineage: Bacteria > Atribacterota > Atribacteria > Atribacterales > Atribacteraceae > CAYSWT01. Next base: position 6,781 of record CAYSWT010000030.1, on the reverse strand, counting down.
GATGAAAAAGGCAAGATCGATGTCTATAAATTGGGAAAGACCATTGGACATAAATTAGATCAATTACTCGATGTGATTGAAACTGCAAAGCTCTTTGGTTTAGTGACGGTTGAGGAGGGAGATCTCTTTTTTACTGAGCTTGGGAGAACTCTGATTAAGGGTTCAATGGATGAGAGAAAAAAAATAATTGCTGACTCGCTCCCCAAAATCACTGTGTTTAAGGAATTGCTTAATGTATTACACCTCAGAGAGGACCATACTGTCGATATATCTTATTTGGAGCAGATCATCAGTCATAATCTCTCTGAGGAGGAAATTGACCGAATGAGAGACATCATACTTGATTGGGGACGTTTTGCTGAGCTCATTTGGGTCGACTCTGACGATCAGCAAATTCATCTCAAGGAAACCGAAGAAGAAGATCAAAGAGAAGAGGAAGAATAACAATCAGAAAGGAAATCGTTCGATATGTTTCTTTTATCAGCGGCTTTTTGGTCGATAGTAAGAGTGTTTATTGCCTACTGTTTATCTCTCCTTTTTGGGATACTCTATGGCATACTATCGGCTACCGAACCCCGCCGGGAACGATGGATGATTCCTTTTCTCGATGTATTACAATCGGTTCCCATTTTGGGATTTTTCCCAATAGCTGTTACTATTTTAGTGGTCATTTTTCGTGGTCAGAGAATTGGTTTAGAGTTGGCCGCGATATTTCTCATCATCACTTCTCAATTATGGAACATTGCCTTCGGAGTGTATGAAACCATAAAAACTTTTCCTAAAGACCTTTTGGAAATGACAAGATCTTTTGGAATGAATACCACTTTTATCATTGAACATATTTATTTACCAGCATTGGTTCCGACCATTATTTATAATAGTGGAGTCAGCATTGCGGTTGGCTGGTATTTCCTCATGGCTTCAGAAATCATTACTTTAGGTAACGTGGAGGTTCGTCTTCCAGGCTTGGGGACAGCAATGATGGGATATGTTACTCAGGGAAATCTTTTCGGTACCTTGAGTGTCATCGGTATTATCGTTCTTGTCAACTTTATCACGCAATGGTTCATTTTCCGTCCACTCATTGAATGGAGCGATCTGTTCAAATTTGGAGCAGTCGGCAGTGCCCCGGAAGAGCCCAAACTGGTTACCATTTTGAGAAATGGTATTCCTTGGCATCAAGTTTCTGGGTGGATCAACCGTATGGTTCAATGGGGAGGACGTTTTCAAAAAAGCCCCGTTTTCCTTCGAATATTGAATTATTTGATCTCAATTGTTTTCGCCAGCCTTTTTGGATATTTCTTATACTGGATGATGAAACCCCCGTATCCACATATCGTAGGCGAAATTCCAAAAAGTCTTTTTATTACATCATTTCGAGTAATTGGGGCAGTTTTTCTATCAGTCGTTCTCTCTTTCCCTTTTGTGGTGAAAGCTACCAAAACTGCGAGTAACGTAAAAAATATTTACGTGTTTGCTGCAATTTTGGGGAGCATACCCGCGGTGATTTTTTATCCTCTGATCGTAAGAGGTTTGGGAAGAGAACACATGGAGTTAGCCGCCATAATATTATTATTAACTGGTTCTTTTTGGTATACTCTTTTTAATATGCTCAAAGGGGCTTTAATGCTGCCAACGACTTTAGTTGAAATGGCTCATATTTTTGGTATTCATGGTTGGGTTTATTATAAAACCATCTTAATCCCGGCCATGCTCCCTTCACTCATTACGGGAGCGATTACGGCTTGGGGAGGCGCCTGGAATACTTCTATGGTTGCTGAAAAAGTGACTTTTGGGCAAGAATCTTTTTCCATTCCAGGAATTGGCTCACTTCTTCTTGCCTCGACTGCACATGCGAAAGATCTTCTCTGGGTGGTACTCATCATGACTCTATGGATAGTTGTGGTCAACACCTTTTTTTGGAAGAAATGGTATCGATATTCTTCCGAAAAATATACTTTTACCGAATAATGAGGACTTTCTTTCTATGTCACTGTTAGCACTCAAGAGTATTACGAAAGCTTATATTGAGAAGGGGAAGTATCTTCCGGTAATCGATGAGATCAATCTCACCATTGAAGAAGGAGAATTTGTCGTGGTGGTAGGACCATCGGGATCAGGGAAATCAACCGTGATTCGCATCGCAGCAGGATTAGTCGCTCCGACTCAAGGAACTATCCTCTATAAAGGAGAACCAATAAGTAGTCCCAATCCGAATGCTTCCATTGTGTTTCAAAATTTCGCTCTGCTTCCCTGGTTGACTGTTCAAGAAAACATCGAGCTTGTTCTGGAAGTTCGCAATATTCCTCCACGACAGCGCATCCGAACCGCGCTGAAATATGTTGATCTCGTTGGTCTTGACTCTTTTGAAGACGCCTATCCCCGGGAATTATCAGGTGGCATGAAGCAGCGAGTAGGATTTGCTCGGGCTTTAGCGGTAGAACCGGAAATATTATTTATGGATGAACCTTTTTCAGCTTTGGATATCCTTACCGCGGCCGATCTGAGAGAAGAGTTTTTAAAGTTCTGGACAAGTGGAAAGCTTTCTATCAAATCGATTGTGATGGTGAGCCATAATATTGAAGAAGCGATTCTCATGTCTGATCGAATTATTGTCTTGAGTTCGAGACCCGGCAAGGTTGTTGGTGAAATTCGAATAGCGCTTCCTCGACCAAGAGAGCCCCATTCTAAAGAATTTGAAAATATTTTAGACCAGGTCTATTCACTCATTATTAGCAGTCATATCAGTAAATAAAATGATATAATACAGTTAAGGGGTGAAATGATAAGCTATGGATGATGAGGGTGGTCAGTGTCCCAAGGCTGGCGTGAATGAAGTGATTGGTTTTTTAGAGATTTTGGACGATGAAAGCGGTAAGATCGACGCTTATAAAATTGGAAAGAATTTTGGTCATCAGCTTGATCAGCTCCTGGATGTGATTCAAACTGCTCAAATTTTCGGTTTTTTGAATGTGAGCGAAGGGGATTTACTCCTCACCGATTTCGGTAAGCAATTTGTTCAGTCATCACTCGAACAACGCAAAAAAATCATTGCCGATTTTATTCGAGAATTTGGAGTTTTCCAATTGCTTTTAGACACTCTTCAAGAACACCCTGCTCGAGCTGTCAGTATTGAATACCTGGAAAAATCTCTTGGCGAATCTTACAGCGAAGGAGAAATGAATCGTATCCGAGATGTTATTTTAGATTGGGGTCGATATGCAGAGCTGGTCTGGGTGGATTCGGATACCCAAGAAATCCACTTGGAAGAGGAAGAAGAAGCGATGCCACCAGATGATTTTTCCCTCTGAGAACCAAAAGATATAGATGCAGGAAAAGGTAGAGCCAGGATCAAGCTCAGCTTAAATTGTTTAAATACTCTGCCTGTAAAGGCGGGCTATCTCTGAATTTTAGAAATACATTGTTTACTGCTTGACTGCCCCCAATGAGAGTCCGCGGATGATGTATTTATTGGCGAAAATGGTCACGATGAGAGGCGGGATGATGATGACCAGAGAATTAGCGGCGATATCCCAGTATTGAGGTCCGCGGAGGGTGGTTAAGCCTGCCATTTGCAGCGGGAGAGTTTTGGCATTTTCAAAGGTTAACGCAAGAGCGATTAAAAATTCGTTCCAGGAAAAAATAAACGAGAAGAGGAAAGCCACCGCAATGCCCGGAACTGCCATCGGTATGATGATTTTTCGTAGAGCTTTCATTCTTGAGCAGCCGTCTACCAGTGCTGCCTCTTCAAGTTCTTTGGGTATATCAGATATAAATTCCCGAACAATCCAGGTGATAAGAGGCAGATTCATAATACTGTAAACAATGATCAGACTAATGACATTATCCAGTAAACCCAAGGTGTTGAAGAGTAAAAAGAAGGGCATAGCTAAAGCGACCGGAGGGAACATTCTCTGGGAAAGGATAAAAAAGGCGATATCATCATTTTTCCATCTTCGGTAAGTGAATCGAGTCAAAGCATAACCCGCCATAAGCCCCAGCGTTATGGCTATTGCAGAACTCCCCAGGGCAACAATAATGCTGTTTCGTAAATAAATGGCTCGATCCCCCAAAACTTTCATGACCTGGTATTCGGGTTCACCAGGAGCAGTTCTCCCAATAAGGTGAATCCAACCCAAGGTACTCGGCTTGAAATCGAGGTAAGGGAAAAATTTTGGGACATGAGAATACACCGTTTCATGTTCTTTAAAAGAAGTGATGATGGTGTAATAAATCGGAAAAACCGTAATCAGAAACCAGAGAATGAGCACGAAGTATATGATAATTTTACTCAAAGGACTTTTCACCTTAAAATAACTGTTACCCATTATCGCATGGCTCCTAACCTTTTTAATGATCGAATAAATAACAAGAACATTATGGTAATGATCACCAGTTGAACCCAGGACATCGCTGTTCCATACCCAAGATTAAAGGCTCTGAATCCTTTCAGGTAGATATAGAAATTGAGCATTTCGGAAGCCGTCCCTGGACCACCGCCGGTGAGAATATACACGGTATCAAAAACCTTAAATGCGTCGATTATACGCAATAAAACAATGGTCACAATAACTGGAAGAGCCAGGGGAAGAGTGATTTCACGAAAAATCCTGAAAGGCGTGCCTCCATCGACCACTGCCGCTTCGAAGAGCTCTTCCGGCAAGGCTTCAAATGACGCAAGGATGGTCAAAATCATAAACGGAGTCCACTGCCAGACATCAACCATAACGAGCGAGATGACCGAGGTATTTCCTTTTCCCAACCATTCGACTGGCGATATCCCAAACCAGGTTAAAAAATAATTCATCGGTCCCCGATTAAAATCCAGTATCATTTTCCAGGCATAGGAAATAGCCACCGGGGAAAGGAGCATGGGAAGCATGTATGAAACTCGGAAGAAGTTTTTTCCGACTAAATCTTTTTGGAGCAGCATGGCAAGGAGGATGCCCAAAGCAAGCTGCAAAACGATAGTAGAAAAAACATAAATAAATGAAAGCCAAAACGCATGGATAAATCGCGGATCCCGGAACATGTCTCTAAAGTTTTGAGTACCGATGAATTGAATTCCTCCGGACGCCGGTATCCATTTGCTGAAAGACATATAAATTGAAAAGAGGAGTGGAAAGATTCCGATACACAGAATAAATGCAACCACTGGAAGAATGAAAAAATACTTGATATTTTTATCGGTTTTAACCATAACGATCGCTCTGAATGATAAAAATTGCCCCCTTCTTCATTGAGAAGGGGGCATTGTGGGCTTATCTTAAACCTAAATGTTGTTGATAGAACTTCTTCTGTTCTTCTCTCCCCATCCGGTCGGTGATGGCATCCCATTCCTTAGCACAGAGATCCATGGCTTCCTGGGCAGTATGTTCTCCTGACAGAGCGGTGGTGAGATAGAGCTCAAACACGTCTTCGTATTCGGCAGAACCAGGAAGACGGACATCGATGACTGCATTGGGATGATTGGTTACCGCCAGAGTATTACCGATGTATTCTTTGGCTTCCGCTTCATCCCAACCAGCCTTTATCCAGGGTTCCAGGTTGGTGGAATGAGAAATTCTCCAGGGTTGATACCCACTGAACGGGTTGGCAACATCCTGCCCGCTGATCTCCGGGCTGATCATATACTTGATGAAATCCCAGCAGAGGTCAGGATAGGGAGTGGTGGAGGTAATATACCAGGACCACCCGTTAAAGCAATGAACCGGAGCATAGTGTACTTCATCGGTTTTCACCCATTCTTTGGTTTGCCAATCCCAATATTCCTTAGTTCCGGGCGAAAGAGCATAGCCAATTTTCCCTTTAACTTTCGATTGTTCTCCCTGTGAATTCGGCCCAATATCTCCCCAGTCAATAGCCATCGCTGCGTGACCTAATATCATTTCATTGATGACGTCACCTCTTACCCAATCCAGGCCCGGTGCACAACCACGCTTTCCCATTTCAATAAACTTTTCAATCCCCTTAACCCAACCGGGGTTATTTACCATGGGGGTCATATCCGGTTCGAAGAAGAAAATGCCCGGAGTCTCGATCTTGCCGCTGGGGACGGTTGCGTAGGGACCGCACCAGGGACGGGCGTAGTTATAGGTCTGAGCTCCGCGTCTGGTGCTGCGGACATAGCCATATTCAATCTCACCGTCATTATCCCAGTCCCATCCGTTGAAAAATTCGGCGACATCAATCAGCTCGTCGATAGTCTGGGGTGGAACATTATATGTATATCCGTATTTCTCGGCAAATTTTTTCTGATATTCCGCGTTCCCCAGAATATCCTTACGGTAAAAGAGATACTGGTTATCATTATCACAGATTAACCCATACGTGGTACCACCATAGGTGTTTTTCCTCTTGATTCCGTCGGGTACATCAGTATCATAGAGTACTTCCGGGTCTTTGATATAATTATCGAAAGGGATCACATATCCCCATCCCACCAAATCTGCCATCCAGGTGTTGGCAGCTAAGAGAATATCAAACACCTTGCTCCGGGTGGCAGCAGCTTGCTGCATTTTTGGGAAAAGGTCTGCATAGGCTACTTCAATGACCTCTACCGTATTGCCGGTTTTTTCACCCCATTCAACACCGTGAACCTTCGCCGGACCGCTCACCCAGGGACCAGTCATAGCCAGAACTTTGAGAGTAATACCCTTGGGAAGTTCAGCAGCACTCAGTGAGCTTGAAACGAGAAGGAATAAACACAATACTAATAACAACAAGAAAATATGTGTAATACCAGATTTTCTCATAACTATCCCCCCTTGTTGAATATATC
>CAYSWT010000029.1:0-19900 GCA_964434845.1 uncultured Atribacterota bacterium | reverse complement strand
CGAAACCGAAAGATTATCGGACCTTCCGGGAAAAATACTCGACCAATGCAAGGTTTTCTTCGAAAAACTTTGTTTGACTTAATGCAAGATGATATGTCTAATCGGATCGTCTGGGATGTCTTTGCCGGAACAGGAGCGATCGGGATTGAAGCTTTGAGCCGGGGGGCTTCCCAAGTTTATTTTATTGAAAAAGATCCGCGGATGGGTGCTATAATCCAGAGGAACCTTACTTTGTGTGGTTTTGAAAAAAAATGCCGGGTACTGATTGTTGACTTTTTTCAAATCGATACCTTGCTCTCCAAAATGAATAAACCTGATATTGTTTTTCTCGATCCACCCTTTCCCATGAACCAGGCTGAAATTATAAAAAAAATGTATAATTTTAAACAATTGTTCATTGGTAGTTTGATAGTTATTCGATATCCCAAATTTAAGGATCTCCTTTCGGTTTGTTCATTTTATGATATAAAAATGCTTCGGACCTATGGTGAAAGTGTGTTGGCTTTCGGGTCTTTTCGAGAAGGCTTCAATGATGGGTAAATACTTGGTTACCATCAGAATCATGAAAACTCATCCGGTTTTTAAGATCATATTTCCTTTGGCGGGGATACTTTTTTTATAGGGTGATCGTATTTTCAATTTTTTCAATCTTCCGTTATTAACTGAGGATCCAGGGTCGTTGAATTTCAAAATCGTCCCTTAGGAGAGGAAGAAATATGCTGGTAGCGATATATCCGGGAAGTTTTGACCCGGTGACCAATGGTCATATTGATATTATTTCCCGTGCCAGTAAAATCTTTGATGGTCTGATTGTCGGAGTTTTGAAAAATCCCAATAAAAAACCATTATTTAATCTTGAAGAACGGGAAAAAATGATGAGAGAAGTGGTGAAAGATTTCCCCAATGTCACGGTTGAGGCGTATCATGGACTCTTAGTTAAATTTGCCCGTCAGAAAAACTGCCAAGTAATTTTACGAGGTTTACGAGCCATATCCGATTATGAATATGAAACACAAATAGCCATAACTAACCGGAAAATGTCACCGGAAATTGAAACATTTTTTCTTCCAACCAGCACCGAGTATTCCTATCTCAATTCAACCGTGGTGAAAGAAATTGCACAATTTGGCGGGTGTGTACGAGGATTGGTACCGGATATCGTCGAAAGAGAACTCAGAAAAAAGTTCAATCCCAAATCATAAATCAAAAAACCAATAGAATTGAAATATAATTCATCCTGAAGAGTTCCTTAACCAGTAGTGCATTTTTATATGATAAACTATCCTGGAAATACACCAGGATCTCAACCTTAGGTGTAAGTTTAAAAAACAAAAAAACAACGTGAGGAAAAAAGCACCCTACGTACCTACGGCGTAAGATTGGTAATGTGAAGAGGGTCAAACCAAGGAAGTAGATATTTATGATTTGCTTGATTAAAAAACCCGGTATGGGTATTTGAAAGGAGAAGAATCACCCATGAACATTCTGGAGGGAATCCGTAATAAAGCCAAAAATCTGAAAAAAACTATAGCATTGCCCGAATATGATGATGAAAGAGTGCTTCGGGCAGCCGAAATTGCTTCTCGAGATCACATTGCTTCCATTCAATTGGTCGGAGACCCATCGGTTATCGAACGGAAGGCGAAGGAAGTGGGAATTGATCTTTCCGAAGTACAAATCGTTGACCATCTAAACGATCCCCAACGCTTGGAATATGTTCAATCGCTCTATGATCTGCGGAAAGGGAAGGGCTTAACCCAGGAACAAGCCGAGAAATGGCTGACCAGCAGCATGTATTATGCTTGTATGATGTTGTATCATGATCGAATCGACGGCATTGTCTCCGGAGCATCTCTCTCCAGCCCCGATGTTATTCGACCAGCATTGCAAATTATCAAAACAGCTCCAGGGGTTAAACTGGCATCGAGTTGTTTTTTAATGGTTGTTCCGGATTGTCAATATGGTGTAAATGGAGTATTTCTCTACGCGGATTCAGGTTTCAACCCCAATCCCAATGCCGAAGAGCTTGCTCATATTGCGATAACCACGGCACGGACTGCTACCCAACTTTTAGGGATCAAACCGGTGGTGGCGATGCTGTCTTTTTCAACCAAGGGAAGCGCCAAACATGAACTGGTCGATAAAGTCATTGAAGCAACTTCCATTGCGAAATCCCTCAAACCTGATTTGTTCATTGATGGTGAACTCCAGGGTGATGCTGCTCTGGTCCCCTCAGTCGCTGCCAAGAAGGCTCCGGGCAGTACCGTGGCGGGGAAGGCCAATGTGCTTATATTTCCTGATCTTAATTCCGGAAATATTTGTTATAAGCTCACTGAACGTTTAGCCCGGGCTACTGCCATTGGTCCAATTCTGCAAGGTTTGGCGAAACCGGTCAATGATTTATCCCGAGGATGCAAAGCTGAAGATATTGTTGATCAAATCGCAGTTACTGTTTTACAAACCCAATTTTAGGTAAACCAGTTCAAATGAAGAGTGGTCTTTGAATGAAGTGTATTTTGAAAAGCGTTACTTCGAGTGGTTTTTTTCTGGAATTGAGTTTTATATCCAGGTTAAACCGAAACGGAGGGGGAAGGAATTTTTCGAAAAGTATTCATTTATGAAGACATGCCATGAGAAATCTGAGTCGAACGGAAGGGATGATTTAAATTGAATATTTTAGTCGTGAATTGTGGAAGCTCGACAGTAAAGTATGAACTGCTCAGCATGAATGATGCCAACGATAATCGGGTTATTGCGAAAGGGTTGGTCGAACGGATCGGTATCTCCGGTTCGCGTATTGAATACAAAACCGATCACCAGATTTCTTATTCGAAAGAACGAGAGGTAGCTAATCACCGAGTTGCACTGGAATGGATTATTGAGACCATGACTGACCCCAAAATCGGTGTTATAAAAACTACTTCTGGAATCGATGCGGTTGGACATCGAGTTGTTCATGGAGGTGAAAAATTTACCGATTCGGTTCGTATCGATGAAGAAGTACTAAAGACGATTCGTGCCTGTGCTGAATTAGCTCCACTTCATAATCCTCCCAACATTTTAGGTATTGAAGCATGTCAGGCTTTGATTCCCCAGGCGCCTCAAATTGCGGTTTTTGATACGGCTTTTCATGGGACCATCCCGGAATATGCATATATCTATGCCATTCCCTATGAATATTATGAAAAGTATGGTATACGTCGTTATGGATTTCATGGAACGTCTCATCGGTACGTTGCAGAGCGAGCTGCCCGGATGATGGGCAAAAATTTAACCGATTTACGCCTGATAACCTGTCATATGGGAAGTGGTGTCAGTTTCACTGCAGTGAAGAACAGCAAATCAATCGATACTTCAATGGGCTTTACACCTTTAGAGGGGCTGGTTATGGGAACTCGCTGTGGTGATATGGATCCATACATTAATCTTTATTTGATGGACAAAGAAAGATTATCAACGAAAGAGATAGATCAAATACTCAATAAAAAAAGTGGTGTGTTAGGGATATCCGGTATTTCCAGTGATACCAGGGATATTGAAGACGCTGCTCCTACCAACCATCGTGCCCAGCTCGCACTCGATATGATCGCATATCGAGCAAAAAAATATATTGGAGCGTATTATGCCATCCTTGGTGATCTCGATGGGATAGTTTTTACTGCTGGTATTGGTGAAAACTCAGCATATATCCGAAAATCAATTTGCGAAGGACTTGAACATTTAGGTATTTCAATCGATACAGATAAAAATATGGTGAGGAGAAAAGAGGCTTTTATCAACTCCGATCAATCGAAAGTTAAAATTATGGTTATTCCCACCAACGAGGAGCTGATGATTGCTCTTGATACTTACCGTTTGGTTCAGTCAATGGAGAGATAAATCATGAAAGTTTTTATTGGCGATGTAAAAAAAGAAATGGGGTTGACCAGTCAGGAGTTCTTGGAAGAAACCCATGCCCCTCTTTCTTTTGCCCATGAAACGATCCCATTTGCTCAACCCGTCCGGGTTCATCTCACCGTGACCAATTGTGGTTCGGGATTGCTATTAGAGGGGACGATAAAAACGGCGTTGGTTTTATCGTGTTCCCGATGCCTTGAACCCTATATTCATGAACTAAAGATTCCCTTTCGTCTTGAGTACCGGAATCTTGATCGGGTAACTCGACCTTCCGATTTTGAGGCAGAAGCTCGCGATGCTGATGATATGAATTATTATCATGAAGAGGATTCAACCATTGATATTACCTCGGGAGTAATAGAAGCGATTCTATTACATTATCCGATGAAGCCACTGTGTCAGGAAAATTGTCAGGGTTTATGCCCGGTTTGTGGGAAGAATCTGAATCAAGGAATCTGTGAATGTACGAATATCCATATCGATCCTCGTCTGACGGTTTTGAATAAAGTCAATTTAAAATAGTGGGTCTTTCGGACAATATTGCCAGAAAAACCCGGGTACTATGGTTTGCAATATATAAAAAAGTATTTTATACTATGTGACAATCTAAATCTGAGAAAATAATTGGTTGAAACCATAGCAATAACTGAAGTACCGTGGGTATCTCATCGGGTATATTTTGTTTTTCATCATTATTGAAAATACCGTGAAATGTAAAACGTGAATCGGATAAGGGAGGAATAATTTATGGCGAACCTTACCAATAAAACATCGCGAAGCAATCGGGATAAGAGGAGAACGCATTGGGTCATCAAAGTACCAAACTTGGTGGAATGTTCCCATTGTCATGCCCTTCGTCTTCCTCATCATATTTGTCCGGCATGTGGCTATTATAATGGAAAGCAGGTCGTAAAAACCAAAGAATAGCTGGTGTAATATATGAAAATTGCCGTTGACGCTTGGGGAGGAGATCATGCCCCAATCGAAATTCTAAAGGGTATCAAAGAAGCCCATTCTACTGATTCGGAATTGGTCGTTATCGGTTCCCGGGATAAACTTCTTCCTCTGTATCTCGAGTTGGGAATGAGCGAAGACCAGTTTCTCATTGAAAATGCTCCTCAGGTTATTGAAATGAAAGAGCATCCGGCGGAGGCAATTCGGAAGAAACCGTTCTCCACGATTGTACAAGGGATTCGGCTACTGGCTGAGGGTCAAATTGATGCATTTATTTCTGCCGGAAATAGTGGTGCGGTTATGGCTGCTGCCTGGTTTGGTCTTCATCGGATTGCTGATATTGAAAGACCGGCGATTGCCACCTTGATTCCCGGTATGAAATCCAACACAGTTTTGCTCGATGTTGGCGCGAATGTTGATTGTAAACCCAAACAGCTGCTTCATTTTGGAGTGATGGGTGCAGAATACGCCAAGGCAATTTTAAACATAGAGCGTCCCCAGGTTGGTCTATTGACTATTGGCGAAGAAGAGGGGAAAGGGAATGAATTAGTTAAAAGCGCTTATCAGTATTTTAAAAGCCGCCGGGAATTATTAAATTTTGAATTTATTGGGAACGTTGAGGGTCAGGATATCGTTAGTGGAAAAGTCGATGTCGTGGTATGTGATGGTTTTACTGGGAATGCACTATTGAAATTTGGAGAGGGGCTTATTGAATTAATTGGCCATTCGCTCTTTTTGCAATTTCAGGATGAGACTGTACGCAAACGCTTGAAAGAAGTGTGGAAAAGATTCGACCGAAGCGAATATGGCGGTGCTCCATTGCTTGGTGTTGAAGGAATCTGTCTCATCTGTCATGGGAAATCAAATGCCCGTGATATTAAAAGTGCTATTTTACGTGCGAAAGACTTGGTTGGCCAAAAAATGGCGGAAAAAATTCGAGTTGGACTTTCCAGCTTAAATTTGACCAATTAATCCATTTGCATTATTCATTATCCTCTGATACCCAATCCGATATTATCGTAGAGATCGATTTTAAAGACGTATTATTTTCATTTAAGATTCTGATCGGACCACTTTGAATAAAGGAGAGCTTGAATGCGAACGCGAGTGACTGAATTATTAGGAATTCGATATCCGATCATTCAGGGAGGGATGGCATGGGTTTCAACTGCACCTTTGGTTACGGCTGTATCTGAAGCAGGAGGATTAGGCGTGATCGGATCCGGCGGCATGAATCCCGAGGAGCTCCGGGACAACATCCGTCAAGTAAAATCAACGACCAACAAACCTTTCGGGGTAAATTTAATGCTCCTTTCACCCTTTATTGAAGATCAGATAAAAGTGGTGAAGGAGGAAAAAGTGTCAGTGGTGACGACTGGCGCGGGGAATCCTTCGCGACTTATTGATGATTTTTCAAATATCGGTATCATAACCATACCGGTGGTGGCATCAGTTCTGTTAGCGAAGAGGCTGCTTCGTCATGGGATTCCAGCTGTCATTGCCGAGGGAATGGAATCAGGAGGACACATCGGTGATATTACGACTCTCTGTTTGATACCCCAGATGGTCGATGCTCTCGATATCCCGGTTATTGCCGCCGGCGGTATCGGAGATGGTCGCGGAATGGCTGCCTGTTTTGCACTGGGTGCCGAAGGAGTTCAAATTGGTACCCGTTTTGTTTGTTCATATGAGTGCGAGGTTCACCCATCATACAAAGAGGCCATCCTGCGCTCCCAGGATCGTTCGACGGTTATGACAGGGATGAGTACCGGTCATCCAGTCCGTTGTTTAAAAAATAAGCTGACCAGGAAATTCGAAGAATTGGAATCACTCCGTGTCAGCCGGGAAGAAATTGAAGCTCTGGGGTCGGGGAGGTTGCGAAAAGCTGTCTGTGAAGGTGACGTTGAAGAAGGATCAGTCATGGCTGGACAAATTGCCGGCTTGATACATGATATTAAATCAGTGACAGATATAATTCAGGATATTATGACCGATTTTCAGGTGACCATCAGACGTATGGCTTCAATACAGGAGCAAGGATAATGAATTCGGTTTTTCTTTTTCCCGGTCAGGGATCACAACGAGTTGGAATGGTCCAGGATTTCTTGGACGCTTATCCCGACCAAACGAGAAATCTATTCGATTTAGCCAATCAGGTAACCGGAATTAATCTTCTTCGGCTTGCCCTTCTGGGACCGGAAGAGGAGTTGAATTTAACCTATAATACTCAACCTGCATTGCTCACCCTCAGTGTTCTTGTTTTCCAACTCCTGAATGAAAGATATCATTTTCAGCCATCAGTCATGGCTGGTCATAGTTTAGGGGAATATTCGGCTTTGGTCTGTGCCGGGTGCCTTGAATTTGCCGATGCAGTCCACTTGGTGAGAAAAAGGGGAGAAATCATGCAGAATTCGGTGCCGGCTGGGACTGGAACCATGATTGCGATTATTGGACTTCCCTTGCATCAGTTGGATTCCATGATCAAAGAATTGTCATCATTCGGAAAGATTGAAGTTGCCAATTATAATTCATCTGATCAAGTTGTCCTTTCCTTAGAAAGACATTTCGTCAAACAGGTAAACGAAAGAGCTAAAGCTTGGGGTGCAAAAAAAATCATCGAATTACGGGTGAGTGCACCTTTTCATTCTTCCTTTATGAAAGAAGCAGCCGAGGAGTTCAAGCCGATATTGTCCGAAGTACCATTTCATAAACCGCGAATCCGCTATCTGAGTAATGTCACAGCCGATTATGTCGACCATCCGGAACAAATACGTAAGTTACTTGCCGAACAGATGGTCTCGCCGGTTAGATGGAAAGAAATCATGGATCGGCTCTATCAGGAAGGATATCGTTATTTCGCCGAAATCGGCCCAGGGAACGTATTATCACGTTTGTTCAAAAGAGATTATGAGTCGGTTCAGGTGATTGCTATCGATTCGGCCAATTCTCTAAATCAATTCGTGAAAGAGGCAGATGCAAATGATTGACTTACATAATCAAATTGCTTTAATCACCGGAGCTGGGAGAGGAATCGGTTTTGCTACTGCACAGGTTTTGGGTCGATATGGTGCCAAAATCATCATCGGTGACATAGCGGCCGAAGAGGATCTTTCCCGAGCAGTGGCTCAATTGAAGTCAACAGGAATTGATGCCAATTATTTTATGACTGATGTCACTCAAAAAGATCAAGTTAACCGCATGGTTGAGGAAGTTATATCAAAATGGGATCGAGTTGATATTTTAGTCAATAACGCTGGATTGACCCGAGATGCTCTCTTTCTCAGAATGAAAGACGAAGATTGGAATCAAGTACTTGATGTTTGTCTTCAGGGAACTTACAATTGCACCAAAAGTGTAATGAAGTCCATGGTAAAAAGGAGGTATGGTCGAATCATAAATATTTCTTCAGTAGTTGGTGTGATTGGGAATACGGGTCAAGTGAATTATTCAACCGCTAAAGCAGCCATTCTTGGTTTTACCAAATCGCTCGCTCGGGAAGTAGCTTCGCGAGGAATTACCGTAAATGCAGTGGCTCCAGGATTTATCGATACCGATATGACCCGAAATTTACCGGATGAAATCAAAAAAGGATGGATCAATCAAATTCCCGTTGGGCGGTTAGGACAACCGGAAGAAATCGCTGAAGTTATTGCCTTCCTTTCATCACAAGCCGCCGCTTATATAACTGGTCAGACAATTCATGTCAACGGTGGCATGTTGATGTTTTAAAAACAAACTGAATGGTTGGAGGTGCATGAAATGGATGTTTATTCCAAGGTAAAAGAGATTATAGTCGATCAGCTCGGTATTGAAGAAGAAGACGTTGCCCCGGATGCATCCTTTATTGATGATCTTGGTGCCGATTCACTCGATATCGTTGAATTGATTATGGCTTTCGAAGAAGAATTCGATATTGAAATTTCCGATGAAGATGCTGAAAAAATCACCTCGGTTCAAGAAGCAATTGATTATATTGAATCAAAATTAAGCTAACAATACAGCCACAATGCTTTTCCCTGAATCAGAACTCTTCGAACTTGAACGGCGGATCGGATATCGCTTCCGGAATCGAGCCCTGTTAAAAATTGCATTATTGCATAAATCGGCTCTCGAGGGGAAAGAGGGGCATTGTAATGATAAATTTGAATGGCTGGGGGATGCGGTAGTCGGCTTATATATTGCCGACTACCTGTTTTTGCATTATGAAAAACCACGGAGCTGGCTCTCGGCCATGAAAGCCAAATGGGCCAGCGAAGAAAGTTTAGCTCAAATTGCCCGCAAAATTGAATTGGAACGCTTTATTATTTTAGGAAAAGGCGAAGAAAAAAACCGAGGAAGAGAGAAGGATTCCATTATATCCAGTGCGCTCGAAGCCTTGGTGGGAGCTATATATATCGATGCCAAGTCGTATGAGATTACCAAAACCGTACTGGATACAATATTTTCCGCGGATGGCGGTCTTGAATTGGTGTTTCTTTCAGTGAATTATAAAAGTCTTCTTCAAACCTGGTCACTCAAGCATGAAGAATGTCTTCCGGTTTATCAAGTCTTCGAGGAATCAGATGATCGGCGATGGTATCGAATGGCGGTTCTCATTAATGGGCGAGAAATTGCCATAGGAGAGGGGAAAAACAAGAAAAAGGCGGAACAGGAAGCGGCTCGAAAAGCCTGGGAAAAGATTATTGATGAAAAATACGATATTAGTGACAGTCCATGTATTTAACTCATTTAAATGTCAATGGCTTTAAGTCATTCGCTCACCCGGTAACCATTGAATTTGCCTCTGGGTTAAATGTTATTGTGGGACCAAACGGTTCCGGAAAAAGTAATATTATCGATGCTTTACGTTGGGTTTTGGGTGATAATTTTCGAGAAATGCGGGTATCACAGGGGCGAGAAGTCATTTTTCACGGTGCTGCAGGCTCCAAGCCTCTGGGAATGGCTTTCATTGAAACGAACTGGATAGATGATCAAAACCCACCCTATGCCATTGGACGGCGTTTATTTGCTTCAGGAGAATCAGAATATTTATTCAATCAAAATCGCATCCGTCTCAAGGACTTAAAAGAAACCCTGCGGAAGTTTGGTTTTTTGGTTGATAGCATCGGTGTGACCGTTGTTGACAATTCTAAACTTCAGACGCTGTTTGATTTTCGCCCTGCTGAAAAATACTCTCTTTTTGAAATGGTCAGCGGAACTTCTACAGCGAAAGAAAAACTCACAACTTTAAAGATTTCATTGAATCGCGTTCATGAAAAACTTTTACGTTTAAAAGAAAGAGAGAATGAACTCAGTCTTCAGGTGGTTCGTGTCGGTGAACATGCTCGGCAGGAAGAAGCATTTCTTCAAGAAGAGAAGGTTTTCGTTGCTTTACGAAAAATACACCTGGGACAGCTGATTCAATCCCAAATCAAACGACTCAATGTTTGTACTCACGAAAAAATAGAAATTGAAAACCATAAAATCGAAATTGAAAACCAAAAGACTTGGTTTGAAAATTTGCTCATCGACCAGCAAAAAAAACTACAGAGAAAAGAAATCGAATCCTCCGAAATTTCCAATCGACTCCTCACTATCCGGGATGAGATACGAACCATTGAACAACGCATCTATTTTGCTTTGACCGAAGCTCGGCAACGAGTGAAAACTAAATTATTTACCCGACAAGCCCTCATTGATATCCAGCATGAAGAGGATTCCATACAGAAAAAAATAAATGATCTTCAGTCTCACCCATTATATCGAGAAACGCTGGAAGAGTTAGAAAAAAATGAAAAGATGTGCCAGACGCAGGTTGCCGAACTTCGAGTTCGGAAAGATTCTTTGAATGAACAAAAAAATACTCTCCAGCAAGAATTATCCCGTTTCGATACCTCTCTTCAATATCTTACCCAAGAAGTGAAATCATTACGGAAAGAAATCACCGGTATTGAAGAATCGTTGTTGTCTCATCAAAATCGAATTAAAAATATGGAAAATCAATATGCGGTCCTGAGAGAACAGTTGACACAATTGACCAAAGATCAAAAAGATTCTAAGGATAAGATCGCGAGAAAGAAGGCATTGCTTATAAAAATGCAAACCATACTCCAGGGATATGATCAGGAAGGAAAAGTCGATGAGAAAGTGGAAGATCTGCTTAAAAACCTTCTTCAATCCGGATGGCCCCGAAAGGTGGTTTATGCCTTCAATTGGCTTTTTAAAGGACTCATTGTGGTAGCGGACCAAGAAAATTGGCCAGGACCGGATATGAAAAACTTTAGTTCAGGTCAGAATTTGATCCCGATCGGTTTTTTACCCCCGGCTTCTTGCTGGCAAATTATTCCTTCGGGGAAAATAATCAAAGCCTTTCTTGATCCAGTTCTTCCTCAAGTAAACATGATTAGTCCGGATGGAAATCTGGTTTATCGAAGAGATGGTGTTTTGGTATTTCCCAGAAAATTGGTTACCAGCCAAAGCGGAGGTCGCTTTTATTACAGTTTGCAAAAAAGAATAAGCACTCTTCAAAAAAATATCCAGAGTGACGAAAAAAGATTTACCAATCTCAGTTCTCGGGAAAAAGAGCTGGAAAAATTGATTCTGCAGAAAAAAGGAGAGCTTGAGGGCTTACGGCTTCGTTGTGACGATCTCGACCGAGATAAAAAGAAGAAACTGGATAAAATTGACGGAATTATTAACCGAAAGAAAACGATCGAATCGGAAAGAGAAGGTCTTTCCCAAGAATTGGATAATCTTGAATGGGATTGGAGAAGTCTTCAGGACAAAATTGATCGGAGTGAGGAGACATTAAAAGAGTTCCAACGGAAACGATTCGACCGGGAAAAACTTCTGGCAAATGAAGAAAAGTTGATGGTTGAACAATCCACCCTTCAGAAACAGCTGGATCGAGCTCAAGAAACCCTGATTGAAGTGGAATGTGGTCGGAAAAAGTCTGAAGAAACCTGGCGAAAAATCTCCGAAGAATTAATACGTTTGAATAAAAATCACCTATTGGTTCAGCAACAAAAAGATACCGCGGTTGCGGAAATGAAGGAATTACTAAAAGTTCGAACCGAATATCAACAGCAAAAAGAAGTCATGGTTTCTCAAATAGAAGCTATTACCCATCGATTGGGGAAAATCCATCTTCAGATGGAAAAAATCAATTTCGAAGTACAGGAATTCACCGGCCGCCTCGAAGAGTATCAAGATTTTAATAGCGAAAATGTAGAAATCCCTCATATTTCCGATCAGCATCATCTCGAGCAACTCATCAAAGAGAAAGAACAAAAATTAAAAAATTGGGAAGTACGGAAAGGTTCCATTTCTCAATTAAAGGAATTGCTGGAGCGACAATCGTATTTGAAGGAGAAAATCACTTATTTTGAAGATTTCCTTGTTTCAATTGAAAAGGAAGTTGGGGAATGTGAATGCCTCAGCCGAGATATTTTTTATGAATTTCTTTCCGATGTTAACGGTCTCTTTCAAAAATACTTCCAAACTGTCTTTGGTGGCGGGCATGCAAAAGTTGAAATAGACGGTCAAAGTTTAGACATTGTCATCCAAATACCTGGGAAGAAAAAACAAAAATTATCATTATTATCCAGCGGAGAGAAAGCGTTGTGTGCCCTGTGCCTCTTTTTTAGTCTATTTAAGGCAGGGGGGTATCGTTTTTGTTTTTTTGATGAAGTCGATGCTACTCTGGATCATTTCAACAGTGTCCGTTTGGCCGAGCTGATCAAAGATTTCTCAAGGGAATGTCAGGTGATCATTGTGACTCATCAAGAAGAAATTATGGAAGTAGCCGATCGAATTATCGGAATAACGATGGATGAACCGGGAATTTCCCAGGTGGTACCATTTTTGGGGAAATCGATCACCCTCGTCTCCTCTTCTTAATACTATTTTTATTTTAAGATAGAGCGCCATACTGCTCGCAGTACCATCTGAAAAATGAAAATACACCCCCTCACCCGTCAGTTTACGACGTAAGACGGGAAATGTTCAAAAAAAGGTACGATTGGGGAAGACGCCCAATTGTGGGAGAGGGAAATTGAGAGAAAGTGGTGATGATTGAATGTCTTTATACTTTTTACATTTCACTGCATTTTCATGATAGATGTCCATGCCAGGCAAAAACCCTGGCACCAGGAGAGGATGAAAATAATTACCCCATTACTTCATATTTTCCCCACTTTAGCAAAGGGGGGTCAGGGGGGATTTGAAAAATTCGGAGAAAAGTAACAAAAACAGTAAAATGTAATAAGTGTAAGGATGAGGAAAAATAAAAGACGAAAAGATCGAATCCCTCTCAATCTCCCTTTATCCAAAGGGAGAGGTTCAGGTCATGGTTATATAATAATTATAAAAGATGAGATTGCCACGCCACCAGCCATGGATGTTTTTTCCAGGGGTATCTTTCAATATTCGAGTTTTTTGTCTTACGCTGGAGGCTGTTGGTGGCTCGCAATGACAACTTTATAGCCTTTATCTGTTTACTGGTTACTTGTCACTCGTTACTCGTCACTGTATTTTCATAATAGCAATGATGACTGGATCATAAACCGGAGGCATTATGGAGGAAAAAAAGGGGCTTTTTCGTAAATGGTTTAAGGGAATTGAAAAAATAAAAGATGGTGTTAAGCAGCAGTTTTCTCGATTATGGTCAGAAAATTCAATTAAAGAGTCGGACTGGGAAGCCCTCGAGGAAATGCTGATTCAAGCCGATTTGGGTCCGAGTTTAGCCATGGAACTGGTTGATGAATTTCGCGAGCTGAAAGAATCAAGCTCGGGGGAGGGAGATTGGCAATCGTGGTTGTATGATAAATTACATTCGGTCCTCTCAGATAACGATTCCTCACTTTTCACATCGGCTCAAGTCGGGGAAATGAAAGCGGTTATGTTAACCGGAATCAATGGTGTGGGAAAAACCACTCTGGCGGGAAAGTTGGCCAGGTTGTTTGCTGAGCAAGGAGAAACAGTAGCACTTGTGGCAGCCGATACTTTTCGGGCGGCAGCGGTTGATCAGCTTGAAGTGTGGTCAGAGCGCGCCGGTTGCTTCTTTTTTAAGGGATCTCCGGGTGCCGATCCGGGGTCAATCATTTTTGATGGGATCGAGGCAGCACAAAAAAAGAGGAGTACCTTGGTTATCATCGATACGGCAGGTCGATCTCACGTCAATAAAAATCTTTTAGCTGAATTAGGGAAGATGGGGAAAATCGTACGTAAGGCTTTTGTTTCTGATAATGTGGAAAACTTGTTAGTCATCGATGCCATGGCGGGTCAAAATGCTTTTCTCCAAGCTGAAACAATTGGCAAAGCGGTTCCTTTGACAGGAGTTGTTCTTTCCAAATGGGATAGCCAGGCAAAGGGTGGTATTGTTTTTCGTATTCAACTAGAATTAAGATTGTCAATTAAATTTTTGGGAACGGGAGAAAAAATCGAAGATATCCAGCCTTTCGATTCCGAACAGTTTGTAAAAGCCATCGTTTATGATGAGGAAGTTTCTTGACAGTCTACGCGGTGACGATTATCATCTTACTTGTCTTTTAAAAAACCAAAAGGGATCCGACAATCTGGAGTCATTCCATGTTTGAACAATTAGTTGATAAATTCTCTGGAATATTTAAAAAACTTAAAAGCAAGGGAAAATTGACCGAGCAGGATGTTGACTTGGTATTGAAAGATTTACGGATGGTTCTTTTGGAATCAGACGTTCATTATCGGGTAGTAAAAGAACTTATCGCCCAGGTGAAGGAGCGGGCCATTGTCAAGGATGTATTAGAAAGTGTTACCCCCGGAGAGATGGTGATTCAAATCTTGTGGGATGAAATCCGCAAAATTTTAGGGGGAGATGTCAGTTCGCTCGATACCGGAAGAACTCCACCCATCCTCGTTATGCTGGTTGGTCTTCAAGGGTCAGGGAAAACCACTACCCTGGGGAAACTGGCGGTTCGTTTAAAAAACCAGGGTCTTTTTCCCTTAGCGATATCGACTGACACCCATCGTCCTGCCGCCAAAGAGCAGCTCGCCGTTCTATGCCGAACTGCCGGGGTTGATTTTTTTGACGATGCTCAGGCTCTGACCCCGCTCCAGATGGTGCATAGTGCCATCCGTCATTCTCGGGGGGAAAGCCATGATTTGATTTTAGTCGATACTGCGGGTCGACTCCATGTCGAAGAAGAGCTTCTCTCTGAACTGAAAGTGGTTATCGAACAGGTGAATTTTCAAGAAATTTTGTTAGTTTTAGACGCCACCACCGGTCAGGAAGCTGTCAAGGTTGCTCAATCTTTTAAGGAGTGGGTGAACCCGACCGGTCTTATTTTGTCAAAGATTGACACCGATGCCCGGGGAGGGGCGGTACTGTCTATCGTGGCCCAAACCGGCTGGCCGGTCAAATTTGTTGGCATGGGAGAAAAGATTGATCAATTAGAAATCTTTCATCCCGATCGAATGGCGAGCCGAATTATGGGGATGGGTGACACTCTCACGTTAATTGAGAAAATTGGGCGATCAATTGATGAGGAAGAGCGAAAAAAGATTGAGAAAAAGCTGGTAAAAAAAGAGTTCGATCTCAGTGATTTTATGGAGGAGTTGAAACGAGTGAAGGATATTGGTTCTTTTGATGAAATATTAGGTATGCTTCCCGGCAATCTCCGAAGCGGGTTTTCCCAGATCGATGGGGAAAAAAACATCAAACGGGTACAAGCCATCATTCAATCGATGACGCCAGTAGAACGATCAAATCCAGCTCTCATCAATTCCAGCCGACGACGTCGGGTTGCCCAAGGAAGTGGAACCAGCATTCAGGATGTCAATCGATTGTTAAAACAATTCGAGGACTTTCGTAAACTCTGGAAACAAATGAACCGTAGTGGAAAAAACCCTTTTGCCAAACGAAAAGGGTGGTTCGGATGGAATGTATAGTGCGGCTTACCTCAAGTTTTTGACTTGACGAATACTGGATAATTTGAAGAGAAAGATAGGAGAAAGGAGAACAAAACGATGGCAGTGATATTGAGATTAACCAAGATAGGTCGGAAACACGTACCGTATTATCGATTGGTTGCGATTGATTCCCGTAAGGCTCGCGACGGTGAACCGGTGGAAATTTTAGGAAATTATTCTCCGATAGTGAATCCTCCGCTTTGGTCGCTTAAGCTCGATCGAATTCAGTATTGGATCAAAAACGGAGCAGAGATGTCTGATAAGGTGAAATCCTTATTAAAACAGACAGAAAGGCCTGGTTTAGAGTGAAAGATTTAGTTGAATATATGGTCAAAGCATTGGTTGACAATCCGGAACAGGTCAGTGTATCGGAAGTGCAAGGGGAGCAATCGGTGATTTACGAGGTTCGAGTTGCGCCCGACGACATGGGCAAGGTGATTGGCAAACAGGGGAGAATTGCCCGTTCCATTCGGACCATAGTGAAAGCGGCTTGTGTAAAAACCGGAAAAAAGGCGGTCGTTGAGATATTGGAATAAACAGCGAAAGGATAGTCATTGGGAAAATCATTAAGCCCCATGGTATACGAGGTATGTTGAAGGTCCTTCCCTATACCACTTCTATGGAGCGCTTTGCCTCGGGTATTTCTTTGATTCTCGAATACCAGGGAGAAGAGCGGATGGTGGTGATCGACACGTCCCAGCCGATGGGGAAATTTGTTCTTTTGTCCTTAAAAAAACACTCAACCATTTTTGAGGTTGAGCCGTATTCTGGTTGTTTGATATGGGCTGAGAAACAGAACGTGGGAGACAATCGGGAAGCCGATGAGTATTATGTTTATGAATTATTTAATCTGAAAGTCATAGAGAATGATCATTTCCAGGGGATCATCCAGGATGTAGTCGAAGGGCCGGCATATGACTATTTACAGATCAAGAAAGATGAGAGGGAATTCGTGCTCCCCTTTATCCGGGCTTTCATTAAAGAAGTCAATCTCAAGGCTGGATATATTATGGTGAGCTGTCCGGAAGGTTTCTGGGAATGACATTACGGATCGACATTATCACTCTCTTCCCCGAATTGGTGCAGTGTTTTGCCGACACGGCAATTATCAAACGCGCCCGGGAAAAAAATTTGGTTGGTATGAAAGTGCATAATTTGAGAGCTTTTACCTCCGATCGGTATCGAACCGTTGATGATTATCCTTTTGGCGGAGGACCAGGAATGGTATTAAAACCAGAGCCGATTTTTCTGGCAGTAGAATTTATTAAAGGTTACACAAATCGTCACCCTCGAGTTTTAGTGACCAGTCCCCAAGGGAAAGTCTTTAATCAGCGCATGGCCGAAGATTTTTCTAATTGTCAACATCTCATTCTCATCTGTGGTCGTTATCAGGGGATCGATCAAAGGGTTATTGAGCTCTGTCAGGGAGAAGAAATCTCGGTAGGTGATTATATTCTGTCGGGTGGGGAATTACCGGCGATGATTATATCCGAAGCAGTAATTCGTTTAATACCGGGAGTTCTCGGTGCTGAGGAATCGATTCGTTTTGATTCTTTTTATAATGGAATCCTTGGACCACCTCAATATACCCGACCACGAGAATTCCGGGGGTTGACGGTTCCCGAGGTGTTAACCAGTGGAGATCATGCATTGATAGAGCAATGGAGGCATCATAAGGCATTGAAAAAAACCCGGTTGGTTCGACCCGATTTGGTTCCTTCTGAATATAATGGGAGAATGTAGGTGTTGTCAAGGTGGAGCGGGAATGTTATAGTAGTAGGCGTCTTTTTACGTTACCTTGACTTGGATTTATACAATTGGATAGAGTCAACCTACCTGTTAGGGGAAGGTCCTGGCACTATCAGAAAAATGAAATGATACTTCTTCGGTAAAGATATTAGGAAGTGCACGGAGGTTTTCAGGAGGAGGTTATCTATGGATAAAGCAAGGTTGTTACGCGTAGTAGAGTCTACCTATATCAAAGAGGTTCCGGAGCTTGAACCGGGTCAGACCGTTCGAGTTCACTTGAAAGTAGTCGAAGGAGAGAAGGAGCGCATTCAGGTTTTTGAAGGTCTTATCATTGCGCTGAAGGGGTCGGGAGTCAGTCGGACCATGACGGTTCGAAAAATCTCTTTTGGAATTGGAATTGAACGAATTTTTCCCATCTATTCACCACGCATCGAAAAGATTGAGGTTATTCGCCACGGGAAAGTACGACGGGCGAAGCTCTATTACCTCCGCGGAAAGAGTGCCAAAGAGTCCAGAATTGAGCAAAAACGCGAAGAGTAAGAAGAAGAGTGCTTTGCGGGAAATAATCGAGACCGTCATCTGGGCTTTCCTTATAGCGATGGTGGTACGTTACTTCCTGGTGGAAGGTTTTTATATTCCCTCCAGCTCGATGGTCCCAACGCTGGTTCCGGGAGAACGAGTCCTGGTAGCAAAGTTCTACTATCGCTTCACTCAACCCCAACGGGGAGACGTTATTGTGTTTCGTTATCCCATGGATAAGAAGAAAAATTTGATAAAAAGAGTGGTTGGCCTTCCTGGTGAAATCATTCGAATCGAGAATGGCATGATTTATGTGAATGGGGTTCCGATTAAAGGAGATAAATTTGGCCGTACCTATTATGATGTCGGTTTTTACGGTGAAGGAGAACACATTGTTCCTAATGATTCTTATTTTGTTTTAGGCGATAACAGCCGTAATAGTGATGATAGTCGTTTTTGGGGGTATGTCCCCCGCAAGAATATTTTAGGACGAGCTTTTTTGATCTACTGGCCGCCATTTTCTATTCAGGTCTTACGTTAACCATGTTGGAGGAATCTCTCTGGAAACAGGGAAAAAGGTTTATTGGTGGAGTTGACGAAGCGGGGAGGGGACCCTTAGCTGGTCCCCTGGTTTCATGTTGTGTCATCTTCCCTCCTTGGAATTTTCCTCCTGGTTTGACCGATTCCAAACTTCTCTCATCTTCCCAGCGAGAACGACTATTTGAGCTCATTTATCGTTCGGCGTTTACCATTGGTGTGAGCATTGTCGGAGAGAAGCTCATCGATTGTCTGGGTGTTCAAAAAGCAAATATTTATTCATTTCGAGAAGCAGTCTATCGGGCGACCGTTATTTGTGTCCCCGACTTTATCATTTTTGATTGGGTAAAAGTACCCGAACTCAATGTTCCCTCTCTGTCAACTTCCCAGGCTGAAACGAAAAGTTATTCGGTTGCAGCCGCCTCGATTGTGTCCAAAGTGTTGCGCGATTCCATGATGATAACCCATTATCAACCACTTTACCCGGAATACGGCTTTGTGTATCATAAAGGATATGGAACCAAGATGCATCGTGAAAAATTGAACGAATATGGTCTCTCTGAATGCCATCGGAGAACCTTCTGTGGGAAATTCTTATAAAAAGCTCGGTCAACAGGGCGAGGATATTGCCTGTCGCATCATCGCTCATCGTTTAAAAATGAAAATTCTTGAACAAAATTACCGGACACGAATGGGTGAGATTGATATCATTGCCCAAGACAAAAACTCTCTGGTTTTTGTAGAAGTTAAATCTCGAGTCGTACTTAATGCCGGTCTTCCTGAAGAATCAGTTACTCCTGCTAAACAAGAAAAAATTCGTCGCGTTGCCCTCTATTATCTCATTTGTCATGGTTATAACCCTCATCATGTCACCTTTCGTTTTGATGTTATCTCCATCACTTTTCCTGCTGGTATCCTTTCCCGGCCGAACATTAGATACTTGAAGAATGCATTTTAAATCACTATCCTGTAAATACAGTGAAATGTAAAATGTAAAAAGTTTAAAAATAATATCTTGTAAACTCATTATCGGGTTTGATAAATAAAACCCATACCATGAAAGGCAGTGACGAGTAACCAGCAAACAATGAAAACTCATTTTATTCAGGATATTCAATAATTCCATTCACCGGACCTCTCCCTTTGGATAAAGGGAGATTGAGAGGGATTCGATTGGTTGACCGTCTATTTCAAATCCCCCCTGGCCCCCCTTTTCTAAAGTGGGGGAAAGAATTTTCATCTTCACATGGTGCTACGTAGCAACATGAGGGTCTATCCTGGAAATACACCAGGATATCAGCCTACGGCGTAAGATTGA
>CAYSWT010000028.1:8718-19971 GCA_964434845.1 uncultured Atribacterota bacterium | reverse complement strand
GTTGGAATAAAATCAAAAAATGAGATCCTCACGTCGCAAAAAACGCTCCTCAGGAAGACAACTTTGTTGTCGGATGAGATTGCCACGCCTCCAGCCTTGGATGCTTTTTGCAAGGCTAATCTTTTATATTTGTGTTGTTCTGTCTTACGCCGTAGGCACGTGGGGACGTTCCCCCCACGTTTTCTCTTTTGATCCTATGTCGTAGACTGTCGATCCCGCAATGACAGATTTTTTTGATTTTTTTTACGATTCACGACTCACTACTCACGATTCACGGTATTTTTAATACGGTTGAGGTGATCGCCATTGAAAAAGACTGTTATTCTTGCCCGATCATTTGCCCGGGCAGCCAAGGATCCGTTGCGCCGGTTAGAAGATGCCGGAATCATGGTTGAAGTCAAGAAAAATCTCGATCCAGAAAATGAAATGGTTGTTTCCGATTTGATTGGTGATGCCGAAGGGGTGTTGGTCGGGATGGATCGGGTGGGTGAGGTCGTACTTTCCCGCTGTCCAAATTTAAGAGTGGTATCTAAACACGGAGTTGGGGTCGATAACATTGACCTTAAGGCAGCACAAAAGTATGGGGTAGTGGTTGCGAATGCACCTGGAACCAACTCGGTTTCAGTTGCCGAAATGGCTTTTACTTTAATCTTTTCCCTGGCTCGAAAGCTTCCCCATTTTTTTGAACAGGTCAAGAATAAAGAATGGGGGGCAACCAGTTTCGGATTGGAGTTGGAAGGAAAGACTATCGGTATCGTGGGTTTCGGGCGGATTGGAAAGACTGTTGGTCAATTCGCCAATGCTTTTGGGATGAAGGTTTTGTTTTTCGATCCCTTCATTCCTGCCGATGTTTCTCCCTATCAAAAAGCGACTCTCGAGCAGCTCTTCCGCGAGGCTGATTTCATTACCCTTCATGCTCCCCTGTCAGATGAAACCCGGGAGATGGTAAATGACGAACTCCTCGCCCTGATGAAAAAAGAAGCCTACCTGGTGAATACCGCCCGGGGGGAGCTCATTAACGAAGATGCCCTTTATCGCTCTTTAAAAGAGAATCGCATTGCCGGGGCTGCTTTGGATGTTTTTACCCATGAACCTCCCTTTGAAAGCCCCTTATTATCACTTCCCAATGTGATTGCCACTCCGCACATTTCTTCTCATACCCGGGAGGCAAACCTTAAAATGGGAAATATTGCCGCGGAAAACATCATTCGAGTTTTCGCCGGACAAGAGCCGCTGTATCGGGTGGTGTAAGTGAAGAAAGTCCAAAAGAATTCCTGGTCATACCTGCTGGCGATCCTGATCGTCATTTTCATGTATAATTTTTACCAGCGGGGATCGGATCAATATATCGTCACCCGGGTGATTGATGGGGATACCATTGAACTCAGGAATGGAGAAAAAGTACGGTATATTGGTATCGACACCCCGGAACGGCATCATCCACGGAAGGACGTTGAATATTTCGCTCAAGAAGCCTATAAGGCAAATCGGCAAATGGTAGAAAACAAAAAAGTTAAGTTAGAATTCGATGTCCAGCAAAAAGATCGCTATGGTCGTTTACTTGCCTATGTCTATACTGAAGATGGCATCATGATCAATGAATGGTTGGTTGCTAACGGGTATGCCCGAGTGGCTACCTTTCCCCCGAATGTTCGTTACGTCGATCGTTTTTTACGGTTAGAACAAGAAGCCCGTGAGCAAAATATTGGGTTGTGGAGTAAGTAGAGATGGTATGGCAATGAGTGACAAGTTTTAACGATATGAATTTTGTTTTTCGTAGGAGCAGCAGGATGCTGCTCCTACGAGTGTAAATAAATTATTCAGGAAATGATGCTGAATTTAAGAAAAATTTTAATACCCTTCCAGCTGAGCAACATACTCCATAGCAATGGAGGTCAGTTCATCCCACTTGTTATCTTTGATAAGGGTGGCATCCACTAACTTTCCTCCGACTCCCAAACAGGATGCACCAGCCTTGATAAAAGCCTTCATGTTATCCAGACTGATTCCTCCGGTCGGGCAGATTTTAATTTGCGGAAAAGGTCCTTTGATGGCTTTGATGTATTCCGGTCCTACACTAAAAGCAGGAAAAACTTTCACACATTCGGCACCGTTTTCCCAGGCTGTCAGAATTTCAGTGGGAGTGAAAGCACCTGGAATAATCGGGATATCATAGCGATGGGCCAGGCGGATAACGTCGAGGTTGAGGGAGGGAGTCACAATAAACTGAGCACCGCTGAGTATTGCCAACCGTGCGGTTTCCGGGTCGAGGACGGTACCGGCTCCGAATAGGACGTCGTCGATTTCAGAGCGGACTTCTTTTAGGGTTTGTAATGCCCCGGGGGTGGTCATGGTTACTTCAATGCACTCAATTCCACCTTTTTTTAAGGCTCTTACTGCTTCCAATAGCAAACCGCCTTCCTTAGCACGAATTATGGCGACGATTTTTTTACTTTCAATAAAGTGAGTCACTTCAAAACGGTCTTTGAAGATCATTTCAATACCTCCATTTTTTAATATAGGTAATTACCTTTTAAAAGAGGGAATTCCAATAAAAAATATATTTTGAAAAATAACCACAAATATCAAGAATGGCTAAAATACCTTTTATAATTATATTATTCGAAAGATAAGATGGAAAGAGCCGGAATAAAAAAGATTAAACCCTACTTGACAAGAGATGGTTTCTTCGAGAAAATAATAACAACTTATTAAATTCATAATTATCTTTCGTCGAAATCGATTTGCCTATGAAGAGAATACAAACATACTTCTTAGGGGGTTCGATTCAATTTTATGTCTGATATCAAGGTGCCTCTTTATGTGAAGATTAGCAATCAACTCACCGAGGACATTTTGAAAGGTACTTACCGTACTGGCGAATTGTTGCCAACCGAAGATGAATTAGAAAAGCAATTTCAAACCAGCCGAACAACAGTCCGAAATGCCATTGGTATATTAGAGCGGGAAGGATTGGTATACCGTAAACAGGGAAAGGGAACGGTAGTACAAGAGCCCAAAACCGCTCAGAATCTTAATTATATTACCTCTTTTACCGAAACTCTCAAAGAAAAAAATATTAAAGTTGAAACCGGCAGCTTGTCCGTCGAATTGATCAACCCCCCTCCCAAAATTGCCTCACTCTTGAACCCAAAAAAAGGGGAAAAGGTTTATCTTATCCAACGAATGCGAATCGCCGATGGTCTTCCGGTGGCATTTATGAGTAATTATATTTTAGCCCGCTATACACCAGATCTGGTTGACAAAAAGGGATTACTCCGCGAGATGGGTCTTTACCAGATTCTCGAAAAAGAATACGACCTTAAGCTAAATCGAGCCGTGGAAACCATTGAAGCCTATAGCAGCGGTCCGCTTGAAGTCGATCTCCTGCAAATTCAGGAAAAGACGGCATTGTTCCACACCGTTCGGGTTACCTACCTTGAGGATGGAACACCATTTGAAGTGGTTATCTCCGTCATTCGTGCTGATAAATATGAGTACCGAGTTTACCTGAAAGGCCGGCCACCACTTTCACGGAAAAGTTCAACAAGATAATTCATGATATATTTTAATAACATTGAAAAATGCGATACCGATAAGGGGGTTATTTCGTGGCGATATTAAAAAGAAGAAATTTGTTGGAAGCTGAACTGGAAGAAGGGAAAAATACTTTTGCCGACATGCTGCAAAAAGTTGGGAGCAATGTTGTTCGCGATACCATTATGCTTTTATTGGGCAATGAGACGGAATCCGGACGTATCAATGTCGGCTATACCACGGTTTATCCTCAATGTAGCACCCGCGGTCATGAACATGCACCCATGGAGGAAGTGTATTTTATTACCTCTGGGAAAGGCATTATGGAAATCGATGGTGAAAGATTTGAAGCCACGACCGGTGATGTTGTTTATATCCCATTTGCGAAATTTCACCGGACCGAAAACCCATATCATCTTCCCCTTTCCTATGTTTGGATGACGGTCAAAAAGGAAGGTTAATGGCATCATGAAAGCATGTGTGCTGGTAGTTGATGTCGGAACCGAAAGCGTGCGTGCAGCCTTGGTCGACCGAACGGGGAGAATTATCGGCCTCGAGGCTCGCCTTACAGATTTTTTTTCTCCCATTGCCGGATGGGCGGAGCAAATGCCAGATGAGTGGTGGGATCTCACCCTTGAGTGTATTCGAAATCTTTGTTTACTCCACCCCGACACTGAAGTTCTGGCGATGGGAATCAGCGCCCAGATGCATGCGGTGGTACCGATTGATGCCAGCGGTCGTCTTCTGATGGATAAAGTTCCAATCTGGTGCGATAAACGATCGGCCGGGGTTTGTGATCAACTCCAATACGAGATTCCGCCACAAGAACAGATTCGCCTGGCAGCCAACCTGCTTATTCCCAGTTGGACGGGTCCGAAGATGAAGTGGATCAAAGAAACGCTCCCGGATGTGTATCGAAATACCTCTGTTTTTTTGACCGCAAAAGATTACCTCAACTACCGCCTCACTGGAGAAAGATATACCGATTATTCCGAAGCTTCGGGAAGCTTTTTATTTTCATGGAAAACACAACAATGGGATTCAGGGCTTATTAACCTATTTGGAATTGATAGGAAGAAACTTCCCGAGGTGGTTTCTTCGAGAACGGTGATTGGGAAGATTAAACCCGAAGTAGCACAAAATATCGGTTTTTCTTCTTCAATACCGGTTGTGTGCGGAGCTGGCGATATGCTCTGTCTGCTCATGGGAGGCGGGATGATCGAGGAAGGCAGGTCGTGCGATGTAACCGGAACCGCTGCTGATGTATCGGTTTTCAGCTCGGAACCACTTTTAACTGAACATCTGATGAATCTTCATCATGCGATTGATGGGTGGATCAGCTTTGGTATTCTCGATAGCGGAGGTGGAAGCCTGAAGTGGCTTCGGGAAGCCTTTTATAACGGAGAAAAGAACGAAAAAATCTTGTATGCCCAGATCGATGATGATGCCCGTAGTGTTCCAGCAGGAGCAGAAGGCTTGTTATTTTTCCCCTATTTAATGGGAGAAAGACTTTTGGGGTCTCCATCTGCACGGGGAAGTTTTTTTGGGCTACGACCTCATCATCGGCGGAGTCATTGTGCGCGTGCGGTCATGGAGGGAGTTTGTTTTGATCTCAAAATGAGTTTGGATGAAATTGAACGATTCTATCCGGGTCATATTGATAGTATGTCAGTTATCGGTGGAGGTGCTCGGAGTCGCTTCTGGTGTCAGTTAAAAGCCGATATCTACCGGAAAAAAGTGGTTACTCTCACCGAGTCAGAAGGGGGAATTATCGGGGCCGCCTTGCTTGCCGATTCAGCAGTAAGTGGTGAGAATATTCGCAACTTGGGAGAGAAGTGGTTAAAAGTGAAAGATACCTATATCCCCGATGAGTCGCGTTTTGAAATATATGAGAGACAATACCGGAACTTTCGAGCTTTTCACGATCTGTTTCAAGAGGCTTACCGTCAGTTTGAAAAGGAGGCTTAGGAGTGCAGCACTATCAATTGTTTATGAACGGAAAATGGGAAGAAGGTGAGGGGCACTTTCATGTCACCAATCCTTCCAATGGGGAAGTTATAGCGACCGTTGCAAAAGTTACCTTGCCCCAAATGAAAGCCGCCATTGAAGGTGCTCATGCTGCTTTTAAAGTCTGGTCAAAGAAGCTCGCCGTCGAGCGTAGTCGTCTACTGTTTAGGGCGGCGGAAAAAGTCCGGGAGAGAGCAGCTGAAATGGGGATGCTATTAGCTAAAGAACAGGGAAAAGCAGTTAAGGATGCCGAGCGGGAAATCCTGGGTGCAGCCGATTGTCTCGAATACTATGCCTGTTTAGGGGTCAATATTTTGGGAGAAGTTCCTCCCCATAATGCCGTGAACTTGCGAAGTATTGCCATCCGACAACCGGTGGGAGTGGTATTTGCCGTAGCTGCCTGGAACTATCCGGTTAGCCTCATATCCTGGAAAGTTGCTCCAGCCCTGGCTTCAGGGTGCACAGTCATTGTAAAGCCCTCTCGGGAAACCCCACTTTCCACCATCGAGTTTGTACGAGCCTGTAATGATGCTGGGTTACCGGCAGGGGTATTGAATGTGGTAAGCGGTGATAATGCGCTCATCAGCGGTGAAATTTTTGCCAATCCTTTGGTGAAATTAGTGGCACTTACTGGCTCGACTGAGACTGGGAAAGAGTTCATAAAAGCTTCTGCCCAGACGGTCAAACGCCTTATGTTAGAGTTGGGGGGTCATTCACCATTTATCGTTTTTGCCGATGCCGATCTGACTCGGGCTGTGAAAGACGGAGTCAAGCGAGCTTTCCGTAATACTGGCCAGATTTGCAATTCGGTGAACCGGATTTTTGTTGAAAAAAGGATTTATGATCAATATGTGGAAAATTTCGTCGAAGGAACCAGAAAACTTCGTATTGGTGATCCCTTTGATGACCCGGCACCGGACTGTGGTCCGATGGTCAATGAGGCTGGGGTCAAGCGTATGGAAGAATTTGTTCAGGATGCGGTTACCAAAGGCGGACGGGTTCACTGCGGTGGAAAACGTCCAGACGATCCGAAATTCCAAAAAGGATGCTATTTTGAACCGACGGTGGTGACGAATGTTACCCCTGATATGAAGGTTATGGTTGATGAACCCTTTGGGCCAATAGTGGCGATTGATAGTTTTACCAGTGCTGAGGAAGCGATTGCCAAGGCCAACAGCACCTGTTATGGTCTGGTCGCCTATGTCTACACCTCCAATATGAAAACCGCAGCCATGGTTGCGGAAAACCTGGAATGGGGGAATGTCGCCATTAACAACATTAGTCCCGACAGTCTCTACGCGCCCTATCCAGGATGGAAGGAAAGCGGAATCGGACTTGAGCTCGGGCATTACGGACTTGATCAGTATTTAGAGTGGAAACATATCAAAATTGAAGTGTAGTGATTGAGAATAGTATGAATAAAACCAGGAGGGTTATCGTGCTTAGCAGAGATGAAATCTTTCAGCTCAACGGAAAAGTAGCCATTATAACCGGTGCTGGAAAGGGTTTGGGAAAAGTCATGGCGAATGCACTGGCGCTTTTTGGATCCCAGGTGGTCATCGCCGATATCGATTCGAACCTGGCTGATGCGACCGCCCGGGAGATCTCCCAAAAAAGAGGAGTTACAACTTTGGCGTTTTCAGTCGATGTCACAAAAAAAAGCAGCGTCGAAGCGATGGTGCAGGAAACGATGAGAGAGTTTGGCCGAATCGATATTTTGGTAAATAGTGCCGGTATCACTCGTCGAGGAAATGCTCAAAATATGCCCGAAGCTGATTGGGATGATGTTATTGCCGTGAATTTAAAAGGAACGTTTCTGTCCTGTCAGGCGGTTGGCCGTGAAATGATCGAACAACGCTACGGGAAAATCATTAACATCGCATCGGTGGTCGGCCAAAGGGGTCTTTTCCATCCTCTTGATTATGCCACATCTTACTGTGCCAGTAAGGGGGGCGTGATCCAGCTCACTCGCACCTTGGCTGCCGAATGGGCCCAATATAACATATTGGTGAATGCTATTGCTCCGACCTATTTTTTGACTGACATGACCCGACCGTTATTGGAAAATAAAGAATTTTCTGAATACCTGAAATGGAAAATTCCACTGGGACGTCCGGGAAACACTGATGAACTGGTCGGTCCGGTAGTCTTTTTAGCATCTGATGCTTCCAGCATGATCACTGGCCATATATTGAACATCGACGGTGGCTGGACGGCGATATAATTTTAATTTGTGTGTTATCACGTAGGTTTTAGGTAGTAGAAAGATATTCAACACAACCTTTGCCTTTAGCCAAAGGAGAGAAAGAAATTCCGGGGAGGAATTATCCTCTCCGTTATATAAACAGAAAGGAGGCAATTTATACTTTAAATAAAGCACCTGAGCGAGTATATATGTGTGATTGAATATTAACATTCATATTCTTAAGGAGGTTTCACAATGGGAAAGGGTTATAAATGGATCATATATCTGGTAATTGCAGTTCTTGTGGTTGTTGGTCTTTCGACCACGGTTTTCGCTCAAGATCAACCCTATGCCGGAACAACGGTCACAGTCATAACTTGGGATACTGCGACTGCTCGCGCCATCCAGAAACTCATTCCGGAGTTTGAAAAGGAAACCGGTATGAAAATTGACTGGAACGTCTTCTCTGAACCAGTTCTTCGGGAAAAGGTAATCGCT
Source organism: uncultured Atribacterota bacterium (assembly GCA_964434845.1). Taxonomy (GTDB): domain Bacteria; phylum Atribacterota; class Atribacteria; order Atribacterales; family Atribacteraceae; genus CAYSWT01. Next base: position 11,744 of record CAYSWT010000028.1, on the reverse strand, counting down.
GACCTGGCAGCCAAAACCGGGGCTTATGACATCTTCCTGCTTGATGGCTGGCAGACTGCCCGTTATGCCCGAGCTGGATATGTTGCTGCTCTTGACGATCTATTGGCTAATAAAAAATCAAAATATTACTGTGAAGATTTTGCCCCCATTTATCTCGATGCACTCTGTTACGATGGTAAGCTCTGGGGTCTCCCTTACTACGGTCATGTTGGAATTTTGATGTACCGGAAAGACTGGTTTGAGGAAAAGGGAATTGGTGTTCCGAAAACCACCGATGAACTGATGGCTGCTGCTGAAAAACTGACCGACAAAACCAATAATAAGTTCGGTATCGCTATGAGAGCCATCAAAGGTGAAGACAACCCGATTATTTCTACTTCCTGGACCTGGGTTCATGGAGGAGAATGGCTCGATGAAAATATGAAGCCGGGTGTGACGAGCCCCGAGTTTATTAAGGGCGCTACTTGGTTCAGTAATATACTTAAAAATTACGGACCACCCGATGTCTCCCGTTATAGCTGGCTTGAAGTACAAAATGCCTTTGTTACCGGTACCACAGGGATCATCTTCGATGCCTCTGACTTTGTCGGTCGCATTGAAGATCCAAATCTATCCCAGATCGTTGGCAAAATTGGATATGCATTAGCTCCAGCTGGTCCGTTTGGTCCTGTTACCGAGCGCTATGCGTCTCATCTGTTCACCGCTGGTATGGGTATCAACGCCGACTCGAAGAATATTGAAGCAGCCTGGCTCTTCTTGCAATGGATGACCAGCAAAGACATCCAGATGCGCACCATGATCGAAGGTGGAAATACTGGTATCACCAGCGTTTCCGCTATGGCGAGCGACGAATTTTCCAAAACCTACCCCGGTGTACCAGTCATTCTCGAAGCTTTAAAATTAGCAAACCCGGAATACATGCCCCATATTCCGGAATATCCGGAACTCTGTGAAGCCATAGGAACTCAGATTTCTCGAGCAGTCACTGGTGAAGCCACTGTCGAAGAAGCAATGAAGGTCGCCTATAATGATATGTTTAAAGTGTTGGAACAAGCAGGATATTACAAATAATTCGATGAACTGAACTGATGGTGGCCGCGAAGATTCGCGGCCACCATTTGGAAAGGGCGATTCAAGAATGATATTGAAAAAAACCAGTTTTTATATCCTTTTTCTTCCCGCACTTATTGTTTTAATTATGGTTGCCATCTTCCCTTTCATTGCATGTATAAATAATAGTGTTCGGTTTTATGATTTGACCAATCCTGCCAAAGGTACACCCTTTATTGGTGGGGCGAACTATAAACTTTTATTTGAGGATTTGAGGTTCTGGCATTCTTTGAAAGTCACAGTCTATTTTGTGGTTTTTGGAGTTGCCATTCAGTTGGTCTTGGGATATGTTATGGCATCATTGGTGAACGGCGTAGATAAAGGGAGTCGGGTGGTACCCTTTTTTCTCATCCCGATGGTGATGACACCGGTGGTGGTAGGGTTAACCTGGCGACTTATGTATGACCACACATTGGGAATCATTAATTATTTCGTTCGACTTATCGGTATGATGCCTCAGCCCTGGTTAGGGACCGGCAAACTGGCTTTATTTTCGATCATACTCACCGACGTTTGGGAATGGACCCCGCTTATATTTCTCATCCTTTACTCGGGTATGAAAGCTCTTCCTACCGAACCTTACGAGGCTGCTACCATTGATGGTGCAAATACTTTACAAATTCTAACCAAAATAACTCTTCCACTTTTGAAACCGGTTATGTTGGTGGCAATTCTCCTTCGGACCATCGATGCCTTCAAATGGTTTGACACCATCTATATCATGACCAACGGTGGGCCGGGAATCGCCACCGAAACGGCCAGTATATACTCTTATATCATTACTTTTAATTTTTTTAATATCGGAAAAGGCTCAGCATTCTCGATTATTATGATCATATTAGTGAACATATTTTGTTTTTTTTATACCAAGATTATTCCCGAAAAGGAGACGGCATAGGGATGAAGAAAAAAAAATTGGTTTTGTATATCCTGATTGGCATTATATTGGTTTTTTTTCTTTTTCCGGTGTATTGGATTATAACCATGTCGTTGAAAACCAGAATCCAGGCAATCAGCATTCCTCCGGTCTGGTTTTTTAAACCAATGTTGAATAATTATGTCAAGGTTATTACCGAAAGTGCTTTTCCCAGAAATTTCTTGAACAGTCTTATCATCAGTATCACCACAGTGTTGTTGTCAGTATTGCTGGGGACTCCCGCTGCGTATGCTCTTTCCCGATATCATTTCCGCCGCAAGGGTGACCTCTTATTTTGGATACTCAGCACCCGATTTGCTCCTCCAATCGCGGTTATCATTCCCTTTTTCCTTCTCTTTCGTGATATGAAAATGCTTGATTCCCATCTGACCCTCATCATCGTTTATCTTACATTCAATCTTTCATTTATCATCTGGTTGATGAGGGGATTTTTCATTGAGGTCCCACAGGAACTTGAGGAAGCAGCGCTGGTCGATGGTACAACCGATCTGGGAGCTTTTATACGTATTGCTTTCCCTTTGGCGGCACCGGGTATCGTTGCTTCGACGATCCTTTCCTTTTTATTTTCCTGGAATGAATTTTTTTTCGCTCTCATTCTGACCCGAAAATTTGCTCAGACACTACCGGTCGCCATTTCCGGATATATCGGTTTTATGGGTATTGAATGGGAGAATATGTCAGCGGCTGCAGTAATGGCGTCAATACCAATTTTAATATTGGCAATGATCGTCCAAAAATATCTGGTGCGAGGCTTAACCCTGGGTGCAATTAAATAGACATTCATGCCAAAAAAATACCCTGGTACCATCTGAAAAATGAATACTCATACTACTTTCAAGTAGCAACAACCATGGGCAGAAATGTCTATCGTGAAAATGCAGTGAGTCGTGAATCGTAAAAAAAAAATCAAAATAATCTGTCATTGTGAGCCACCGGCAGCCTACGGCGCAAGACAGAACAAATCAAATATAAAAAGAGA
>CAYSWT010000028.1:0-8618 GCA_964434845.1 uncultured Atribacterota bacterium | reverse complement strand
GGGAGAAGGTCAGGGTGAGGGGGATTTGAAAGGGGAAGTTAAAAGTAAACGTGTCAAGTCGAATCTGATAGGAGGTGATGTTTTAAACTTAGTATTCAGAACAGTTTTTAGGATGGGGATTGTTTGGTTTATTATCGTGTAGGTTTTTGTTAAACTCGATAAATTGAAAAATATTTGAGGAGGTTCCACAATGAAAAGAGTTATTTTGTTAGTCGTTATGTTGACTCTGGTTTTGACTACTGCTGCTCTGGCCGAAGAATACATATTTGGTACCTATACCCGGAAACCATTTGAAGGGCAAACGATTAATATCGCCATGGTCGCCGAGCCCCGTTCTGATGCCGTCAAAAAGCTGCTCCCCGAATTTGAACAACTGACTGGCATTAAAGTCAATCTGGAGATCCTTCCCTATCCCACCTTGCAGGAAAAGCAGGCAGTGGCGGTGACTCAAGGAACCGGAGCGTATGATGTGGTCCATGTCGACTGTGTGTGGGTAGGTCAATATGCTGGGCAGGGTTTGGTGATTCCGGTTGATGATTATATCAAAAAAACTGATGCTAAAGTACTTGCACTCGATGATTTTATCCCATCCGTTCTCGATGAGCAGGGATCTTGGGAAGGGAAAGTCTATGGGCTTCCCTTCATTCAAGCCGTCTTTGGATTGCACTATCGTACCGATATCTTCTCAGAATTAGGATTAACTCCGCCAAATACTTGGACCGAACTCACCGATATGGCGAAAATGCTCAATGAAAAACTGAAAGACAAAGGCATTACCGGTATCACCTTTATGGGACGTCGTGGTGTTCAGCTTCAGTGCACCTATGACAATATGCTCTGGTCTTACGGTGGAGATTGGTATGATGCCAATTTCAACCCGACCATTAACAGTGAAGCGGCGGTTGCTGCACTCGATTACTTCAAGACTCTGATCCCCTATGCTCCCGAAGGAGTATTAACCTATGACTGGGCTGAAAATGCGAATGCCTTCGCTCAAGGGAAAGCAGCCATGAACCTGCAATGGCAGAACGCCGCTCCTTTGTGCCAAGATCCAGCTCAATCGACAATAGTTGATAAATTTAATTTCACCCTGATTCCTGGTAAAGAAAAAGAAGATGGATCCATCAACCGTACCCCGACTTTTGGTGGTTGGGGTTTAATGATTCCAAAAGATGCCAAAAATAAAGAAGCTGCTTGGGAATTTATTGTCTGGGCAACTACTCCTGAAATGGAAGTCAAACTCGCTTACTCGCAGCCCGGTTCCCGGTATTCTTCTTTGAAAAACCCGGATCTCGCTGCCAAGTATGTTGAATACGAAGGCATGCTCACTTCATTACCGATTGCCAAAGGTCGTCCACGAATTGCGGCTTACTCCGAACTCGCCGATGCTCTGGAAATCGCCATTTCGGAAGCTATGACCGGCACCAAGGATTCCAAGGCTGCACTTGATAATGCCAATACTCGATTTGCCGAAATTCTACGGAGCTGGGGTTCCCTGAAGTAACGTCATCAGTTTGAAAACATCTTCCGGCAACATTTTCATCATTGCCGGAAGATGTGCTATTGATGTTCCGTGAGATATAATTCTTTTTTGCATATTTTTTTCACGGAAACTATAGGGGTGAAGAGATGGTATTTAAAAATTTAGAAAAGATAGCACCAATTGTTTTTATTGGTCCTGCAGTCATTATCTTATTATTCATCGTTATTTTCCCTATGATTTATTCTATCGGGATTAGTTTGTCCGAATGGAATCTGATACGAGGCGGTAATTGGAAATTTGTTGGTTTACGGAATTATTATTACACCTTTTTTCAAGATCCGGATTTTTACACTTCGCTTCGGGTTACACTGATTTATGTCACTGCCGTCGTTGGCCTGGAGCTGCTCATCGGTCTGGGAATTGCATTGCTTCTGAATCGGTCCATAAAAAAAATTGGGATTCTGCGTACCATTCTGGTTGTTCCCACCACTATGACCCCAGTTGTGGTAGGTATCATCTGGAGGCTTCTTTATAACCCGGAATTGGGAACTTTAAATTATTTTCTGGAGCTATTCGGTTTTAAAAAACTGAATTGGTTGGGCGACCCCAACTTAGCGCTTCCTTCAGTGATTATGGCTGATATCTGGGAATGGACTCCATTCATGGCACTCATTTTATTAGCCGGTTTGCAATCGCTTCCCAGAGAACCTTTTGAGGCATCCATTGTCGATGGCGCTTCATCATTTCAAATGTTTCGATTTATTTCATTTCCTTTGCTTCTTCCTACGCTGATTGTTGCTTTACTCTTACGAGTCATGGATGCCTTTAAAACTTTCGACTTAATATTCGTTCTCACCAAAGGGGGTCCTGGTTTAATTACCGAACTTCTCAGTTTTTATACTTATAAATACGGATTTAAATTTTTTCATATGGGTCGGGCTTCAGCACTTTCTTATATTCTTTTCCTCATACTCTTTGTCATTACCCAATTTTTTCTCAAGTATTACCGTGCAGGTGAAGAATAATGTATACTCATCGGTCCAAAAAAAAGATTTTGAATGTCATTTTGGCGATCATTACCATGTTAGTGTTTATTTATATTCTATTCCCTCCGATCATGCTTTTTCTGACCTCGATCAAAAAAAACGTCGATGCCCTTCGATATCCGCCGGTATGGATTTTTAGACCGATCGGTTCGAATTACCGGGAGATTTTTAACCTTATCCCCTTTGGAAATTACCTCTTAAATAGCTTAATTGTCGCAACCATCAGTACTTTTCTGGCGCTTTTTATCGGATCGATGGCAGCCTATGGTCTAACCCGATTTCGTTTTCGTCGATCGAAGGATTTGTCATTCTGGATTCTTTCCATCCGTATGACTCCCCCAGTGGCATCCATCATCCCAATTTTTATCATTATGCGTACCTTTAAGCTTTTGGACAGTCCAGCTGCTTTGATCATAGCCTATTTCACCTTTAACATTCCTTTTGCGGTCTGGCTGTTGCGAAGCTTTTTCCGGGAAATTCCACGAGAAATCGAGGAGAGTGCGATGGTCGATGGTTGTTCATCCTACAATGCTTTTTTCCGAATTGCACTTCCCTTAATTGCTCCTGGTCTGGCGGCAACTGGAATTTTCACCTTTATCTTTTCCTGGAATGAATTTCTCTTTGCTTTAATTTTAACCGGTACCCGGGCTCAAACCGTTCCGGTAGCTCTTACTGGTTTTATCCGCGAAACCGGTATCATGTGGAGCCATATGGCAGCTGCTGGGGTACTCGCCATGGCCCCGATGATTCTGTTTACCGCTCTTGTTCAGAAAAACCTGGTGAAAGGTCTCACCATGGGTGCCATTAAGTAAAAATGGTACAATATAATTGGTGAAGGGTGAAAGGTTAAAAAAGGAGGAGAATACCTTGACATCGCGTGAGAGAGTGCTCACCGCTTTAAATCATCGAGAGCCAGACCGGGTTCCAGTTGATTTTGGCGGTCATCGTTCCAGTGGTATCATGGCGATTGCTTACGCCCGTTTAAAGAAGTATTTGGGTATTCATAGCGGGGACATATATGTTTACGATATTCCACAACAACTTGCTATCATCGAACCCGAAGTTCTGAATCGATTTGAAGTGGACGTCATTGAGTTGGGAAGAGGATTTGGACTGGAAAAAGAATACTGGAAAAATTGGGAACTTCCGGAAGGAACTCCCTGCAAGATTCCGGCTCATATACATATGATAAGAGAAAATGAGAATTGGTATGCCTGTTCCGACGATGGAACCCGGATAGCTGTTCAGCCGAAAGGTTCTCTTTATTTCGATCAGATCTATTTCCCATTTGAAGAAGTCGAAAATCCGGATTACAGCAATTTTGATGCCGCTTTTGAGAAATCAATGTGGAGTAAATTAGCCACACCTCCTGCCCCTCTTGGATATGATGAAAAGGGGCTAAAGCTCATGCAAGAAGGGGCGAAGAAACTGCGGGAATCCACTGATCGGGCTATCGTCGGACTTTTTGGCGGGAACCTTCATGAGAATCCTCAATTTCTCTTCCGACCCGACAACTGGTTTATGATGTTGGCTTCTGAACCCCAAAAAGTGCATGAATTTTTAGATAAACTGGTTGAGTATTATGACTCGAATTTAGAAAAATATTTATCTGCAGTTGGTGAGTATATTGATATTATTCTGTTCGGGGATGATTTGGGTATGCAAACCGGTCCGCAAATGTCTAAAAAAATGTATGATACCTATTTTAAACCCCGCCACAGTTATCTTTGGAATAAAGCCAAAAAACTGGTGAATGTGAAAGTTATGCTTCATTGTTGTGGAGGCGTTTATCAGCTTTTGCCGAGTTTCATCGAATCTGGTCTGGATATCATTAATCCAGTGCAAACCACCTGTAAAGATATGGAGCCAGAGCGATTGAAAAGGGAATTTGGGAAAGATATGGTGTTTTGGGGAGGAGGATGTAACACCCGAGATGTGCTCGGAGTTGGAACCCCGGAGGACGTGGTTCGTGATGTCCGGGAAAGGGTACGCATTCTCTCTCCGGGGGGTGGATTCGTTTTTCAGCAGATTCATAATATCATGGCCAACGTTCCCCCCGAGAATATTGTTGCCATGTTTGATACCTTACGAAATACTGACTAAAAGGGGAATGAAATTTTTACAAAAAAAAGGGAGGAATGCCATTCCTCCCTTTTTTATCTTACCTCAACAATTCTTCATCGGATGCTGAGAGCACCTCATTCTCTCTTTCATAGAAGTATTCCGCAGTTTGACGGACTAATTCATCCAGGACTTTGGGATCAGGCCGTCCCCACATGGCAGGGTAGGGGTCTCCTCCTGGTCCTAAGGGTTCGGGGGTAACATAGCAAGAAGAATTATTATAACCAATAACATACAATGCCATAATCACCAGATCCACATCGAGGAAACCGGTTCCCAATGCTCCCCGATTGGTATCGGCGGTATGAAGGTTGGTGAGACGATCGCCATATTCGATAAGAGTTGTGCCAATGTGATCTTCTCCAACTAACATGTGGTAGAGATCGCCACCAATATAGCGAATACCAGGATGATTTATATAGTCGATTAAAGCCTTTGCTTCTTTGAAGGTATGACAGAAGCTAACTTCGGCTGCTCGAACCGGTTCCAATGCTGCTCGAACGCCGTGTTGGAGAAAGTCGTCTCCCAAAATACGGATGGCGTCACCTGCCCTATAAAACTCACTGTCATCGTGTTTTAGAGGCCGACCGACGGCAGCGGGGGAGAAGAGGATATATTTTCCGCCCATCTCAGCGCAAAATTCAATATGTCGGCGAAAGTAATCGATGGAACGCTGGGTAATATGAGGCTTATTACTGGAGAGCTCGGATTCCGGAGATACCATCCCACAGATGCCACCCACTTGAATTCCATAATCGTTAAGGATGGGACGGATTTCATTTGCTTTATATCCTAAATCTGGACCATACTTATTCCCGTGTAACTCAATATAATGGATGTTGTATTTCGCCAGACGGGCACAGGATGTTGCAAAAGGTTCAATTCCAAATCCCCAATTACTCCAGGAGAGATTTAAACGGGTTTTCCAGTTATTTTTCTTGCGTGCCTCGATGAATTTTTGTATAACCAGGTTATCCTTTTTTTGAAAGTTCTGAAGTTTCATAGCATCACCGTCCCAAAAAATAGTTTTTAGGTTTTATGGATATCCTCAAGGAAAAATATACACTTCTATCAAGCATTACTCAATGATTCAGTATCTGATTCTTTAATAAATAATCCGTTCCATTTATGTTTTTGGTAAAATAAAATAAATGTCCGGATTAAAATGAAATCTATCCTTTACCGATCAAATTTACCAGACAATGATTTCTTTGCATTTTTTAAGATTCTTTTCTTTTCAGAGAATGAGGAATAAACGATACATTTGTAAAATCATAATAGGAGGGTGTTCCATGAAAGCAAGAATCGTTCCTCTGTATTTTAAATCAGGACCAGATAATGAATTTTTTGATCAGCTGCGTACTTTGAAAGAGGTTTTTGCTCAGGAGGCGGATATCATCGATCCCATCCCTCTTGGCGCTCCTTTGCCTGAGGCTGATGCTGTGATTTTTCCACAAATATTAGGAGATGCTTATAAGCAAATGAATGACCTGAAAAGAATCACCATCCCGATTCTCGTAGTAACTTCCGAGTTTGGTACCGTTGCTATGTGGGACTGGGAGGTTGTCAGTTATCTCAGATTGAAGGGCCTCACAGTATTCGCTCCCTACCATTTAGAATTAACCAGAAAAATTCTGAAAAGCCTTGCCTTGAAAAGGGAAATGAGAACTATCAAATTTCTGGTTTTTCAGGATGATCCAGGCGAAGGAATGCAGGCGAGCATATTTAAACGCTTTTACTGGTGGGAAAACGAATGTACCGAGCTGATAAAAGAGAAATTCGGTGTTACCATTGTAAAGAAAAGCTTTAAGAAATTAGCAGAAGAAGCAAAGAATATACCTGATTTCGAGACTGAAAGTGTTTGGAAGAAATGGGCCTTGCCTATAGAAGGGGTGTCCAATAGGGCTCTTTTGGGCGCATTAAAAATGTACATTGCCCTCGAGCGGGAAATCGAGAAAGACAATTCGGTAAAGGGAATGGGGATCAATTGTCTGAATGAATCTTTCTATTCGGATACCACTCCGTGTTTAGCCTGGAATATGTTATTTGAAGAAAAAGGAATAATATGGGCCTGCGAAGCAGATACACTGTCTTTGCTTACCCAGTTCATTCTATTCAAATCCTTAAATGCATCGATCATGATGAGCAACATTTATCCTTTTTTAATGGGTATGGCTGCCTTGAAACATGAGAAGATCGATCGCTTCCCCGAGATGGAAAAACCTGAGGACCACTTATTAGTTGCTCATTGTGGATATCTCGGTGTTCTTCCCAAGTCTTTTTCTACTGAATGGAAGTTGAAACCGAGAGTGCTTGAAATCGTTAATGAAAACGCAACCGCCATCGATGCCCGGCTTCCAAAAGGGGAAGTGACCATTGCCAAAATCGATCCAGCACTTTCAAAGATACTTGTGATTGAAGGGTATCTTGAAGGGTATGTTCAATATCCCGGTTCTGACTGCAGGAATGGTGCGATCATCCGGATTCCGAATGGGCTGCAGTTAATGAATCGACTTTATTCCCACCATAATTGTATAATCACCGGCCATCATAGTGTAAACCTTCAAGCGGTTGCTTCCATCCTTGAACTTGAAATAGATGAAATGACTGAATATCATAAATGAAGAAAGGAAATAAGGAAATAAAGGAGGCCTTTTATGAAAAAAGCGAACGTCGCTCTTATTGGGTATAAATTTATGGGGAAAGCCCATAGCAATGCCTGGATAAAGGCGCCACTCTTTTTTGATCTGAATCTCCAACCGGTGAGAAAGGTCATTTGCGGAAGGCATAAGGAACCATTGAAGACCTTTGCTGAAAAGTGGGGATGGGAAGAAATCGAAACCGATTGGAGAAAAGTTGTAGAACGAAGAGATATCGACATCATCGATATTTCTCTTCCAACTAACCTTCATCATGATATTGCCGTTGCTGCTGCAGAAAACGGGAAACATATTTTTTGTGAAAAACCCTTAGCGTTGAGTTATGCTCAATCAAAAGATATGTATGAAACCGCTCAAAAAGCAGGTGTGGTTCATTATGTGAATTTTAATTACCGGAGGTGCCCGGCGATTGGTTTAGCAAAACAACTTATCGACGAGGGAAAAGTTGGTCGGATATTCCACTGGCGGGGAGCGTATCTCCAATCATGGATTGTCGATCCAAATTTTCCTCTGACCTGGCATTTACGCAAGGAGATTGCTGGCGCAGGTCCGCAATGGGATTTAAATTCACATAGTGTTGATCTGGCACGATATTTGGTGGGCGATATAAAAAGTGTTATGGGAATGAAAACCACCTTCATTAAAGAACGGCCCCTCGCCGATGAAATAGCAGCTGGAACCTTCAAAGCGGCAGTTCAAACTCAACAAAAAGGAGAGGTGACGGTTGATGATGCAACCTTTATGATGGTTGAGTTTGAAAACGGAGCATTAGGATCTTTTGATTCATCTCGATTTGCACCGGGACGGAAGAATTATAACTATTTTGAAATTTATGGAAGTAAAGGAAGCTTAATTTTTGATTTAGAACGGATGAATGAGCTTCAATATTTCTCTCTCGATGATCCAGATTCTGTACAGGGCTTTAAAACCATTCTTGCCACCGAAAGTGTTCATCCCTATATGTCGCATTGGTGGCCAGCTGGGCATATTATTGGTTATGAACATGGGTTTGTTCATGCTGTCGCCGACTTTCTCAATGCAGTTGATAAAGGAGAAAAAATTTCTCCTGACTTTTACGATGGAATGAAGGTGATTCAGGTTTTAGAAGCGGGTCTGAAATCGGCAATAACTGGAAAAAGAATTGATTTGAATGAATAAGGTTAATAAATTGACAATCGCAGTTATTGGATATTATAATAGAAAGTGGTAATTACCACTATACATCTTTATGTGGTAGAGTGGGGGAGAATAACTCAACTATGTCAACCTTAAACCGGAAAACTCCCATACCTCTCTATTTTCAACTGA